>VAWS01000107.1 GCA_005884515.1 Actinomycetota bacterium
CGACCCCCCCACGGCCCGGTCGGCGGCGCTCAGGGCGTTCCCGAAGCCGCCCGGCGCCTGCTCGAGCGCCGGAGCGATCAGGCGCAGGAAGCCCTGCGCCGCCTCGTCCAGGTTGCCGTCCCCCGAGAGGGCGGCGAGGCGCAGCAGAAGGTCGCTCGCAGACGAGTTCCCCGACGGGACGGCGTTGTCGAACAGGTCCTTCGGGCGGACGACGATCTGCGAGACATCCGAGCCCGTGTCGAAGAACCCGCCGCGCTCGTCGGCGAACAGGCGAAGGATCTCGCGGCCCAACTGCATCGCCTCATCCCACCACTGCGGCTCGAACGTCGTCTCGTACAAGGTCAAGAGGCCGTCGCCGAGCATCGCGTAGTCGTCGAGGAACCCGGGGCCGCTCGTCTTGCCCGCGCGCCACGAGCGCAGGACGCGCCCGTTCGCGTCGACCAGGGTTTCGACTGCGAAGGTCGCTGCGCGGTGTGCAGCCTTGACGAAGTCCTCACGTCCCATCACCCGCCCGGCCTCGGCCAGGGCGGCGATCGCCAGCCCGTTCCACGACGCGAGAACCTTGTCGTCGGTCGCCGGCGGCACGCGCCTCGCGCGCGCCTCGAGCAAGCGCGCGCGCACGCGATCGACGGCCGCACGCAGCGGCTCGACGGGAATACCGATGTCGGCGGCGACCTCTTCGTCGGGATGCGGGCGCCACAGAACGTTGGTGCCTTCCCAGTTGCCGGTGCCGCTGAGCGCGAACGCGGCGATCGCCATCGGCACGTCGTCGCCGGCGACGGCGATGATTTCTTCATAGGGCCACCCGTAGTACTTGCCTTCGACGCCTTCGGAGTCCGCGTCCTGGCTGGACGAGAAGCCGCCCTCGGGTTGCTGCATCTCGCGAAGGAGGTACTCGCCGGTGCTCAGCGCCGTTGAGAGATGCCGCCGCGCGCCATCTTGTCGAGCGTCAGCGTCACCGCGTCGCGCGCGCGCACATCACCGCGCACGGCCGCGCGCAACAGGAACTCGAAGTTCGGTGCTTGCGGGAACTTCATGCCGTTGCCGAAGCCGCCCCACTCGTCGTCGACGGTTTGCAGCATCAGGTCGGCCGCGCGCGTCAGGACCGCCTCGTCGAGCATCCCCGGCTGCGGGCGCAGCTGCGACGAGCGCGCGACGTACTCGATGAGTCCGGCCCCCTGCTGCTCGACGTCGTCGCGCTTGTTCACCCACGCGTCGTGGACGCCTTCGAGCACCTGGCGGAACGCCGGCATCCCGTGACGCGGCTCGGGCGGGTAGTAGGTCCCGCCGTAGAAGGGCTTCCCGTCCGGCGTGAGGAACATCGTCATCGGCCAGCCGCCGTGACCGGTCATCGCTTGCACCGCGCTCATGTAGATGGAGTCGATATCGGGCCGCTCCTCACGGTCGACCTTGATCGAGACGAACCAGTCGTTCATCAGGCGCGCGGTTTCCGCGTCTTCGAAGGACTCGTGCTCCATCACGTGACACCAGTGGCACGCCGCGTACCCGATCGAGAGCAAGATCGGCTTGTCCTCGGTGTGCGCGCGCGCGAGCGCCTCGTCGCCCCAGGGATACCAGTCGACGGGGTTGTTCGCGTGCTGCAGGAGGTAGGGGCTCGTTTCGCCCGCGAGACGGTTCGCCATCGCGTCTCATCCTAGCGAGCGCGCGTGTTGCCGCCGCAGCCGCTCGCCCGTAGCCTCTTGGCTCCCATGACCAACGCCCATACGATCGCGCGCGCGCTGCGCACGAGGACAATCCCCATGATCGTCGCGCCGGTTGCGGCCGGCGCGGCGCTCGCGTACGCGCACGGCTTCGACTTCGCGTGGGGTTGGTTCGCAGTGACGATCGTCGGCGCCGTCGCGCTGCAGCTCGGCAGCAACGCTCTGGGCGACGTCGCCGACGCGCGATCGGGCGCCGACAAGCTCGCGCGCGTCGATCGCGGCGCGATCGCGACCGACCCGGGTCTGATCGAGAGCGGACAGATGAGCGCGCGCGCGATGCTGTCGCTCGCTGCGGCGCTGTACGGCGTCGCCGTCGGGTGCGGCGTCGTTCTCGCGATCGCGCGAGGGTGGCTGGTGCTGCCGCTCGGCGCGGCCGGCGCGCTGCTCGCGTGGCAGTACTGGTGGACGCCGGTGAAGTACGGCTACCGCGGGTTCGGTCAGGCCGGAACGTTCGCCGCGTTCGGCGTGCTCGCCGTCGTCGGCGCGTACTACGTGCAAGCCAAGCGTTTCGACACGGTCGCGATATGGGCGTCCATCGTCCCCGGCCTGTTCATGAGCGTCGTGCTGTTCACGCACGACCTCCTTCATTACCGGTCGGACAAGGCAGCGGGGAAGCTCACCCCGGTCGCGCGGTGGGGCGACGAGTTCGGGCTCATCGTGGTCGGCGGGTGGCTGACGCTGGTGTACGTCGTCCTTACCGTCGAGGTCGCGTTCAAAGTGTTCCCGGTGTGGACGCTCGCCGCCGTGGCGACTGCGATCCCGGTCGCGGCGAGCTGGGCGCGCGCGTTCCGCGACTCGATCGTTCAGAACTGTCTGAATCTGCTCGGCGCGACGCTGGGAGCGGCAGTGCTCACGACGATGACGATCGGCCTGTCGTTGCTCTTCTGGCGCTGAGGCTTAGATCCGCGAGCGCGCGACGAAGTAGGCGATGGGTACGATCGACGCCAGCCACACCAGCGTGAACCACGGGTGGCGACGGATCCACAGACGGAACCGCCCCGCGCTCGATCCGAGCATGTCGTTCATCCGGTCGTTCCAGTCCTGCATCAGGTCGGCGCTGTGCCGGCGACCGCCGCCCGCGCGCGCCTCGCGCACCTCGGACTGAACCAGGCGCAGCAGCTGCTGCAGCGTCGACTTCGCCCGCTGCTTGAACGGCAGCACCTCGATCGGCGCGTTGACGATCAACGTCGGCGCTCCGCGCCAGGCGGTCTCGATCTTCGTGACTTCCTCGAGCGGGATCCAGCGCACCATCGTGCGTCGGCGTGACCGACCGACGATCGCGACGCGATAGCGCGTGATGAACATCGTCGCGCGGCGCACGCCGCTGCGTCCGTCGGCCATGATCGTGACCGTCTCTGCTTCGAGCAGCCCGAGCGCCGCAACCTGACGGTCGTAGCGCTTGTCGAGGCGGCTCTTGCGGTGCGGCTTCGCCTCGCCGGTGACTTCCTGCCGGTGCGTTTCGACCTGCTGGGCCGCCTTCGCCGCCGCCGCCGCGGCCTTCTTCGAGTCCTTCTTGGCCGTCTTCTCGGCCTCTTTCTGGTTCTGCGCCTGCTCGCGCGCCAGCCGCTTCGCTTCCTTCTCCGCCGCGCGCTGCGCTGCCTCGGCTTCGGCCTCGGCTTCGCGCCGGATGCGCTCTGCTTCGCGCTGGCGCGCTTCGGCTTCCTTCATCGCTTCGCGAGCGGCTTCGAGACGCGCTTTCTCTTCCGCCTCGAGGCGTGCGCGCTCCTCGGCTTCGCGGCGCGCTTCCTCTTCGGCTTCGGTCTTCGCCTGCTCCAGTGCTTCGGTGCGCACGCGCTCTTCGGCCTCGAACCTGGCCTTCTCCTCGGCGGCACGGCGCGCGCGCTCTTCCTCGGCGATCTTGGCTTGCTCTTCGGCGAGCCGCGCTTGCTCTTCGGCGGCGCGCGCGCGCTCTTCCGCTTCCTGCGCCTTGCGTTCCGCATCGAGGCGGGCCTGCTCGAGCGCTTCGAGGCGCGCCTTCTCTTCGGCTTGGACCCGTTCGCGCTCTTCGGCCTCGGCGCGCGCGCGCTCTTCCGCTTCGCGCATGACGCGCTCGAGGTACTCTTGCCGCTCGCGCTCTTCCTGCTCTGCCGCGAGACGCGCTTGCTCTTCCATCTCGGCGGCGAGGCGGGCGGCCTCTTCGAGCGCCGCGCGCTTCGCGAACTGGTCGGCGGGCTCGGGCACGATTGAGTCGTCGACCGGCGTGCGGCTCGGCGCGTGCCGGGGGATGTTCCGGATGATCCGCTGCAGGGCGGCGGACTTGTCGATCTGACGTTTGGTCGGGGCTTCGGCGACGTCGTGGGTCACGTTCAGGTCGAGCGCGTGAGCCGTCGAGGACGCGGCCGCGGCAGCCGCGATCTGCGGGCCGGCGGGGCGCTCGTTGCGCTTGCGCGGCTCGGTCGGGACGCTCCGCGGAGCGGCAGGCCGGGGATCGTCGGGCGGGGAGTCCGGGTGGGGGCGCTGCTCGACCGGCGTCCGGGCGGCCGGCTTCATCGGCTGCGCGGGCATCGTTGGTTGGGCCGGCGCGGGCGGCGCCGTCCGGGGCTGCTCGGCCGGCAAGGGCTGGACCTGGCGCCGGGTACTGGCCGGTGGTTCGTAGACAGGCGCCGGCGCGTTGGGGTCCGTGCGCAGCGGCAGGGAAACGGTTCGGACGGGCTTACCCTGGCGCGCGCGCGAGCTCTCCCACTGGCCCATCTCCCACAGGATGCGCTCGTCGGGGGTGCACACCGGGGTCGGCTGCCCGCACTGCTGGCAGAACGCTTGGATCGGGGTCTTCGCGCCGCAAGACGAGCATACGAAGCGGTTCCGTGCCACCTGTTCCTCCCCGACCTGCGCCCTTCGAGCAGCCTTCAGGAGCCCGCAGCCCCTGTGTCACATTATCCATCGGCGGAGCTCCACCGGGTCTTGAACTTTCGCGCCCGAAAATAGGCTGTCTGACCTGCGCGTTCCGGGCCAACCTAGCCGCCGCCCGGTTACGCGCCTATCGGACGGGAGTCCTCTCGATGGTCGGGAACTCGATCGGCGTCGAGCTGCCGGCCCGCTCGATCGCAGCTGCGGCCTTGCGGGCGGCCGCCGCCACGGCCGCCACCGGGACGCGCCGGTAGGTCTCGCCGTACTTCGCGATCTTGCGCGCGCCGCGCTGCAGCAACGTCACCGATCCCTTGGGGTTGCCGCGCTGGTAGTGCGTGAGACCGACGGCCACTTGCGTCAGTCCTTGCCAGAAGTCTCGTTCGTCGGCGGGGGATGGGTGCCACGCCGTCTCCCACGTCTCGTGCGCTTGGAAGAAGCGCCGCGCATTGAAGTGCTCGATCCCGATGTCGAGCAGCCGTTCGGGATCGGCCGGGAGCTCTTCTTCGACCATCGCGTTCTCCGCCCCGCGGGGGAGCGGCCGGCCGAGCGAGTCGCGCGGGCGCGCGTTCTTCGGGCGGCCGGCGACGTCGCGCTCGCGTTCGGAGCGGGTTGGTGCGTCGTCCGCCATGCGCATCATCCTAGCCATCTATCATGATGTCCGTGCGCGCGAACGCGACCGACGAGCTGTTCATCCACGCCTCACCGGAAGCGGTGCAGCGCAGGCTGCTCGGACTATCGGAAGACGCGTCGTGGTGGCCGGGGGCGCGCGCCGGCGGCGGCTACGGGTGGGTGACGCTCGACGTGCCGGTCGGCCTTCACCGCGGGCGCATGAAGATGAAAGCGTCGATCCCGAACTCGCGCGAGTGGGAAGGCTTCACGTGGACGCTCGAAGAAGGCGAGCTGATCGGGCGCGCGGAGTGGTGGCTGGAGTCGTTCAAGGATGGGATGATCGTCCACTATTTCTTGGACGTCGAGCGGGGGCCGGGCGCGCGCGGCCGCCGGCTTTCGACGTCGGTCAAGCGGCATCGATGGGCGATCCGTCGTGGGCTGAACGCGCTGAAGGACGTGCTCGAGGCTAGAGACGCGACAGCACGCCGGGCAGCTCGGTGATGTGCTCGATCACCGCGTCGGGCGCGATCGAGTCCGGCTCTTCGCGGCGGTACTGACGGGTCAGCACCGCGCGCATCCCGACCGCTTGCGCGCCGGCGATGTCGTCAACCAGCCGGTCACCGACGAACACCGCATCGACGGCGCGCGCGCCGACCGCTTCGAGGACGTGCTCGAAGATCTGCGGGCGGGGCTTGCGGACGCCGATCTCGCTCGAGAACGCGACACCGTCCATGAAGCGCGCGATGCCGAACGTCTTGATGTCGCGGTGCAGCAGCTCGGGCAGCTGCGAGACGTTCGACACCAGTCCGAGCTTCAGCCCGTCCGCTTTGAGCTTCTCGAGCGTGTCCAGCGTCTCGGGCTCGATGCGAACGGAGTTGACGAGCGCCTCGTGGTCGAGCTCGACGACCTCACGGATGAGCTCGGGAGGCAGCTTGTAGCCGAGCGCCGCGAACGCGTCCTCGAACTCTTCGATGATGTCGAGCTCTTCGAGCCGGCGCTGCACGTAGCTCCGCTCGACGCGGCGGTCGATCTCTTCGGCAACGCGCTCGACCAGCTCGTCGATCTCGGGCGGCGCGCGATCCTCGACCCAGGCGGCGAGCTTGTCCCTGATAACGGAATAGGCGCCCCGGAGGGCTTCCTCCGTGCGCCCGAAATCCATGAGCGTGTGTCCGAAGTCGAAGAGAACGGCTTGCACGCCCATGTGGTCTCGACAGGATAGTCGCGGCCCGTGACAGAATGAAACCGAAGGACCGAGCGAACGGGGGAGCCATGGCCGAGCGGACGGAAGGCAAGATCACGATCGCGGCCGATCCGAGCGCGGTGATGGCCGTGATCGCCGACTTCGACGCGTATCCGCAGTGGGCGAGCAGCGTGAAGAAGGTCGAGGTCAAGGGGCGAGACGCGGACGGCCGCGGGCAAACGGTGCGTTTCGACGTATCGCTTCTCGGGCTGAGCGGGTGGTACGAGCTTACGTACGCGTACTTGCCCGACGACGCCGGCGTGGGGTGGTCGTTCGTCGACGGCAGTCCCATCAAGAACCTCGAGGGCGAATACGCGCTCACCGGCACAGACGGACAGACCGAGGTCGTCTACCGCGCCAGCGTCGAGCCGGGGATCCCGATGATGGGGTTCATGAAGCGCAAGATGGAGCAGCAGGTCATCGATATCGCGCTGAAAGGCCTGAAGAAACGCGTCGAGTCCCTGTAAGACACGCTCGCTTTTTCAAGCATCCGTAAATCCCCGGCCCATCCCGGTCGATACCTAGACAAACGCGTGGCTTCGATGCCCCGCGCCCAAAAAGGGGACTTGGGATGCGAGCACTCAAACGGTTCATCCCGCTCGTCGTCAGCATCGTCGTGGTGGTCGCCGTGGCGCTGGTCGGCCTGCTGCAGAGCGCGCGCGCGAACGCAACCGCACAACAGATCCGCCGGGACGACCGTGTGTCCGAAGAGCGGGACCTCGCGTCCCTCACCAACCAGTACGTGATGTTCGCGCTGAAAGACGCGTACGACTTCGTCTCCGTGACCCCGCTGTCGCTGAAGCCGGGAGACCTCGCGGACACGGCCCACATCATGGCCTACGTGAAGCGCTCGGCGTTGCTGAACTACGGCGGCGCGCTGGTGAGCCTTTCCGGCTCTCCCTTGAATGCGTACAGCGCCAAGCCGGGATTGCCGCCGGCGACCGACCCGGGATACGCGCCGCTTCGAGCCGATCTCCTGGCCGGAAAGCCTGGGATCTCATCCGTCATGACCGTATCGAGCGTCCCGGTCGTGGCGCTGGCCGTTCCGGTCCAAAAGGGCGGCGAGACGGCCGCGATCTTCATCGGGTACTTCCGGGCCGACGACAACCCACTCGAGACCTACAACGAGCGCCTCCACTATGGGAAGAGCGGGCGCGCGCTCCTTATCGACTCCACAGGCACGCTGGTCGCGGCCGGTGATCGCACGAGGGTCGGGAAGAAGTTCGATGATGCTCCCGTCTTGCGCGCGCTCGCAGCGCGGCACAGCGGATTCATCGAGTACACGAGCCACGGCACGCGCATGATCGCCTCGTTCAGCGAGGACGGCATCGGCGGGTGGGCCTCGATCACGACACAGTCGGCGGCCGAGTTCTTCGGTGCGATCCGTTCCGGCGGCCTCCACGTTGCGCTGGCGCTCGCCGGGCTGCTCGTCGTCGCAGCCGCCGCGCTGTTCCTGATGAACCACAAGCGACAGATGGCGCTCGCGAGGGCGTACGAGTACAAGGGCCAGCTGCTCGCCAACACGACGCACGAGCTCAAGACGCCGCTCACCGCGATCCGCGGCGCCGCCGTGACGCTCGGCATGCGCTGGCGCACGATGTCCGCGGAGCAGGTCGACCAGTTCCTCGGCATCATCCACCGGCGGTGCGACGGTCTCAGCAAGCTGATCGAGCGCATCTTGCTCGGCGCGCGCCTCGAGGCCGGGCGCGAGGTCGCCTTGAACCCGGTACCGACCGACGTGCTCGGCTCGCTGCGCGGGATCACATCGGAGTTCAAGGACGTCTCGCCGAAGCACCCGATCCTCCTCGCGGCTCCGGAGAACGTCTGGGTCGACGCCGACCCGGAGGCGTTGGACCAGATCTTCGGGCTGTTGCTCGAGAACGCGATCAAGTACTCGCCGGAAGGCGGCGAGGTCCGCATCGCTGCGATCGACGAGCCCCGGTCGGTGTCGATCTCGATCTCGGACCATGGGGTCGGGATGTCGGTCGAGGAGAGGGAGCACATCTTCGAGCCGTACTTCCGGGCCGCGCGCGGTGACAGCAGCCGCTTCAGCGGCGTTGGGCTCGGTCTCTCGATCGTCCGCCACCTCGTGGACCGCTTGGGAGGGACGATCACCATCGAGTCCACCCCGGGCGACGGCTCGACGTTCACGATCACACTTCCGAAGGCCACCACGCCACGACGTGGTGCGCGCGTCGTCGGTGAACGATGCGATCGCACAGTGCGAGTCGGTCCAGCCGGACGTTGCCCTCGTCGACGTGCAGCTCCCGGAGCGCAGCGGGTGGGACTTCGTCCGTGAAGCAACGCGCTGGCCGGAGATGCGTATCGTCGTGTACACGGTGCATCAAGACGAACCGGAAACGATCGAGCAGGCCGCGCGCATGAACGTCGATGCCGTCGTCGGCAAGACGAGCGACCCGATGCGGATCGTCGACGTGATCCGAAGCTTCGACGACGGGCCGCTCGAAAAACACGCGAAACATCGCTAAAAAAGCGCATCGGTTGGTGGGCCTTCGTGGCTCGGGTAGAGTTTAGCCTCCGATGCGTATCCTCCTTTTCACGGGCAAAGGCGGCGTCGGCAAGACAACTGTTGCCGCCGCAACCGCGCTGCGCGCTGCGCGCTCGGGCCAGCGCGTGCTCGTCATGTCGACCGACCCTGCGCACTCACTCGCCGATTCGTTCGACTTGCCGATCGGCGGCGAGGCGACGGTGCTCGAAAAGAATCTCTTCGGTCAGCAGATCGATGCGCAGAAGCGACTCGAAGAAGGCTGGCGCGAGATCCAGGACTACGTGTTGTCGCTGCTCGACTGGGGCGGGGTCGACGCGGTCGCCGCCGAGGAGCTCAGCATCATCCCCGGCCTCGACGAGATCTTCAGCCTCACGGACGTGAAGAAGGCGCACGATTCCGGGAGCTACGACCTGCTGGTCGTCGACTGCGCGCCGACGGCCGAAACGCTGCGGCTGCTCAGCCTCCCCGACGCGATGAACTGGTACATCGAACGGATCTTCCCGGTCGAGCGGCGTGTGATGAAGGTCGTCCGGCCGGTCTTGTCCCGCGTGACCTCGATGCCGATCGCCGACGACCGGATCTTCGCGGCGATCTCCCGCCTTCACCAGCAGCT
>VAWS01000108.1 GCA_005884515.1 Actinomycetota bacterium
TCGCGGACGAAGCTCGCGATCAGCGCCGGGCGGTCAAGCTCCTCGACCTTGTCGACGACGAACCCCTTTCGCCCCACCATCCGTCCGCCGCGTACGAAGAACACCTGGAGCGCGGCCTCCAGATCGTCCTCCGCGATCCCGATCAGGTCGAAGTGCTCGTTCCGGTCGCTGACGACGACCTGCTTCTCGATCGCCTTGCGGACGCTGGCCAGCTGGTCGCGGAGCCGCGCGGCCCGCTCGAATTCAAGGTCGTTCGACGCGCGATGCATCTCCTTGTCCAGCCGGTCGAGCACCGGGTCGTAGTTGCCCTCCATGAAGCTCATCAGCTCGTCGACGATCGCGCGATGCTGCTCGGCATCGACGTGGCCGACGCACGGCGCCGCGCACTTGCCGATGTCGAAGAGCAAGCACGGCCGCTTGATGCGGCGCGCGCGGTCGAACACGCTTTGGGTGCAGGTGCGCATCGGGAACGTGCGCAACACGAGATCGAGTGTTTCGCGGATCGCGTAGGCGTGCGCGTACGGGCCGAAGAAGCGGACGCCTTGGCGGCGCTTCCCGCGCATCACGGTCGCACGTGGGTACTCCTCCCCCACCGTGATCGCCAGGTACGGGTAGCTCTTGTCGTCCTTGTACCGGACGTTGAAGCGCGGCGAGTTCTTCTTTATGAGGTTGTACTCGAGGTGCAGCGACTCGACCTCGTTCTTCGTGACGATCCACTCGACGTCGGCGGCTTGCTCGACCATGCTGGCCGTCCGCGGGTGGAGCAGGTACGGGGCCTGGAAGTAGCTCGACAGCCGGCTGCGGAGCGACTTCGCCTTGCCGACGTAGATGACCCGGCCGTTGGCATCGCGGAACAGGTAACAACCCGGGGAATCCGGGATGTTTTTGGGGCGTGTGAGGGAGGAAGCCACCCCTTCATTCTACGGGCCGGACAGGGCGTAAACCGTGGCCACCACGCGTCCCCCGCTGCGCGACGACGCGATCTGCACGGCCCCGGCGGGTGGGTCTTTTGGCTGGCCGGTGAGCCGCACGCCGCCGATCCGATAGAAGACGGCGAAGTCGGCGGCGGGCGCGCCGAACGGATACGTCGAGCAGCCCGAGTACCAGGTGGTCTCAGCGATCTCGGCCGCGAGAACGGTGCACGGGCCGTGCGCGCGCGCTGCGATCGCGCGACCGGCGAGCACCGGCGGGAGGCGGTGGGCGCGCGCCGAGCCGGTATGCGCGACGGTGTAGATCCCGGCACCGATCAATCCGAGGGAGAGCACAGCGGCGACGAGTCGTTTCGGCGTTGCGATCTGCGAGACGAACAGCGCGCCGGCGACGCAGAGGAGCGCAACCGGGAAGAAGATGAAGCGCTCGTCGCCGTGCTCGGTGAGCCCGAGCACGAGCACGTCGACGGCGGCGGGTGCCACGATGAACGTCGCCGCTTTCGAGCGTCTCACTGCGGCTGCGACGATGCCGGCTACCATCGCGATCCCTGCGACCGGCCCGGCGAGCGCGAACGGCAGCCACGCGAGGTACTGGAGCAACGCTTGACCGACGTACCGGCGGCCGGCCGAGTGCGTTGAGTACGTGACGATCCCCCACGGTGTCCCGGTTTCATGGATCGCGTGCAGCGCGTGTGGGACGAGAAGCACCCCGAACAGAACGATCGTCCCCGCTGCCAGAAGGGGATCTCGCAACAAACCGTCGTGCCACAGCACAAGCGCGATAAGGACGAGGAGCCCGATCGGCAGGATCGATGCGTAGCGTATGTAGAAGGCGGCCGCGGCGATCGGAGCGGCGAAGAGGAGCGCCGGTCCCGCGCGCGCGCGGTTGTGCCAGAGCACCAAAGCGAGCGCGAGCAGGAGCGCGGTCGCCGGCACGTCGGTCATGAACTGCGCGCTGCGCTGCATGATGGTCGGCGCGCCGGCGAAGATCGCGGCGGCGATCAATCCTGCGCGCGGGCCGGCGACCGCGCGAGCAAGCGCCCACAGGAGCACAACCGCGGCGGAGCCGAACACCAACCCCGTCAACCGGAACGGCCACTCGCTGCGCGCGCCCGCCTTATAGACGAGCGTGCCGATCGCCGGCAGCAGCGGCGCGCGCTGCAAGCCGACGCCGGTGACGGGACCGCCGGCCGCCCATGCGCGCGCTTGCGTCGCGTACACGGTTTCGTCGTTCTCGAACGGGACGTGTTGTGCGATCGCGAACGCGACGGACGCGACGAACGCGGCAACGATGAGCAGGAGCAGCGCGCGCTCCCGGCGCATCAGCTCTTGACGAGCCCCGGCTTCTTCTCGAGGTCGCTCAAGCCGTTCCACGCGAGGTTCACGATGTGCGCGGCGACCGCGTCACGACCGGGCTTCCCGACGTCGAGCCACCACTCGCCGACGAAAGCGACCATCCCGACGAGCGCGCGCGAGTATACCGGCGCCATCTTCGGATCGTAGCCGCGCGCTTTGAACTGCTCCGCGAGGATGTGCTCAACCTGCGCGGCGATGTCGTGGAGCAAGCTGCCGAGCGTTCCCATGCCGCTCGCAACCGGCGTATCGCGCACGAGGATGCGAAACCCGTCGGGCTCGTCCTCGATGTATCCGAGGAACGCTTGCGCAGCTTGTTGCAGCATCAGGCGGGGGTGGTCGGCATCCAACGCGGCGGTGATGCGGCCGAGGACCCCTTGCACTTCGCGGTCGACGATCACGGCGTACAGTCCCTGCTTGCCGCCGAAGTGCTCGTACACGATCGGCTTAGAGATCTTCGCGCGCTCGGCGATCTCTTCGATCGACGTCGGCTCGAATCCCTTCTCCGCGAAAAGAACGCGACCCACGTCGAGCAACTGCTCCCGGCGCTCCTGGCCGGTCATCCGCACGCGTGCGGGCGTCCGAGACTTAGCCGCTACGCTTGGCTTTTCGCTGCTCGACAGTTGGACGCCTGACATCGCGGACTAAGCCTAGCCATTGAAGGCTGCGGATCGTGTAGCGACCGAAGTCGACTTGCCACCACTCGAGGCCGAGGTACGCAGAGCTGGGGAACGCGTGGTGGTTGTTGTGCCAGGACTCGCCGAACGACAGGAGGGACAGCGGCCAAACGTTGCGGCTCTCCTCGTCGGTGTCGTACGGGCGGCGGCCGTAGAAGTGGCAGATCGAGTTGATGCTCCAGGTCATGTGGTGCAGCACGAAGACGCGCACGAGGCTTCCCCAGACGAACGCCGTCCACATGCCGTGGAAGGTGCCGGTGATGGTGAGCCCGAGCAGAGGCGGAAGCGTGAACGTCAGGATCACGAGCATCGGGAACCGGCGGCTGATCCCCGAAATCATCGGGTCCTTCAGGAGGTCCGGAGCCCAGCGCTCCCTATCGGTCTTTTCGGGATCGAACAGCCATCCCATGTGCGCGTGCCAGAGGTTCTGAAGCGTGCCCTTGAACCCAGGTGTTTGGATCAGGTGCGGCGAGTGCGGGTCGCCGGCCTTGTCTGCGTACGCGTGGTGACGGCGGTGCGCGGCGACCCAACTGATCACGTCCCCTTCGACGGCCATCGAGCCCGCGACGGCCAAAAGCCACCGCAGCGGCTGGACGGCGCGGAACGATTTGTGGGTGAAGTAGCGGTGGAGGCCGACCGTGACACCGGTGACGGTGAATACGTAGAAAGACGTCATGATCCAGAAGTCCGTTGCGCTGATGCCACGACCCCACAGGGCCGTGATGGCCCAAAGGACGGCGCCGAGCGGCGCGATCGTCATCAGGAGGGTGATCCGGCGCTGGAAGCGGAGCTCGCGCGCGGAGATCGGGACGACCCCCTCGATGCGGCGTTCCGGACGCGGTTCGGGACGGCGTTCGAGCAGGTCGGTGGTCATGCGGAACTCCGAGATCTCAGGGGGACGGGTTACGCCAGCGTAACTTACGAAGCCGTAGGACGCAACGCTATCTGAATCGGCATCACCGCAGGCCGGGTTGAACGGGCCGCTGCTATTTCACGCAACCGTCATGCGGATTGTGAAGATCACGCCCGAACCGATAGGAATAGGGCCCGGCGTTCTACTCGAGGAGGACTCACATGGCGGAAAGCATCTACCGCGTCACCGAAGTGATCGGGACCAGCACCGACTCCTGGGAGAAAGCTGCGAAGAATGCGGTCGAGACTGCGGCGAAGACGTTGCGCGACCTCCGCGTCGGCGAAGTGGTCAAGCTCGACGTCGCGATCGAGAAGGGCAAAGTGACCGCGTACCGCGCGCGCGTGGCCATCTCGTTCAAGTACGAGGCCTAAGCACTCGGAAGGGCTCCCCCGGTCGCCGCTCGAGTAGGAGCGGTGCGCCCGGTGCTGTCGACCCCTGACGGCTTGCTGAGTACCCTGCTCTCGGCGGCGAAAGCGGGAGCGAGGAATGCCGTGCTGCCAGATCTGCGGCACCGAATACTTCGAAGGTCGCATGTTCTGCCGGAAGTGCGGTACCACGTTGCCTGGGCCGGAGCCATCACGTGATCTCCGAGCGCGCCGTGCGTTATTGCGCGCGCGCCGTCTTCGGTAGGTCCAGAACGTCACGCAGGAACCGCCCGGTGTACGAGCGCGGGTTCTTCGCGACGTCCTCCGGATATCCTTCGGCCACGATCTCGCCGCCGAGCACCCCACCCTCCGGACCGAGGTCGATCACCCAGTCGGCGGTCTTGATGACGTCCAGGTTGTGCTCGATCACGATGACGGTGTTCCCCTGCTCGACGAGCCGGTGCAACACGCCCAGTAGCTTGTTGATGTCTTCGAAGTGTAGTCCGGTGGTCGGCTCGTCGAGGATGTAGATCGTCCGGCCGGTCGCGCGCTTCGAAAGCTCCGCCGCCAGCTTGACCCGCTGAGCCTCCCCGCCGGATAACGTCGTCGCCGGCTGGCCGACCCGCATGTAGCCGAGTCCGACGTCCGACAGCGTCTGGAAGTGGCGCGCGATGTTCGGGATCGCGCTGAAGTGCTCAAGCGCTTGCTCGATCGACATCTCGAGCACCTGGTGGATGTTCTTGCCCTTGAACGTGACATCCAGCGTGTCGCGGTTATAGCGCTTGCCTTTGCACACCTCGCACGGGACGTACACGTCGGGTAAGAAGTGCATCTCGATCTTGATCGTCCCGTCGCCGGCACACGCTTCGCACCGCCCGCCGGAAACGTTGAACGAGAACCGGCCCGGCTGGTACCCGCGGACGCGCGCTTCGGGCGTCTGGCTGAACAGCGCGCGGATGTGGTCGAACACGCCGATGTAGGTCGCCGGGTTCGATCGCGGCGTCCGGCCGATCGGCGCTTGGTCGACGTTCACCACTTTGTCGAAGTGCTGCAAGCCGGTGATGCCTTTGTGTTTCCCGGCGACCACCTTCGATCCGTATATCTTCGACATCAGCGCGGGGTGCAGCGTGTCGCTCAACAACGACGACTTCCCGCTGCCGCTTACCCCGGTGATGCAGATGAAGCTGCCGATCGGGAACCGAACGTCGATGTCCTTCAAGTTGTTCTGGCGCGCGCCCTTCAGCACGAGCCAGTTGCCGCCCGGCGCGCGCCGCATGCCCGGCACGTCGATGCGCTTGCGCCCGCTCAGGTACTGCCCGGTCGACGACGTCGGGTGTTCGAGCAGCCCCTTCACCGACCCCTCGTACACGATCTCACCGCCGTGCTCGCCGGCGCCCGGGCCGATATCGACAACGTGATCGGCCGTCGCGATCGTCGCTTCGTCGTGCTCGACGACGATCAGCGTGTTGCCCATGTCGCGCAGCCGGATCAAGGTCTCGATCAATCGGTGGTTGTCCCGCTGATGCAAGCCGACCGATGGCTCATCCAAGATGTAAAGCACGCCGACGAGGCCGCTCCCGATCTGTGTTGCAAGTCTGATGCGCTGCGCCTCACCACCGGCCAGCGTCGCGGCGGAGCGTTCCAGCGTCAGGTAGTCGAGGCCGACGTCGAGCAGGAACCCCAGACGCGCGACCACTTCTTTGATCACGCGGTCGGCGATGTGGTGCTCGCGCTCGCTGAAGTCGATCGACTTGACGAACTTATCCGCGTCCGCGATCGAAAGGGACGTCAGCTCCCAGATGTTCTTTTCGCCGACGGTTACGGCCAGCGTCTCCGGCTTGAGGCGCGCGCCCTTGCACTCCGGGCACGGGATCTCGCGCATGTACTGCTCGACCTTGCCGATCGCGTACTCGCTCTCGGCGCGCTCGTGCTGGCGCTCCAACCACGGGATCACGCCTTCGTAGTGCGTCCAGTACGCGCGCGTCCGGCCGTACCGGTTGCGGTACTTCACGTACACCTGGTCGTCGCCGGTCCCGTACAGGAAGACGTCCCGCTGCGCCTTCGTCAGCTTCCGCCACGGCGCCGACGGCTTGACCTTCAGGTAGCCGGCCACCGCTTCCACGAGCTTGTCGAAGTACTCGGTCCGCCCGCCCTGCCAGGGGTGGAAGGGCCGCTCGGACAGCGACACGTCCGGATCAGGCACCACGAGCTCGGGATCCACTTCGAGGTGCGTTCCCAACCCGTCGCAGCGCGGGCACGCGCCGTACGGCGAGTTGAACGAGAAGTTCCGCGGCTGCAGCTCTTCGAACGACAGGCCGTCGAACAAGCACGCGAGGTGCTGCGAGTATGTGTCGATCGCGCCGCTGTCGACGAGCTCGATCGCGACCATCCCATCGGCAAGGCCGAGCGCCGTCTCGACGGAGTCGGTGAGACGCCGCTCGATCCCGTCCTTCATCACGAGCCGGTCGACGACGACGTCGATCGAGTGCTTGTAATAGCGGTCAAGCCGGATCTTCTCGGAGAGCTCCTTGACCTCACCGTCGACCTTGGCGCGCGCGAAGCCCTTCTTCGCGAGGTCGGCCAGAAGCTGCTCGTACTCCCCCTTGCGCTGACGGACGATCGGAGCGAGGACCTGGAACCGCGTGCCCTCGGGCAGCGCGCGCACCTGGTCGACGATCTGGTCCGGCGTCTGCTTCGCGATCGGGCGGCCGCATTTCGGGCAGTGCGGCTTGCCGACGCGCGCGTACAGCAAGCGGAGGTAGTCGTAGATCTCGGTGACGGTGCCGACCGTCGACCGCGGGTTCTGCGACGCCGTTTTCTGGTCGATCGAGATCGCCGGCGACAGTCCGTCGATGAAGTCGACGTCGGGCTTCTCCATCTGGCCGAGGAACTGGCGCGCATACACCGACAAGCTTTCGACGTACCGCCGTTGGCCCTCGGCGTAGATCGTGTCGAACGCGAGCGATGACTTCCCCGAGCCGGAGATGCCGGTGAAGACGATCAGCGCATCGCGCGGCAGCTCGAGGTGCAGGTTCTTCAGGTTGTGCTCGCGCGCGCCGCGGATGACCAGCGAGCCGAACTGCCCTTTGGGTGCGAGCGGCTCGGGACGCGCGCGTGCCGCTCGCTTCGCCCCGTTACCCCCGCCCGCGCCCTTCTTCTGTTGCGTCACTCGACCGCGACCCGCACCATTCCGTCGACGACCCTTACTTCGTACGTTTCGAGCGGCTCGTCGGCCGGCCCGCTGATCACATCGCCGGTCTGCACGTTGAACGTCGAGCCGTGCCCGGGGCACTCGATGACGTTCTCCCCGACCAGATCGCCTTCGCCGATGGAATAGTTCGC
>VAWS01000230.1:0-713 GCA_005884515.1 Actinomycetota bacterium
CCTTGTCGCTGATGAAGTTCGCGTAGATCGACTGTCGGAACAGATCGCTGGGAGTCACGTCGATCTTCGTCCCCGTCCAGAACTGGTGCTTGCGGTGCGTGTAGTCCGCGCGCTCCAGGAAGTACGGCAGCCAGCCGATGCCCGACTCCGCCGAGATGAACTTCAGCTTCGGGTGCGCGTGCAAGATGCCGCTGAACAGAAGGTTGGCGACGATCTGCATGTTCGAGGAGGGCGCCATGCACACGAACACCTCGGCCGGCGAGCCGGCGGCGTCTTGCAGGAAGGACACGTCCGCTTTCCCAGAGACGATGTGGATCTCGGCGGGAACGCCGGTCTCTTCCATGGCGTCCCAGAGCGGCTCCCATGACGGGTCGCCGAACGGCGCGACCCCTAGGGAATTCGGATGCGATGGCAGCGAGATGCACTTCATGCCACGCTCGTAGATCCGGCGAAGCTCCTCGGCTGCGGCGGAAAGGTCCCACAGCGGCAGGATGCCCGCACTGATGATCCGCTCGGGATCGGCCGCCTGCCACTCGTCGACGAGCCAATCGTTGTACGCGCGCATCAACGCCAGCGCGTAGGGCCGGTCCTGGATCTCGATGAACGCGGCGCCGGCGAGCCCGGGCAGCGTCGGGAACGTCACCTGCGCGTCGACGCCGTCGATGTCCATGTCCTTGATACGCTCGCGCGGGTCGTAACAGCCCTTCCGCATC
>VAWS01000230.1:733-2893 GCA_005884515.1 Actinomycetota bacterium
TGCCGGGCGGCTCGATGATGTGATCGTCGGTGGAGATGACCTGGTACTCGCGCATCGTAGGGCCTCCCTCGGAAGCGGCTCCGGCCGCATTCTATGACGAGCAGCCCTCGAAGTGACAGTCACGTCAGGTGCGACGACGCACTTGTCGTCGGTGAGCGTTCGAACCGGCGTCGCCGGGGTTGAAATCACCAGGAAGGCCTATAGCCCCGGGGAGGGGGCACCTCCTATGTTTCCCCGCAGGACGCAGCGGTTTTAACCGGACATCCCGCCGAACGCTGCCTCTTGCTGTTACATAGTTGCATCGCCGGCGTGGGCGAAGGAGGCAGCGATGAATGGACGAGTTCGCAATGGGATAGCCGCGATGGCCCTGACCGCTCTCGTCATCGGGATGGGCGCCGTCCCGGCGTTCGCCGCAGCCCCGACTGTTGCCGCGGTCGCGCCACCCACAGGAGAAAACACCAATGCCGCGATCCCGCTGACCTTCACGGGCACAGGCATGACCGCCCCGACCTCGGCCGTTCTTCATAAGGCAGGGCAGTCTGATATCACCGGCACATCCGTGACGGGCAGTGTTTCGGGCACAACCGCTACGGCCACCTTCAATCTCGCGACGGGTTCGGGCGGTGGGCCCGCTGCCATCGGTGCCTGGGACGTGCGCGTCTCGAACATCGACGGCACCGGTGTCTGCTCCGGCTGCTTCACCGTTACGTCGGCCAACCCATCGGGGATCACTCCGTCACCGACTTCGACCGGCCAGGGTGCGTCGGGGAAAGCCGTGACGATTACCGGCTCCCATTTCCAATCAGGCGCGACCGTCGCCTTCTCCAACTCGGGCATCTCCGTTCAGTCAACGAACTTCATCTCGAGTGGGGAGATCGACGTCGTTATCAACGTTTCCTCCACCGCGACGACCGGAGCCGGCAACATCACGGTGACCAACCCAGACCTGGGGTCCGGCAGTTGCGCAGCGTGTTTCACGGTCAATCCCAAACCTTCGATCGTCAGCTCGACACCGAGCTCTGCTGCCAATACGAGTCCCATCACGCTTACATTGACCGGCCTCAACTTCGAGGCCTCCGGAACGGCGAAGCTGACGAAGACCGGGCAGTCGGATATCGCTGGGACGAACTGGACGCGCAACACCACCACATCTTTGTCGATCGACTTCGACATCACGGACGTTGCGCCCGGCGCCTGGGTGATCAGCATCGTGAACGGGGATGGAGGGCCGGCTAGCTGCTCGAACTGCTTCACCGTCACAGCCGCCGCCCCGACGGTGACATCGACATCGCCGGACCACAAGCCGCAGGGAGTGACGACTACCGTCTCGGTGATCGGGACGAACTTCTTCCCCGGCGCTGTCGCGTCCTTCTCGGGTACCGGCATCACGGTGAACTCGACGACCTTCGTAGATACGTCGCACGTCACAGCGAACATCACGATCTCGGCGACCGCGACGGTCGGGACCCGGGATGTGACAGTCACCAACACCGACAGCCAGGCGGATACGTGCACGGGGTGTTTCTCCATCACGCTGCCGGCTCCCGCTATCACCTCAGTGTCACCGACGAGCGGCCATCAAGGAACAACGATCAACGTCACCGTGACGGGGAGCCACTTCGTGAGCGGTGCGACGGTGTCGTTCTCCGGTACCGGAATCGCGGTGAACACGAACTCGTTCGTCGACTCGAGTCATGTCACCGCCAACATCACGATCTCGCCGTCGGCCACCCTCAGCTTGCGCGACGTCACGCTCACGAACCCTGATACCCAGTCGGATACCTGCGTCGGATGCTTCGACGTGATGCTTCCGGCGCCGACCGCAACATCGGCATCACCGTCCAGCGGCCATCGCGGAACGACGATCGACGTCATCGTCACGGGTACGAACTTCGTCAACGGGGCCAACGCCTCGTTCTCGGGCACAGGCGTAACGGTGAACACGACGACGTTCACTGACTCCAGTCACGTCACAGCCAACATAACGATCTCGGCGTCCGCGACGTTGAGCGCGCGCGACGTCACCGTTACCAACCCGGACACGCAGTCCGCGACTTGCTCCGGCTGCTTCACCGTGATTCTCCCGGCACCGACTGCAACGTCGGCTTCTCCGACGACCGGGGAGGCAGGCACGACCAGAACCGTCACGGTGACCGGAAC
>VAWS01000229.1 GCA_005884515.1 Actinomycetota bacterium
CCCGAGATTACCGAGCGCCGGCCACAGCGCGCGCGGCACCGATGTATACAGGTACGCCGGCCCGGCGTCGGAAGCGACCGCAACGCCGCCAACGCGCGTCGCTCCGCGCAGAAGCCACCGTGGGACCGCATAGAACCGAAGCCCCGCGGCCGTCAGGATCAGCAGGATCCCGGCTCCGATGGCCAGACCGACCGATAGCGCCTTGCCGTCCACGAAGTCGAAAGAGCCGCGTATCTGCGAGACGAGATCAGCATTGAACGCGGGCGTGAACGCCATCCACGCGATCCGTCGCGCGTCGGGAGGTCGTGACTCGCGCGCGACAGGAAGTGCGCCCGACGCGTCCGGGAAGTAGATCCACTCGGTTACCACCGCAGGGGAGGCTGAGTCGTGGAATTGCAGACGGTACCGAGACCCGGTCAGGGGCGGGACGCGCGTCTCTGGCTGCCACCACCATCCACGAGCGGGACCGATCTTGTCGTTGTCGAACGAGACAGGGCGTTTGAGATCGCCACCCGAAACGACGAAGACCGTCCGGTCGCTGCTCGGATGGGGAAGAAGGAGCGCAACTGTTAGGCCGGCCATTGCGCCGACGAAGAGCAAGCGCTTGATTAACATCTCGCCGCCTCACCCGCATTCTAGACCCCCACGGACGCGAGCAGGCCGGAAACTCATCACGGAGCCAACTTCCCGCAGGTAGAAAGAAGATTCTGGGCGGCGCTTAGGCGCTTGGGATGACGTCTACGAGGCGGCGGTTCCGTCGCTCGCGGAAGCGCACTTCACCGGCCACGAGCGCGAACAGTGTGTCGTCGCGGCCCTTCCCGACGTTGTCGCCGGGGTGGATCTTCGTTCCCCGCTGGCGCACCAGGATGCTCCCCGCCGTCACCGTTTGGCCGGCATAGCGCTTCACGCCGAGATACTGCGGGTTGGAATCCCGCCCGTTCCGGCTGCTGGATGCACCTTTCTTGCTCGCCATAGCGCGTGAAAGGGTACCAGAGCCCCGGCACCCCCGAAACCAGCTACTTCTTCTTCGAAGCTGCCTTCTTCGGAGCAGCCTTCTTCGCGGCGCTCTTGCGGGGCGAGGCCTTTTTCGCAGCCGCCTTGCGCGCTTTCGGCGCCGCAGCTTCCGTGGCGGTCTCGGCAGGCTGCTCGGGCACTTCTTCCGGCACCGGTGCTGTCGCGACCACGTCGCCAAGGCGGATCTCGGTGATCTCGACCAGCGTCATCGGCTGGCGGTGCCCGGTGTGACGGCGATAGCCGGTCTTGTTTCGGTACTGGAAAACGTCGACCTTGTCGGCCTTGATGTGTTGTACGACCGTCCCTGTCACTTTCGCCTTATCGGCGAGCTCCTTGTGGTCAGAAACGACGGTGCCGTCGTCGCCGCTGATCATGAGCGCGGGGAACGTCACGGTGTCGCCGACCGACCGCTGATTCAGGTAGTCGACGGTGATCTGCTCCCCGGCGGTCACCTTCTCTTGGTGTCCCCCGGTCCGGATGATGGCGTACATGCGGGCTCCTTAGTCGATCTCGTGGGTTAGGACGATACCGCGTCCTTCGCAGTTGGGGCACGGCTCGCTGAACGCGTCGAGCAGCCCTTCGGACACCTTCTTGCGCGTCATCTCGACGAGGCCGAGGTTCGACACCTCGAACACCTGGCTCCGCGTCTTGTCTCGCGAAAGCGCGCGCTTCAGCGTCCGCAGCAGCTCCTGCTGGTTCTTGGGGTCGATCATGTCGATGAAGTCGATCACGATGATCCCACCGATGTCGCGCAGGCGGAGCTGTCGCGCGACCTCCTCCGCTGCCTCGAGGTTGTTCTTGTAGACGGTCTCCTCGAGGTTTCCGCCCTTGCCGGTGAACTTGCCGGTGTTCACGTCGATCACCGTCATCGCTTCCGTGCGGTCGATCACTAGCGACCCGCCGCTCGGAAGCCACACCTTTCTTTCGAGCGCCTTGTGCAGCTGCTCGGTCATCGACCACGACCCGCTCGAAGTCGCCGCTAAAGATGTCGCGCACGACCTTGTTGACGAGCTCGGGCTCTTCGTAGAGGGCCGCCGGTGCTTTCGCTTTCTTCGCCGCCTTCTGGACCTGATCCCAGATCTTGATGAGGTTGTTGAGGTCGCGCTCGAGCGCGTCCTTGCTCGCGCCCTCCGCCGCCGTGCGCACGATCACGCCGTGACCGTTCGGGCGGATCTCTCGGAGGATCTGGCGCAGCCGCGCGCGCTCGTTCTCTGCGAGCCGCCTGCTGATCCCGGTCAGCTGCTGTTCCGGTGCAAGCACCATGTAGCGGCCGGCCAGCGAAAGTTGCGTCGTGAGGCGCGCTCCTTTGGTGCCGATCGGATCTTTCGTGACCTGGACCATCAACGCTTGGCCGGACTTCAGCACCTTCTCGATACGTGGCGACGCGTCGCCCTCGAGGTCTTCCGGCGAGTAGTTCACCTCGCCGGCGTACAGGACGCCGTTCCGCCCGCGCCCAAAGTCGACGAACGCCGCTTCCATGCCGGGCAGCACGTTCTGGACCTTGCCCAAGAAGATGTTTCCGGCGAGCGACATCTTGCCGCCCTTGCGTGCGACGAAGTGCTCGATCAGTACCCCTTCCTCGAGCACGGCGATCTGCGTGCGGTCGTCATGCTCGTGCACGAGCATGGTCTTCGCCGCGCCGCGGAGGGTGCGCGCTTCTTCTTCCGTGAGCCGCTTCCGAGGCCGGCGGCCGCGTTGCTGTTGCTGTTGCGTCTTGCGAATCGCGCGCGCGGCGAGGCCGTGTGGAGGTCGGTGCGGCCTTCTCTTTCGGTGCGGCCTTCTCTTTCGGTGCGGGCTTCTCCGCCGGTTGCGCGTCGGCGGTCTCGGCCCCCGGCGCTCCTTGGCTCGCCGGCTTCTTCCCACCGCGGCCGCGGCCGCCGCGGCGCCTGCGCCGCCTCGGCGCGGCCGGCTTCCCGTCGTCGCCAACCGCATCGGTGGTCCCGTTGTCGACGAGATCGGTGCCGCCTTCCGGTCGCTCGGCGGCCCCAACGGAGCTTTCGGTCGCAGCGCGCGCTGGTCTCGGCTGTCTCGGTCGCGGCTGGCGCTGCCCTTGCGGGCGTGGCGCGCGCGGCTTCGGCGCCGGCTCGGTCCCATCCGGCTCCGCACCCGAGGGCTG
>VAWS01000109.1 GCA_005884515.1 Actinomycetota bacterium
CACGCGGAACAAGTGGCCACGACCGACGACGGCACCCAGGCCGTGCGCCCCGCCGGCGATTGCCTCTTCCACGTCGCGCACGCGCATTTCCATTACAAGGACCTGATCTCGTACACGCTCTACGGGCACGGGGCCGACGGCCCGACGACCAAAGTGGGCACCAGCCAGAAAGCGTCGTTCTGCCTCGCCGACGACGAGTACTTCGGCTACGCCACGCCGGGTCCCAACGGCCAACGAGACTTCGTCGGCCAGCCCGGATGCAACATCCCCGAAGCGGTCGGCAACAGTCTCTACGTCTTCGAAGGCATCACGCCCGGCTGGGGCGACGTCTATACGTGGGACACACCGGATCAGTTCATCGATATCTCGAACACGCCGCCGGGTACTTATGACCTCGTGATGAAGACGAATCCGAACAACTCGCTGCTCGTCGCCGGCCCGCAGCAAACGTGCGCGCTCACCACGCTGCAGTTGACGGCCAGCAGCGTGAAGGTCGTCGGCACGAACGCGTCGATCGCCTGCCCGTAGCTACAGCGCGCGCGCGGCCATCGTGTCGCCGTCCAGCGTGCGGATCACGTCGAGCAGCTTGCGCTGACCCTTGTCGATATCCGCTTTGCTGTACGACTGCCGGCCACCGACACCGGTCAAGATCGCTGCCGCGACCCAGTACGACAGCGCCCAGATCGTCAGCGTGACGTTGTACCCAGGGGCCGTCGCGAACAAGCCGCCGCCTGCGTGGTACAGGTTCTCGAACGCCCAGTAGCGACCGTACGGATCGCACGGCCCGTGCGCCGGCGACAGCGCCGCACGATGCGTCCCCATGATGTGCGCCGACGCCGGGATCTCGTTGAACGGCGTGTTGCTCAGGATCTGCTGCACAGGCGCATCGATCTCACCGGGCAACGCCGGCGGCAACGTCGTGTTCAACGACAACGCGGCCAGCGTGCGCACCGTCGGATACGCGGAACCCGGACCGCCGATCGACTCCATGATCGCGAGCATCTGCGGGATGTAGAAGGCGGACGCGGCCAGCTCGTACGGATGGCTCTGGTAGCTGATGCGCGGCACCGGAACGCCGTACACGTCGACGATGTCGGGGTCGAGGTCGACGTAGTTCGTGATCTGCGGCATGTCCTCGCCCTGCAACGTGAACGTCGTCAGGTGGTTGTGGAACGGCCCGAGCTTCATGAACTGCTTCAGGGTCTCGCCGTATGCGAACGCAGCGACCTCGCTCGCTTCGGTCACCAGGTTGAGGTTTCCGCCGATCTCAAGGATAGCACGATCGTCTGAAGGTGGAACATCAAGTTCCGTCCGAGCATGCCACTCGGATCCGTATCGACCGGCTGCGCCTTCTTGATCGATTTCTCGTTCGGATGCGCGTTCCCGATGCCGCTCACGAACGACAGTCGAGCAGCCTCGATCGGGCTGTTCGCAAGGATGACCAGATCCGCTTTCTCCGTGTGCTTCTTGCCGTCGGGCGTCATGTAGGTCACGCCGGTCGCGCGGTACTTGCCGCGCGCCTTTGCGTGCTCGACGCGGATCACGTTGACTTCGCTCCGCAGCTCCGCGCGCCCGGTGCGCAGCGCGTCCTGCAGCTGCCACACGCCGCCGCCCTTCGCGTTGCTCGGACAGCCGTACGACAAGCAGAAGCCGCAGTCGACACACGCCGGCCGCCCGCGGTACGGCCGCGAGTTCACCGCCGTCGGCACCGGCGCGGAGTGATACCCCAGCCGGTTCGCCGCTTCCGCAGGCAGCAACGAGTTCAGCTGCGCCACGCCCGGCGGCATCGCGTACGGCGTCGAGCGCCACGACTCGTACGGGTTCGGGTTCACAACCCGCCGGCCCACGCGCTTCGCCGGTCCTTGCACGCCGACGATCTCTTCCATCACCGCGTAGAACGGCTCGATGTGGCGGTACTCCATCGCCCAGTCCGCGTACGAAGTCCCGGGGATCGCCGGCTTGTCCGGTGTCCCGCCGAACAGCGTGTTCGTGATGAAGTCGACTTCGCGGAACCGCCGCGCTTTCGCGTCATAGTGGATCGTGCCGCCGCCGACCGCGGTCGGCAGGTTGTTCACGTCGCCGACGTATGTGCGCTTGCCGGCGCCGGGGCTCGTGCGGAACGAGCGCGGCTCCAAGAACGGATCCTGCCGGATCGGGCTACGCCGCGACTCCCACCCGATCTCGTCGTTCGCGAACAGGTTACCGACGCGCTTCGTACCCAACCCCGTGAAGTAGTTGCGGCCTTTCTCCAAGACGATGACGTGATATTTGCCGCTACGCGCGAGCAGCCTCGCGACCGTCGATCCCGACGGGCCGCTCCCGACGACGATCGCGCGCTTCATCGCTTCGCCCGGGCCTTCCCGCGCGCCGATCGTTTGGATTGCGCGCGCAACGCGTTCACCAACGGTGCGACGTTCTTCTTGCTCAACGCGGCACCGCCCCCGTCGCCAAGCGTCGACACCGGCCGCCGCTCGCGATAGCCACCGCGAGGCACGTACACGTGCGGGTCGCCGAAGCCTTGGTTCGGCCCTTTGCCCGGACCGGAGGCATGCTCGTCGTAGATGCTGTTGCCCATCGGCTGCGTGTCGCCGTCCCACGCGACCGAGTTCCACACGCCGGCGTCGTTGTGCTGCCACCGATACTCGGGCAACCCGTACACCGCTTGGAACGTGTGCACGGTGACCAAAGGGAACAGCGCCTTGGCCGCGTCGGGCGCGCCCGGGGGAGTGGGCAACGGGAACTGTGCCAGGATCACGTTGCCGGCCGCCGCGAGCAACACGTCCTGCTCCAGCGACGGCGCCGACGCGAACGGCGTTCCGAACGTCGACTTCGAGTACGCGTCGAACGCGTCCAGACCGTCCGCGTACGCTTTGCGGATCGACACCGGCGCCGGGAGCAGCGAGCCGACCTGCGCGCGCCACTTCTTCGACACAAACGTTCCTGCCGGCGGGTGATCCAGCGCCGTCGCGCCGTAGAGCTCCGCGCGCCACGACATCTCCTGGTGTCCGCTCAGCGGCAAGAAATGCGCGCGCGCGCCGCTCAGGAAGTCGTCGCCGGCGTGTCCGTTCCGGTCGCTGTAGCGCCCGCGAATGTAGATCGCCGGGCCGTCGGCGACGACCGAGGGCAGCTCGAACGCCGCGAGGAAGCGGTCGATGAACGTGACCGCGTGCGCTTCGGTCGCGCCCGGATCGCCCGCGCCTCCGGACGGCACGATGCGCGCGCATATCGCCGAGCACGTGCGCGCGCGCGCCGGGCTCATATAGAACAACTCCGGCGATCCGGCAGCGGTGACGTGCCGGATGGCAGCTTCCAACCGTGGAGAAACAGCAACCGTGGCCCCCATCGCCAGGGCGGCGACCAGGAAGTCACGACGACTCAGCTCGGGCATGGGGTCTAGATTCGACCCCGCCGACCGGCCCTCCTGCGCGCGCTAACCCCCCCAGGCCAAAGCTGGTATGCGCTAGGACCCGCATTCGAGCCCAAACCGGTACCGGCTCTTAGCTCGCCAGCAACGCTCGCACGGCCGCGACAATCTCATCCGGCCTATCTCGCAACTGAGACCAGGTAGCGTGAATGATCTTCCATCTCAAGACGGACAACGCGTTTCGCCGTTCGCGATCGTGGTCCCACCGCAAGCGACTCGAGTGCCAGCGAAACCCGTCGGCTTCGATCGCGACGCGCTGATTCGGGTACGCGAAATCGAGGAGTGCACGTCCCATGCCTGTCTCAACGGGAAACTGCAGCTCTGGGCGGGGCAGCTTTGCGGCATGGATCGCGCGCAGCAACCGCGTCTCGAAAACACTCTGCGGCACGGTTCCCGGCCCGTCGCGCGCAGCCAGCAGGCCCCGCAATCGGGCTGTGCCGGTCCTCCCAGACGTACCGACGCGTTCAAGACATCTCCAAAGCTGGCGGATGCTCGTGAGCCGCCGGCGCAATGCGTCATCGAGAGCTTCCTCTAGTGCTTCTATCCTGACATCACCTGCGATGTCGACCAGGGTTCGCGCCACAGTGGTGACGGGAATACCGTCGACCCGCGTAACATCGGCTCGCGGGAGCAGCCGCGGTCGATGCACCGCATCGGCGCGCGCCCGCTTGCAGGAACGAGGAACCGAGACTTCGATTACGGGTGCGGTGAAGCCCGCAAGCTCCCAGAGACTTGCGGCTGCTCGGTGGGAAGCTACAGCAGACGGGCCGCTGACGAGACATGCGGATAACAACGACCGTCGCCACGTGACGGGAGAAGCGGCAAATGCATACACGCCTGGGAACAGCTGCACCCAGACTCCTCCGGCGAGGCGCCGCGCGATGGTGGACCTCGGCACGCCGAGAGATAGTGCCTGCGATCGCGTGAAGATACCGTGCTGATTCGCTGCCAGCCGAGATAACCGAGCGGCTGGTTCCGGTTTGGGCCCGGATGCGGGACTCATTGGGTACCACCCAAGCAGGACGAGCAGCTGTGCGCGCCCCACCACGACAGGATCGCCCGGAACTGCCCGGAAAGCTCTACGCGCCCGTGTGGGCGATCCGCTCCAGGACCGCGATCCGCTCTTCCAGCGGCGGGTGCGTGTCGAACAGGTGATGGAACCAGCTCTCGTGGTGCTGCAGCGGATCGTCGATGCACATCGCTGCGGTCGCGTGGTTGAACTTCGCGAACGGCTTGTCGTTCTGTTCCAGCTTCTTCAGCGCCGAGATCAGTCCGGCCGGATTGCGCGTCAGCGCCACGCCGCTCACGTCGGCAAGCTCCTCGCGCCGCCGCGAGATCGCCAGCCGGATCAGCGGCCCAACGATGAACCCGACGATGCTCAGCAGAACCGCCGCGGCGATCACCACGATGAACGCGTTGCCGCCGTTACGGTCGCGCCCGCCGCCGCCCCATCGCATGTAGAACATGGAGCGCCAGATCACGCTCGCGATCAACCCCGCCAGCCCGATCAGCGTGCTCACGATCAAGATCAATCGCACGTCGTAGTTCTTGATGTGGCTCATCTCGTGACCGATGACGCCTTCGACCTCTTCCCGGTTCATCATCGCGAGCAGCCCCGTGGTCGCCGTGATCGCGGCCTTGTTCGGGCTGACGCCGGTCGCGAACGCGTTGGGCGATGGGTCGTCGATGACGTACACGGCCGGCTTCGGCAGGCCGTCGCCGATCGCCAGCCCCTCGACGATGTTGTGCAGCTGTGCGTACTGCTGTGGATCGGCTGGGCGCGCGCCCGAAACCGCAAGCACCAAGCGCGCGCCCGACGACAGCGCGAACACCGTTGCGAGCAGCGCGAACAGCCCGGCGATCACCATGCCGGCGACGATCGCCTGGGGATGGGTGCCGGTCACCGATCCGTCCGGGTTCGTGCGCGAGGGATAGAAGATCAAGCCGATAACGGCGCCGATCCCGACCCAGATGACGAAGAAGAGGAAGACGTAGAACACGGCCTTGCGCTTGTTGGCGGCGATCTGCTCGTACATGTCAAGAAATCATACGCACGGCGAAGGGATCTGCTTGACTGCTAGATGCGCGCGCGGGGCAGCGGCCCTCGTCGCGGATGCCGGAAGTACGCCAACGGCACCTTCGTGAATTGCGACGCCCCGCTCCGCCGGTACGCGCTCATCAGCCAGTACATCACGTATCCCGCCACCACCGGCACCACGATCACCCCGATCCGCAGCACCCAGGTGACGGTCTCGACCGGCATGCCGAACCACTTCGCGATCAGATCGTTCGAGCCGGCGAGGAAGAGCACCACGTAGAAGGCCAACGCCGCGACGCCCAGCGCGGTCCGTACCGGCCGGTCGTGCGGCCGCTCGAGAAGATGGTGCGCGGCGTAGTCGCCGGTGAACCGCCGTTCCAACAGAGGCCACGCGTACAGCATCATGAACGTTATGCCAGGCAGCAGCACGGCGGGGAAGAACGGGTTGGGGATCACGACACCGCCGATGCGTACCTCCCACGCGGGGAACATCCGCAGCGCTCCTTCCAACCATCCCAGGTACCAGTCCGGCTGCGCCGGTCCGGTGACGTTCGCGACGCGGAACGGCCCGTACAACCAGATCGGGTTGATCTGCGCCAGCCCGCCCAGCAGCGTCAGCACCGACGCGACGCCGAAGAACAGCCCGACCGACTCGGTCGCGTACGACGGCCAGAAGCGGATCCCGTGCACGTTGCGGTCGGTGCGGCCGCCGCCGGGGAACTGCGTGTGTTTCTGCCGCCAGATCAACGCCAGGTGCACGCTGATCAACGCGATGATCAAGAGCGGCACGATGAACACGTGCGTGAAGAACAGCCGGCTGATGATCTGATCAGACGGGAACTCGCCCCCGAACAACAAGAACGCCATCCACGTCCCGAGGAACGGGATCGACAACGCGATCGAGTACGCGATGCGGAGCCCCGTCCCCGACAACAGGTCGTCGAGCAGCGAGTAGCCGGTGAACCCGTTGAACAGCGCCAGGATCAGCAACGTCAGGCCGACCCACCAGTTGATCTCGCGCGGCTTGCGGAACGCGCCGGTGAAGAAGATCCGGCACAGGTGCACGACGATCGCCGCGATGAACACCAGCGCGGCCCAGTGGTGCGTCTGCCGCATCACCAGGCCGGCTCGGACGGAGAACGAAAGGTCGAGCGCCGAGCCGTACGCAGCGGATACGCGCACGCCGCGCATCGGCGCGTAGGCGCCGTGGTAGATCTTCGTCGCCAAGCTGGGATTGAAGAACATCGCCAGGAAGATGCCCGTCGCCACCAGCACGACGAACGCGTACAGCGCGATCTCGCCGAACAGGAACGACCAGTGGTCGGGGAACACTTTGTTCAGCGTGTCGTGCGTGAAGCCCGACACGCCGACGCGCTCGTCGACCCACTCGACACTTCGCTTGATCACCATCAGTGCCGTCCGAAGTTCCAGAACTCGGGCCCGACCGGCTCGGGGAAGTCGCTCTGCGCGATCACGAAGCCGTCGCCATCGATCGCCAGCGGTAGTTGCGGCAGCGCGCGCGTCGCCGGCCCGTTGATCGGCTTGCATCCCTCGGGGACCGAGAACACCGACTGGTGGCACGGACAGAACAGCTGCGACGTCGCCGCTTGATACAGCCCGACGGGACACCCCGCGTGCGTGCAGATCTTCGAGAAACCGACGATGTCGTCGGGGCTCCAATCTTCGCGGCCGCTGCGAGGGTGGAACACCCCCGGCGGCGTCTTGATCAGCAACGTCTGCGAATCGGCCGCGTCGGTGTGGCCTTCGGGGAACACCGTCAGCACCGAGTTTTCGAGCAACGACGCCGCGCGCACCGGCAGCCCGTCCTCGGTCACCGCGCGCGCGCCGGCCTTCCACGCCGTTTGGAACAGCGCCCGCCCAGGGGCTTTGCCCAGCGAGCGGATCGGGAACAGGAACGCGATCCCCAGCGCGCCCACCGCTGCCGCGAGCATCTTGCCGAGGAAGCTCCGCCGCCCGATCTGCTCGGCGCCTTCGACGAATGCCTCTTCGGCTTCTTCCATCTCCTCGGGCTCGTCGAAGGTCAGCTTGCGCTCTTCGACGTAGATGCCTTGCGGCATCAGGAGGTGCGACCACAGCACCAACCCAACGCTGAGGCCCCCCAGCGCGACGAAGAGCATCGCGCCTTCGGCTTGCGGCTGGCCGCCGAGCGCGTAGATCACCGTCAGCGAGACCGACGCTCCGAAGCTCAGCAAGAAGGCCCAGCCGATCGCGGCGACGCTGCCGCGCCGCGCGTGTTCCTCGGGCATGTGGCGCCGCGTCAGCATCGCCAACGCGACGGCGACGCCGGTGCCGATCCCGATGAGCAGCTTGCGCGCGCGGCCCATCAGTGCGCCTTCTTCTCGTGCATGGTCCGGCCGATCCAGCGAGCGAGGAACATCAGCAGGCCCAGGCCGACGATCCACGCGGCCGCGCCTTCGGCGACCGGACCGACGCGCCCGAGGTCCGTCGCCCCGCCGCGGTTCTGCGTGCGCATGTACAGCACGTAGCGGATGATCGAGTTCACGTCTGCGTCGCTGAACGTCGTCTTCGGGAACACCGGCATCGTGCCCGGACCCCCGCGCATCGCTTCGGCGATCTCCTGCGGCGTCGACTTCAACAGGCCGGGGATCTGGAACCCGGTGCGGTTCTCCGACGCCGATACCGCCTTTCCTTCTGCGAGCGTCCCTCCGATGCCGGTAGCCGAGTGACACGCCGCGCAGTTCGCCTGGAACAGCTCCTGGCCGTTCGCGAGGTTCCCCGCCGCGACGTCGGGCTCCGGCAGCGCGGTGCCGCCCTCGTTGAACGTCCCCACGTACGCGACGATCTTCGAGATCACGTCCGACGAGTACGCCGGCGGACCCCGGCGCACGACGTCCTTGGGGTCCGCGATCGGCATGCGGCCGGTGCGGAGCATGAAGTCGGTTAGCGCCGGGAGCTGGTCGACACCGGCAAGTGCGGGGCCGTTCGGCGTTCCCTGTCCTTGGTTCCCGTGGCAGAACGCGCAGTCGCGCTGGAACCACTCCTGCCCGGACACCGGCCGGCCGACCGCCTGGATCCCCGGCGGCAGGTACCGGCGCGTGTGGCCGGTGAAGAAGCCGCACGCGACGAGAGCGATTAGACCGAGTGGGGCGAGACGTCTCACGGCTCTCGCACCACGATGGGAGGCGTCGGCGCGTAGCGCGCGTCGAGCTCGCGGAACCAGCGCGTGAACAACCCCGCGAACGCGCCGAAGTAGATCAGCGTCGACGGCACCCACATCAGCGTTCCGGCGAGCGCCGCGTCGCGACCGGCATTGATGTCTAGAAGCGCTGCGCGCGCCGAGTACAGCGGATACACGAGCCCGCCGAACGTCAGCACGGCGGCGAGCCAGCCGGTCAGCATCAGCGTCCCGATCACGAGCAGGATCGCCGGCAGGTACCCGATTCGCCGGCGTGGGCCCGCCCGCATCACACCCGCCCAGAAGCCGAGCGATATCCCGAGGAACGCGATGTGCTC
>VAWS01000110.1 GCA_005884515.1 Actinomycetota bacterium
GCCAAGACGTTCCCCGTGCTTCGCGAGACGCGGATGCCGGCAGTGATGCTGGAAGCCGGATACATCACAAACCCGGACGAGGAGCAGTTGCTCGTCGATCCGGGGTTCCAGCAACAGCTGGCTGCGGCGATCGCCGAGGGTCTTCGGCGTTTCGCGCGCGAGCCCGCCGGCGTCTAGCGGAGGGCCGTTCTAGCGGGCCGGCGCCTTCCCCACCGCGGGCTCATTGTTAAACAGGTTGTCCAGAAACGCCTCGACCGCAGCTTCCACGTTCTTGCTCGCCTTCGCGAGCGAGCCTAGATCGATGCGATACAGGGGGAAACGCGGGTGCTCGCGTTTCACGCGGAAGCCGATCGATTCGAGGAACGACGCCGGCACGATGCACGCTTCGTGCTGCCATCCTCTGTCGCCGTAGCATTCGACCGCGCGCTTCCCGCGCGCCTTGGCTTCCTTCAGCACCGCGTGAACAAGCGCCTTGCCGACGCCGCGCCCAGTCGCGTCGGGAAGGATGCGCAGCATCGCGAGGAACAGTGCGTCGCGCGAGATGCGGAGCGGGAAGACGTCGGCGCCGCGGAACGCGTCTTGCGGTCCGCACAAAGCGAACCCGACCGGGCGTCCGTCGACGTACACGACCTTGCCCGCCGACCCGTGAACGAGCGACACCTCGGAGACCCACGCCTCCTTCTCGAAGTCGGCGTCGTGCGCGCCCAGCGTCAGCGCCCGATCGGCCGGCGCGTACTCCCAGAAAACACACCCTCGGCACGGGCGCGGAACGTCGTCGAGGGTCGTGTTGGTCAGGTCGCGGATCTGCCGCGCCATCCCCGACCTTCCTTCGCCGGTCCTCGCTGCGCTCGATCGCGGCGCGCGAAGACGACGGCGATGAGCCCCAGCACCGCGCCGAGCATCGTTGCGATCAGCGCGCGCCTTCCTTCGCCGCCGGGGTTCATCCCCCCAACGCCTTGCGGATCCCCCTCGTCGCTTGCCGGATGCGATGTTCGTTCTCGACGAGTGCGAACCGCACGAAGCGATCACCTGCTCGGCCGAAACCGACCCCCGGTGACACCGCGACCTTGCCTTCCTTCAACAAGAACTTGGCGAACTCGAGCGAGCCGTCGGTGCGGTGTTCCTCCGGGATCTCCGCCCAGACGAACATCGTCGCCTTCGGCGAGGGAACGTTCCACCCCGCGCGCGCCAGCCCCTCGATCAGGGTGTCGCGGCGCGCGCGATAGGTGTCGCGGAACACTTTTGTCTCTTCCTCGCACTCATTGAGCGCGATGATTGCCGCGATCTGGATCGGCTGGAAAACGCCGTAATCCAGGTAGCTCTTCAGGCGCGTCAGCGCGGCGACCATCTCGGGGTTCCCGACGACGAACGCGATCCTCCATCCCGCCATCGAGAACGACTTCGACATCGAGAAGATCTCGACGCCGACGTCCTTCGCCCCGGGTACTTGAAGAAGGCTGGGAGCCTGATACTCGTCGAACGTCAGGTCCGCGTACGCGAAATCGTGGATCACGAGCATCTCGTGCTCTTTCGCGAAGGCGACCAGCTGCTCGAAGAACGAGAGGTCGACACAGGTCGTTGTGGGATTGTGCGGGAAGCTCGTGATGATGAGGCGCGGGCGCGGCCAGGTTCCTTCGTATGCGTCTTTCATGTTCTCGAAGAAGTCCTGATCCGGTCCGAGCGGAATCGAGCGTACATCCGCGCCGGCGAGCGCCACAGAGAACGTATGGATCGGGTAGGTCGGCTCGGGCACGAGACACGTATCGCCCGGCGCGACGAGCGTCCAGGCCATGTGGCTGATCGCTTCCTTCGCGCCCATCGTGCTCATCGCTTCGGTTTCCGCGTCGAGCATCACGTTGTACCGCCGGTCGTACCAGTCGACGATCGCCTTACGCAGCTTGGGGATCCCGCGGCTCGTCGAGTAGCGGTGGTTCCGCGGGTTCTCGGCCGCTTCCGTCAGCTTGTCGACGATGTGCGACGGCGTCGCGAGATCGGGGTTGCCCATACCGAGGTCGATGATGTCCTCGCCGGCCCGGCGCGCGCTCGCCTTGAGATCGTTGACGACGTTGAAGACGTACGGCGGGAGGCGATCGATGCGGCGGAATTCCACTAGTGTCCGTTCCCTCCGATGAGTCGCACGATGCGGTCGAGGTCTTCGAAGTCGGCGAACTCGATCGAGATCCGCCCGCGGCGGCGGCCCGGCTCGACGACGACGCGCGTTCCCAGGATATCGGACAGCAGCATCTCCGCTTCCAAAATCCCGGCCGACCGCTCCTTCTTCGGATCACGCCGAGCAGCCGCGCGCTCGCGCAACGGTTCGCCCGTCCCGGCCATCGACCGGACAAGCTCTTCGGTCTGCCGAACGCTCAAGCCGTCCGCCACGACGCGCGCGGCCGCGCGCGATTGCGCCGCGTGATCGGCGAGCGCCGCGATCGCACGCCCGTGCGCGGCGCTGAACGTTCCCGCCGCGATGCGCTGCTGAACGTCGGGCGACAGCTGCAAAAGGCGGAGCGAGTTCGTCACGGCCGCGCGACTCTTCCCCACGCGATCGGCGATCTCCTCGTGCGTCGCGCCGAAGTCGTCGACGAGCTGACGGAAGGCCGCAGCCTCTTCCAGGGGGTTCAGGTCGACGCGTTGCAGGTTCTCGATCAACGCGTCGCGCAGCATCTGATCGTCGCCGGTCTCACGGATGATCGCGGGGACGCGAGTGAGGCCGGCGAGACGACACGCACGCCACCGGCGCTCCCCTGCCACGAGCTCGTAGCCTCCGTCGACCGGGCGCACGACGACCGGCTGGAGCAAACCGACGGACCTGATGGATGCGGCGAGTTCCCCGAGTGCATCGTCGTCGATCGCGGTACGCGGCTGGCGGGCGTTTGGTCTGATCTCATCGATCGCGACGTCGCGCAGCTGCGGGCCGCCGGCGATGACGACTTCGTGCGGCAACAGCGCCGATAAACCTCGACCCAACCCGCCCTTGAGCTCGGTCATCTGCTCTCCCCTTCTGTCGTTGGTTGCGCCTGCGGGCGCGTGCGCGGCCACCGCGCGCGCGCTTCGGCGGCGAGCTCTCGGTACGAGGTTGCCGCGCGCGAGCTCGGGTCGTACCGGATGATCGGTTTCCCGAAGCCGGGCGCTTCGGAGAGGCGAACGCTCCGCGGGATGATCGAGTGGAACACTGCATCACCGAAATGACGGCGCACCTCCGCGACGACTTGCTCGGCGAGCTTCGTGCGCGCGTCGAACATCGTCAGCACTACGCCACCGACGCGAAGCGATGGATTGAGGCCGTCGCGCACGAGATCCAACGTCCTGATGAGCTGCCCCAGCCCTTCCAGCGCGTAGTACTCGCACTGGATCGGAACGACGACTTCGTCGCACGCCGCCAAGGCGTTGACCGTCAGCAGCCCGAGTGAGGGCGGCGAGTCGATCAGAACGAAGTCGTACTCGCCGCGCAACCCGGCGAGGCCTTGGCGGAGCTTGGTCTCGCGGGAGAACGCGCTGACGAGCTCGACCTCGGCGCCGGCGAGATCGATCGTCGACGGCAGAACGTCCAGGCCGGCTACGTCGGTGGCGAGGATCGCCTCGGCGCCGCCGCTACCGCCGAGCAGCTCGTACGTTCCCGCCTTCACCGACCCGCGGTCGATCCCGACGCCGGTGGTGGCGTTGCCTTGCGGGTCGAGGTCCACCAGCAAGACGCGCGCGCCGCCCTCGGCCAGGCACGCTCCCAGGTTCACCGCGGTGGTCGTCTTGCCGACGCCGCCCTTCTGGTTGGTAAGGGCGAGGATGATGCTGCTACCAGTATCTGCCTTAGTTGACGCAGGTAACTCCTGGTTCTCCCCTGCGATGACCTGCGAGGTTGCCTCATCCACGGTGTCCATCACGCTCCCCCACGGGCCTCGGCAATCATAAAGATGCGCCCCGGCGAGTCAACGCCGGCGCGCGCGACGTCCAGGTCGGTCACGTCCGGCGGCGCGATGGCTCGATCGCCGACGGCCAGGAGCACCGACCCTTCGGGCTTGACCAGGCTTTTCAGAGCCTCCAGCGCGAGCAACGGCTCCGCCAGCGCGCGCGCGGTCGCGACGTCGAAGACCGGCTCGAGCTCCACGGCGCGCGCGGCGAGGACCTCGGTGTTCTTCAAACCGAGCTGGTGCAGCTGAAGCTCTAGGAATCCGGCCCTTCGCTTCTGCGGCTCGACGAGCGTGAAGCGCGCCTCGGGAAAGCAGCACGCGAGGACCAGGCCGGGAAAGCCGGCACCCGAGCCGACGTCGACCCACGCATCCTCGGGCAACGGTCGCTTGACCAGGGCGAAGAGCAATGAGTCCGCGGTATGTCGGCTCACGATCGCGTCGATCGTGCGCTCCGATACGAGCCCCAGGCGGTCCGCGTCGGTCGCGACCGCCGCCGCGTGCGCGAGCAGCATCGACAGCAGGTTCTGCGGCAGGTAGAGCTCGCGGAGGAGCGCCGAGAGGGCAGCGATGCTTCCATCGAGCAGCGTCCTCGGGCGATTTCCATCCATGTTCCCCGCGGAACATGCTAAACGAGGCCGGAAGCAAGGGGTTGGAGGCGCGTTGTTTCACGAGAAACAACGCAAGGCCGGTTCAGGCGGGGTAGATGACCACTTTCCGGTCGGGTTCGTCGCCTTCGCTCGCCGTTCGCACGCCCTCGAAGTCGGCAAGGGTGGAGTGAACCACCTTCCGCTCGAAGCTGGTCATCGGCTCGAGCTCCAGCGGTCGTCGCGACTTCAGGACCCGGGCCGCGGCTGCGCGCGCGTGTCGCTCCACGATCGATCGCTGCCGGTCGCGGTACCCCTCGATGTCCAGGACCAGCCGTGCGCGAGATGCCGTCTGGTGCTGGACCGCCGCGCGCGTGAGCTCTTGGAGCGCCTCCAGCGTCGAGCCGTGACGCCCGATCAGGATGCCCATATCCGGCCCGGCGATCCGGACCTCGATCGTGTCCTCGGTGATGTCGGCTTCTGCTTCCCCGTCCATGTCCAGCACGTCGAGCAGCCCGTGGATGAAGTCCTCGGCCGCATCCGCCTGGTCGTCGAGAAGGTCCTCGTCCGGTTCGGCGCTTTCAGGCTGCTCGCCGTCCGACGGGACCTGATCCTGGTCGCTCACCTGCGCTTCTTCCTCTTCTTGCGCTTGCGGCTGCCCTGCGGCCGGGCCGGCGGAACCGGGGGAGTGAGGGTGGCCGACGGCGTTTCGGGGGCGACCTTTTTGGCCGGCGCCTCGATGTCCTTCGGCTTAGGCTTCGCGCCCGGCGGACTACCCTTTGCGTCCTGGCTCCGGTAGACGAGGTACTGCTGGCCGATCGTCCATAGGTTCGTCGCGAGGAAGTACAGGTTGAGGCCGGCAGGGAAGTTGAGCGAGATCAGCCCGAAGAACAGGGGCATGACCCGGGTCATCATCTGCTGCTGCTGCGGCAGCGTCTGCCCGGTCGCGAGCACCCGCTGGTTCATCTGTCGGCTCTGGTAGTAGGTCGAGCCGATGACCAGGGCGATCAGCAGGTAGTAGGGGACCGAGTGCGCCCCGCCGCCGTCACCGGTCTTGCGCGTGCACTCCTTGATGCGATCCTTGGATGCGGCCTGCGGCGCTGTGCACGCCAGATGCATCCCGATGAAGCCGGCTTGGTCCTGGGTCACCGCCTTGAACAGCTTCCCGCTCTTCGGTAGGTGCCCTGTGCCAAGAGCCGAGAAGCAGTGGAAGCTCACGATCTGCCCGTTCGAGGCTTTGAGGACGACCGGCTGGCATCGCGTTATCCACGGCGCGGACGGAACGGAAAGCGACTGCGTCGGGTACTTGTGGGCGTCGACGAAGTTCGCGATCTCGAACGTCTTGTGCTCCACCTGTTTCCCCGTCTTCACCGGGCAGTCGATCTCCGCCGGGTTCGCGCCGTTGACCGATGGCGTTTGTACCGGCAGGCAGACGATCGAACGAAGGTTGGCGTCCCCGAAGGTGGCCTTGGGGTCCGAGGGGATCGCGGCGCCGCCCGGCAGGGTCGCCATCAGCGGCAAGACCACGATGGAGGTGCGGAGCACCGAATACAAGGCGATGAAGGCCGGCATCTGCGCGAGGAGGGGCAGGCAGCCGCCGGCCGGGTTGACCCCATGTTCCTTGAACAGGGCCATGATCTCCTGGTTCATCTGCTGGCGGAGCTTCATCAGCTCTTGTCGGTCTTGCACCTTCGCCTGGAGCTGCTTGTACTTCTGCTGGATCTTCTTCTGCTGGGGCGCCAGCGTTTGCATGGCCGTCATCGAGCGGATCTGTTTCAGGGTCAAGGGGATCAACACCGCTCGCACCGCTACCGTGAGCAAGATGATCGCAACCCCATACGAGGGGATCGCGGTGTAGATCGCGTTCAGGGCGACGCCGAGGGCGTGCTGGATCGCGCCGAAGAACTCAGCCATCGAGCTTCACCAGGCGGCGGAGCAAGTGCGCGTGATGCGGGACCGGATCGAAGCCGCCATCGGACCACGGCGCGCACCGGAGCAAGCGCCAGGCGGTCTGGAACCCACCAACGAGCAGGCCGTTCGTTCGTAGCGCCTCGACCGCGTACTCGGAGCAGGACGGATAGAACCGGCACCGAGAAGGCAAATATTTGCCTAAGGTTAGTTGATACCCCCGGACGAGCAGGGCCGCGAGACGCCCTAGCACGATACGCCCGCCCGTTCGAGGGCAGCGTCGAGCGCCGAGCGAACGTCGGCGAGCGAGCTCCCGGCGATCGCCGGCTTGCCGACGAGTACGACGTCGGTTCCGGGCTTGATGCACGTCGCGCGCACCGCCTCACGCAAGAGACGGCGCGCGCGGTTGCGTTTCACGGCGTTGCCGACGCTCGTTCCGACCGCGAACCCGACGCGAGCGGCGCGCGCAGGATCGGCCGGCAGAGCGACGCAAGTGATCAGCGCGCTCGAGCCGCGAGACCCCGAGCGGAGGATGCGCGCGAAGTCTCGCGAGGAGGTCAATCGGAGCGTCCGCGGCATCCCGAGTGCGGGGCCGCCGCTAGACGGTGAGCCGCGCGCGCCCTTTCCGGCGCCGCCGGGACAGCACGGCGCGACCGGCGCGGGTGCGCATACGTGCACGGAATCCGTGCACGCGCTTCCGGCGACGGGAGTGGGGTTGATACGTGCGCTTCATGGCTGTCTGGGTCGTGGCAGTGTAAGCGGCGGCGCAGAAGAGCGTCAAACACGTCTGGGGAATCCACCCCGTGCATCGATTCCTGCAGGTCATCCCTGTGGAAACGTGAATTCCCTTTCTTGTATCCACAGGGTGCGCTGCTTATACTCGCGCCTCGCTGGAACGCCGGTGATGCGTCGGTAGCACCTTCCCGCTTCGCCTTCCTCTCCGCCGCGTGGCGGTCGTTCTTCGGCTTGCGATGACTTTGAACGGCACCGACCGGAACGGCGACGACCCGAACGGTTCGTCCACACCTGTGGACGAAGCCTGTGGATTGCAGGCTGAGGCCGCCGGGCAGACGCGCGGGGAAGGGTGATCAACATGGTCGACGAAGCGCAGGAGCTGTGGGGACGCACGCTCGCAACCGTTCGCGAGCGCATCATGCCGGGCGCGCGCGCGTGGGTGGACAGCACGCGGCCGGTCCGTTTCCACGACGACACGATCGAGCTGGCCGCGCCGTCTGCCTTCGCGAAGGAGTGGCTCGAGAACCGGTACGCGCACACGATCACCGAGGCGCTGCGTGAAACGGCCGGACGGGAGGTGCGCCTGAAGGTCACCGTCGACCCGCGCACGCCGCGGCGCAAGCCGTCGCCGAGCAGCCGGCGCGTAGTTACAACCCCCTTTTCATCTACGGCGGCGCCGGCTTGGGGAAGACGCACCTGCTGCACGCGATCGGGCACGAGGTGCACCGGCTCTACCCGCACGCGACCATCCGCTACGTGTCCAGCGAGCAATTCATGAACGAGTTCATCCTGGGTGTGCGCGAAGAGAAGATGCCGATCTTCCGCCGGCGCTACCGCGAAGCCGACGTTCTGCTCGTCGACGACATCCAGTTCCTTTCCCGTGGCGAGCAAACGCAAGAAGAGTTCTTCCACACGTTCAACGCCTTGCACAACGACGGCCGGCAGATCGTGATCTCGTCCGACCGCGCGCCGGCAGAGATCCCGACGCTCGAAGACCGATTGCGCACTCGCTTCGAGTGGGGACTGATCACCGACGTCCAACCACCCGACCTCGAAACGCGCGTTGCCATCTTGCAG
>VAWS01000231.1 GCA_005884515.1 Actinomycetota bacterium
CAGGTCGCCTCGAGCGACCGCCGTTGCGACGTGTGCGATGTTGCGGACCTGGCTGGTCAGGTTGCCGGCCATGAAGTTCACGTTGTCGGTCAGGTCCTTCCACGTTCCCGATACGCCTTCCACCTCGGCCTGACCGCCGAGCTTGCCCTCGGTGCCGACGTCGCGCGCAACGCGGGTCACCTGCTCCGCGAAAATACGAAGGGTGTCGGTCATGCTGTTGATCGTGTCGGCGAGGGCGGCGACCTCGCCTTTGGCCTCGAGGACGAACTTCTGGTTGAGGTCTCCGTTCGCCACCGCAGTGACGACTTTGACGATGCCTCGCACCTGGGTGGTCAGGTTGCTCGCCATGAAGTTCACGTTGTCGGTGAGGTCCTTCCACGTTCCCGATACGCCTTCGACTTCGGCCTGGCCGCCGAGCTTGCCTTCCGTACCCACTTCGCGCGCGACGCGTGTCACCTCGGCCGCAAATGATCCGAGCTGATCAACCATCGTGTTGATCGTGTTCTTCAGCTCGAGGATCTCGCCCTTCGCGTCGACGGTGATCTTCTGCGACAGGTCGCCGCCGGCGACCGCCGTCGTCACCTGCGCGATGTTGCGCACCTGGTCGGTCAGGTTGCCTGCCATGAAGTTCACGTTGTCGGTCAGGTCTTTCCATGTTCCCGACACGCCTTTGACCTTCGCCTGGCCACCGAGCTTGCCGTCGGTGCCTACCTCTTTCGCGACGCGGCTCACCTCAGCGGCGAACGAGCTCAGCTGGTCGACCATCGCGTTCACGGTGGTGCCGATGCGCAGGAACTCGCCCTTCACCGGCTGGCCGGCGATCTTCAAGGCCATCTTTTGAGAAAGGTCTCCCTCCGCGACGGTGACGATGACCCGTGCGACCTCAGTCGTCGGGCGGACGAGGTCGTCGATCAACGCGTTGATCGAGTCGATGCTCGTTCCCCACGCGCCGGCGGTAGCTCCTAAGGAAGCGCGCTCGGTCATGCGGCCTTCTCGTCCGATGACCCGCCCGACGCGGACGAGCTCCTTCGCCATGCGGGCATTCATCTCGACGACGTCGTTGTACATCGCTTCGATCTGACCCAGAACTCCGCCCTTGCGCCCGGGAAGACGGACCGTGAAATCGCCGTCTCTCGCAGCCTGCAGCGCTTCGAGAAGCTGCTGAAGCGCTTGGTCTTCCGGCGTGCTCGTCCCGCGGGCAACGCCGGGATCGCGGGACGCTCTCGCGTGGGATGAGCCGTGCCCGTTATCACCAGAAGCGCCTCGCCCACGAACGACGTTCGCGGATTTCACCTTGCGAGGGGCGCTTCGAACCGTCGTGCTCTTCGCGCGGGCGTCTTTCTTGAGGGCCATATCTCCGGTGCTCCTCGCGCGCGGGCGATACGTCGCCTGCGCGCTTGCGTCGCGGGTTCGTCTACCTACGTACTACTGGCCATGTAACTCAGGCCATCCGTTCTGGTCGGCGAACTCCTACGACGCCTCGGCCCCCCATAAATTTGCCTTCTTGGATTTTGCCCTCGGTGCTACAGAAGACAATGATCAAAGCGAACCAAGAATCGGCGCACGAACGGGTAGTTCTAATGAACCAACTATTTCCAGCGCATGGCGCTGGGTGCGAACGCTCCGTTAGCGCATGACGGAGTGGACCCTTCGATCGGCGTCCGTGTCGCGTTAGACGGAGCGCGGTCATCGAAGGCTGCACGGCTTGGCGCCGGCGCGCACCGTGATAACTGCCCGAACGGGCGTGGCCCTTCGTCGCCGTGCTGCAGCCGCTCCTCGCCACCAAGGGTTCGGCCACCATCCCGCTGCCCGGCGGGAAGGCCAACTACGTCGTCGCCGTCGGCGGACTCAGCACCCAGCGCATCGACCCCGGCGTGTGGGTCCGCATCGGCTACTACGTCTTCTCCACGGACGGCGCCGTGACGCACACCTACTGGCGCCTGGACGACCACCCCGCGCGCGTCGACACGAAGATCGTCGGCGACTGTCCTCCGTCGGTCGAGCAGCCCGACCGCCCGCCGTCCTGCGTCATACAAACGCTGCAGGGTTTCAACGCCCCCGCGAGCGGAACGATGTTCGGCCGCTTCAACTACTACAAGAAGCGCTTACACATCACGTGGCTCCGCACCCGCAAAGGCGATCTGCGCAGGCCGCTGCAAGAGTTGTGGAATGTCGAGCCGAAAGGCGCGCTCGCGCGCATCGTGAGCTCGAACTTCAGCGGTCGCGGGACCGCGGTGACGGTGCCGAGCAAGCCGTCCTTCTCCTCTTATTCGGCGACGGTCGGCGTCGGCTGGGGAAGCAACGCGGCGCTGCGGAGCGTGCCGTTCCCGATGGTGCAGCAACAGTCGCCGGCGCTGACGCAGACGTGGGTCGGATGGCAGGGCATACATAAGGGCCGGAGCCCGGTGAGCCGCGCGCAGGCGAGCTTCGACCTGTTGCGCGGCTGGAACCTGTGCACCAACGGCGCGCCGTGCATGCTCGTGATGGACCACAACACGAACGGCTGCGATTGGCGGAACAACGGCAAGACGCCGCCGGATCCGGTGCTCGACGGGCGCGCGTGGTACCTGGGCGATCTGGGCGCCGGCCGGCGCAATACGATGGCGTTCTGGTGCACGACGCACGTGCCCGACCCGAAGAACTTGACCTGCTATCGCGCGAACAACCATGTGCGCGCGCTGATGCAGATCGTGGACGACCACGGGCTGTTCCGTGGGTGGGTCGGGACCGAGGTGTCGATCAGCGTGAATCCGAAGACCCTGGAGTGGAACAACCCCGAAGGGGACACCTTCGCCGTGGGCGAGATCGCGTCCAAATAGCACACTCGGGCTACTTAAGGGCGTTCTGAGAACGGCCGACACCTCTGTTGGGAGACCCCCAATGAGTTTGGCTGGCTCAGGACGCACTTCGTCGAAGATGACCGCCGGTCCGGCGAGCATCCGCATCGTCGAGCCCCCGGACTCCGGCGGCGCCGACATGATCGCTGCGCGCGCGCGCATCCGGAACGTCCTCGAACACGAGCAGATCAATACCTATCTGCAACCGATCGTGCGGCTGCGCGGCCGAAAGGTCGTCGGGGTCGAGGCGTTGTCCCGCTTCACCGCCACGCCCGTCCGACCGCCGAACGAGTGGTTCGTCGAAGCAGTGGCCGTTGGGCTGGGCGAGGAGCTCGAGCTGCTGGCGATGAAGAGCGCTTTGAGCTTGCTCGACACGCTGCCGAGCAACGTCTACCTGTCGGTGAACGTCTCGCCGGTGACCGTGGTCGCCGCGTCGTTGGGGATCTGCTTCTGGGGAACGCAGTGGTCGCGCGTGGTATTGGAGATAACCGAGCACGCGGCCGTGCGGGATTACATTGCGTTGAACGAGGCGATCGCGCCGCTCAAGAAGCTGGGCGCGCGCCTGGCGGTCGACGACGCCGGCGCGGGGTTCGCGAGCTTGCGTCACATCCTTAGCGTCGCGCCCGACATCATCAAGCTGGACATCGCGATGACGCGCGATGTGGCAACGGATAGAGGAAGCCGCGCGATGGTAGCGGCGCTA
>VAWS01000111.1 GCA_005884515.1 Actinomycetota bacterium
TGCGAACCCGGTCCGTCAGCAGACCGAGCTTCCGAAGGTTCGGCACGATCTTCATGAACAAGAACCGCCGGAACATCGCGCTCTGCTCCGAGTGCCGGAAGTGATCGGCAAGCTGCTCGGCCGGAAGATCCATGCGTTCGTACACTTCCATCGCGTCGAAGCGATCGCGCATGAGGTAGCACGCGTCGATCGTGAACTCCTCGCGCTCTTTGCGCTCTGCATCCGTCATCTGCGGGTAGATGTCGCGCAACGACAAAACCCCGAAGGCCACGTGCCTGGCCTCGTCGGCCATGATGTACTGCGTGATCTGCTTGATGAGGGGCTCTTGCGTCGTGTTGTACACCAGCCCGAAGGCGGCGAGCGCGAGCCCCTCGACGAGGATCTGCATGCCGAGGTAGGTCATGTCCCACCGCGAGTCCATCAGGATCGCGTCGAGCAGCGTGCGCAGCGGCTGCGTGATCGGGAACGCCTCGCCCAGCTTTTCGGACAGGTACTTGTGGTACACCTCGACGTGGCGCGCCTCGTCCATCACCTGTGTCGCCGCGTAGAACTTCGCGTCGATCGACGGCACCGACTTCACGATCTTGGCCGTCGCCAGCAGCGCGCCCTGTTCGCCGTGCATGAACTGCGACAGTGACCACGACGTCGACTGCAGACGGAACTCGTCGCGCTGTTTCAGCGTCATCTTCGTCCATACGTCGGTCGACGAGATCGCGAACCGCGCGTCGGGGAACGTCTGGTCGTTCACCGGAACGTCCAGCGTCCAGTCGGGGTGGGGCATCACGTCGTTCGTTTGCGCGTTCCATTGCTCGAGCTTCGCGCGGTCGTACAGCGCGCGCAGGTTCGCCTTGTTGACCTCGTAGTCCCAGCTGTAGACGGTCGGGAAGCTCGACGGGATCATCTCGATGACGCCGTCGGCGAACGCGGCGTCGATGCCGGGAAGCTCGTTCTCTTCCATCCGCCCTCCGCGCGCGAGCGTATCACGGCGCCCGTCTAGACCTTCAGCCGGATGGCGCCTTTGACCAGGTCGAAGTGCGCCGGCGTCGTCCCGAGCGGCTCCCCGTCGGCTTCGAGCAGCATCGGCTCGCGGCCGTCGAGCGTCACCCGGTCGACGAGGTACTCGGAGAAGATCTTCGAGGGAACGTGCGCGCCCATCGGCATCTTCCGCAACGCGGCCAGGGCGTCGCGCTTGGTCCCCTCCCCCACCAGCACGTCGAGCATGCCGTCGGACGGGATCGCGCGCGGCGCGACGCGGAGCCCGCCGCCGTAGAACTGGCAGTTCGCGACGACGACCATCGTGAAGACGCCACTGTGCTTCCCCGGTTCGAGCGGCGTGTCGGGCCGGACGCCGCGCCCCTTGCGGCCGTTGAAGTCCAAGTGCCCGGCCTGCGGGCGGTAGCCGATGATCGCGCGCAAGGCGGCCAGCCGGTACGCCCGCCCGCCGAGCCAGCGCGGCATCTTCGACGCCGACACCACGACGTGCGCGCCGATGCCCGCCTCCGCGATGTTGGCGAACCACCGCATCTTCTCGCTGCCGTCTTCCCCTCGGAACCGCACGCGCGCGATGTCCAGCGCGCCCCACACGTTCTTCCCGGCCAAGTTGCGCGCGGCCTCTTCTGGCACGGTCGGAAGCCCGAACGTCTTGACGAAGTCGCTGCCGCTTCCCGAGGGAACGACGCCGAGGACCGCGTCCGGCGCGATCGGACCCTCCTCCCCCATCAACCCGTTGACTACCTCGTGCACCGTTCCGTCTCCGCCGACGGCGACGACGAACGTGCAACCGGACTCCACGGCCGCGCGCGCGAGCTCCTGCGCGTGCCCGGGCGTCGTCGTCTCGACGATCTCGTATTCGAGCTCTTCGGCTTCGACGACTTCCTTGATGCGCGGGAGCGCGCGCCCGATCGCCCCGCGTCCGGCTTGGGGGTTGACGATCATGCGCATCGGTCCGTACGGAGACGCCATGCGCTCGGATACTAGCGTCGCGTCATGCGAGCAGCCGGTTACAACGCGCCGCTGTACGCAACGACGCCGCGGTAGATCGCGCGCGCGGCGTCGCGACATCGTTCCGCCAACGGGTCGGGGGCGACCCCAGCCAGCTGACGCAACAAGTCCCATACTTGCTTCGTCGAGCGGACGAAGTCGCCGGCGGAAAGGTCCCCATCCTCGAGAACGTCTTCGAGCGGTTCGCCCGACGCCCATTGATACAGCTGGTCGCAGAAGCCCGGATCCGGTTCACGCACGAGCTCGAGCCGGTGATGCTCCTCGGCGTCGTGGATCCGGCGATAGAGCCGCATCAAGGCGGTGAACGCGCGCCGCACGTCCGCCGTTGGGAGGTCCGTCTGCGGGACGCCGATCCGCGTTTCGAACACCACCGGCGAGACGACCGAGGCGATCCCGGGCACATCCAAGTCGGCGAAAACCCCCGTCTCGAGCGCCTCCGACACCAGCAGGTCGCTCTCGTTGTACAGCCTGCTGAGCCGCGTCCCCTTCTCGGTGACGGCGCCGTCGCGCACGTAGCCGAAGGTTTCGAGCACCATGAGCACACGCTCGAACGTTCGCGCCAGCGTTTCGGTACGCGCGCGCACCCGCCGGCGAAGCCCCGCCGTGTCCTTCTCGAGCTCGTCGATGCGTTGCATCCAGCGCTCGTGTTCGGCGCGATCGGGACAGGAATACACTGGGTGCGCGCGCATCACGGCGTCCGCGTCTGCGTCCTTTGCGCGCGGTGGCGGTGGCCCCTCGGCGCGCGGCTCACGCGGGGTCAAGGCCCCCAGCTGGCGGCCGACATCGTGCCGATAGCGCGGCGCGCGCGGATCGCCGCGCGGGAGCCGGACGTCCCCAACGACGGCCGGCGGCTCGCGGAAATCGCGGACGGCGAGGCGCGCGACGGTTCGGTCCTCGGTCACAACGACCGGCTGCGGCTCGCCCCGCTTCCCATGGCGTATCTCGACGACGGCGGCCAGCCCCTGCCGCGGCCCGCGCCGCACCAGAACGACGTCGCCGGGGCGAAGCCGCTCGAACGCCTCCCTCACCGACTCGGTGCGGTCGCGGCGGAACCGCTCTTGCTCGTCGTGCTGCGCCGTGCGCGCGCGCTTTACAAGCTCCCAGTACTCGGCGACATCGCCGCGGTCGCACGCCGCGTTCTCGCGGTAGCTCGCGAGGAAGCGCTCGTTGCGCTCGATCTGCCGCTCTTGGCGTGACACGCTCCGGTCGGCGAGGAACTGCGCGAACGAGAGGTTGAGCAGGCGCGCGGCCTCCTCGACGGAGTACGTCCGCAGGAGGTTAACGGCCATGTTGTACGACGGCCGGAACGATGAGATCAGCGGGTACGAGCGGCCCTCCGCCAGCGCCGCGACGCGCTCGAACGGGATGTCCGGCTGGAGCAGCGTGATGCCGTAGCCGATGTCGTCCATGCCCCGCCGTCCCGCTCGCCCCGTCAGCTGCGTGAAGTCTGCAGGGGTCATGAGCTCGTGCCGCTCGCCGGTGAACTTCATGAGTCGCTCGATCACGACCGTCTTCGCCGGCATGTTGATGCCGAGCGACAGCGTCTCGGTCGCGAAGACGACCTTGCACAGAGCCCGCTCGAACAGCTCCTCGACCGTTTCCTTGAACAGCGGGATGAGCCCGGCGTGGTGCGCGGCGATGCCGCGTTCCAGCGCGTCGAGCCAGTCGTCGAACCCGAGGACGTCGAGGTCCTCTTGCTCGAGCACCGACGCGCGCAGCTCGACGTACTCGCGGATCCGCTCGCGCTCGTCCGGCGTCGTCAACCGGATGCCCGACTCGCGGCAGACCCGGACGGCCTGCTCGCATCCGGCCCGCGAGAAGATGAACACGATGGCCGGCGTCAGCTTCTCCTCGTCGAGCCGCTGCACCACCTCGACGCGGTCCGGCCGATAGACGCGCCGGTGACCGTCGGGCGGGCCGGAGCGACGGTGACGCGGAGCGCGGCGGTCGCGCGGCTCGCGCACGTTCAGGCGTCGCAGGGCGGGGTTGGGCACGTCTCGATCGCGATCGCGGACGAACATCTGGTGCAGCTTCGGGCCGATCATGTAGTAGTGCTCGATGGGGACCGGACGTTTCTGCTCTATCACGACGTCGGTCGGCCCCCGCACCGAGCGGAGCCAGTCTCCGAATTCCTCGGCGTTCGACAGGGTTGCCGATAACGCAGCCACCTGTACATCTTGGTCGAGGTGGATCAGCACTTCTTCCCACGTCGCGCCGCGGTACGGGTCCTTCAGGTAGTGGACCTCGTCCATCACGACGACGCTTAGGCCCCGGAGCGTCGGCGACTGCTCGTACAGCATGTTCCGCAGCACCTCGGTCGTCATCACGACGACCGAGGCCTCGCTATTGATCGAGTTGTCTCCGGTGAGCAGCCCGACCCGGTCGGCGCCGTGCCGCGCGATGAAGTCGCCGAACTTCTGGTTCGAGAGCGCCTTCAGCGGCGTGGTATAGAACGCTTTCCCGCCGCGCTGGAGCGCGAGCCAGACGCCGAACTCGCCGACGACGGTCTTCCCCGCGCCCGTCGGCGCGCACACGAGCACGCTCCTGCCCTCGACGAGGCTGTGGTTCGCTTGCAGCTGGAAGTCGTCGAGAGGAAATGGATATGTGCGTGCGAACGCGGACTCGAGGCTCATGCGCCCGATGCTAGTGGGCGCGCGCGGTGAGCGCCGCTCCTATCCTTATGGCGTGAGCGGGTTGGGCGGCAGCCCCGACGTGCCCGGTGGCTGGATAACACCCGGCGCCGGCGGGAAGGGGTTCTTCGCTTTAACGTGCCACTTCGCAGCCAGGTCGCTGATCGCCGCCATCGCCTGCGTGTAGGTGGCGTCGGCGCGCGATTGCGCATCCGCGACCTGCTGCTCCAACAGCTGTAGCTGATTGCTCGCCGCGGTCTTCTGTGCTTTGAGACTCGCGGGGATCGAAGCGGCGAGATCGCTCTGCTTCTGCACGACGACGTAGAACCGCGCGACGCCAACGTAGTCGGCCAAGGCGACGAGCAGATCGAATTGCGCGCCCTTCAGCTCGCTCGGCGGCTTCAGCTTCGTGATCGCCAAGCCGGCCGCGCCGAAGTCCTGCTCCCATTTGGCGGAATTGGCCCGCAACGCCGTCGCGTTCATCGTCCCCAGCTTGAAGTTCGCGATCGCCTGCTGCATCGAGTTCGCGCCCTGCTGGATGTCTTGGAAGAACGGACGGCCTGCGTTGAAGAGCTTGGTCTCGTACGAGCGCAACGCGCTCGAGCGCGAGACGCGGCCCCAGACGAACAGGGCGATCCACAGCGCGAGCACTGCCAGCACGATGGCCGTCGTGCGCCGGAACCACGCCCGGCGAAGGAGCGGGGTCTTGCGCGGCTCTATCTTCGGCTTCGGAGCGCCCGGTGCGGCGCCACCTTTCGCGCGCGGCTTGCTCTTCGTTGCCACTCGATCACCTCTTGAGGCCGTACCGGATAACAACGATCGACAGCTCGTACAGGATATACAGCGGGACGGCCATCACGACCTGGCTGATCGGATCCTGGGAAGGGGTCGCGACCGCCGCGATGATGAATGCGATCAAGATGGCCGCTCGCCGGGCCTTGCTGAGCTGCCGAGAACTGAGGATACCGACCCCGGCCAAGGACACAAGGAGCAGAGGAAACTCGAACGAGATCCCGAACGCGAGGATCAAAAGGAACACGAAGGACATGTACTCCGTCAGCTGGATGAGCGGCTGAGCCGGAGCGACGAAACCCAGCAACCAGTGGATCCCCAGCGGAAGGATCAAGAACGCGATGTATCCGCCGAGGACGAACAGGCCGACGGCGGAGAGCACGAACGGGATCGCGAACTTCCGCTCCCTCGCCTCCAGACCGGGGGTGACGAAGCGCCACAGCTGATACAGGATGATCGGGAGCGCGAAGACGAGCCCCGCGAACGCCGACGTCTTCATGCGCAAGATGAATCCGGTCGCGATCCCCCCGACGTACACCTGGATCTTCGAGCCGTTGATCGTTCCGATCGTGCCGGAATGGTGCAACGGGTGAAGCATGAAGTTCAGGATCGGCCTGTAGAGGAAATACGCGACCACCGCGAGGACGACGTACGCGCCGAGGCAGACGAAGATCCGGTAGCGGAGCTCCTCGAGATGCTCGATGACCGACATGCGGCCGTCCGGAGCGGTGCGTCGGCGTCGCAGGCGTGCTCGAACGCGTGAGAACAAGTCCGGAGCTAGGCCCCGGCGGCCGGTCCTGCCCCGCGGTCATCTTTCGCGGGCGGGACGGCGGGCTTGTCCTCCGGCTGCGACTTCTCGTCGTCGGTCAAGCCCTTTGTTGCGTCTCGGAACTCGCGGAGCCCTTTGCCGAGGCCCTTCCCGATCTCAGGCAGCTTCTTCGCCCCGAACAGGATGATCACGAGCAGGACGATCCCGACGATCTCCAACGGGCCGATCTCAGCAAGCATAGGCAAATCCTACACCCGGCCCCGGCGACCCGACGGCGGGCGGCGTCCGCCCAAACCGTTGGTCCGCTCGGACATCGCTTGCACCTGCGATTCCACGTCGCGAGCTGCGTCGTTCAGCCGCTCTGCCGCCTTCTTCGCCTCGGTCGCGAGCGACTTCGCGTGGCGAACCAGGGAGAACGCATACGTCACCACGACGGCCATCGCGAAGAGCAGGAAGAACGTCAGGATGAGATACGCGGGAACGCCGAGCGCCAGCATGACACGGGCATCCTACCGAGCGGGGGTGACGCGCCCGAAACGGGCTCAGGAGCGGGTCGAAACCCGAAGAAGGTTCTCGAACCAGTCGGGCTGCTCGAGCAAGAGGTGGAAGTCGAGGAGGTCGTCCGTCGTCAACGCGGGGCCCTCGTGGGCTTCACGGACCTCTTGAGGGAGCTCCCAGACCGTGGCCGGGACGCCGCCGGAGATGAGCAGCTGGACGACCCGATCGTCGGCCGGCTTCTGGATCTCTTCCGTGCACAGCGGGCACACGAACTGGTAGTAGGAGGCCGGCGCGTGCGTGCAGACGCGGAGCTCGATGTCGTCCGGCGTGAGCTCAACCTCACCGCACGTTGGGCATGTTGCCCGTATCGTCGTCACCCTTGCCTCCGGCTTGTCCTTGCGTGCCATCTGACCCGAGTATCGGCACGACTACCGGCCGCTTTAGCCCCGAGCGAGCCCTCGCGCGAAAGCCGCCCATTCGGGGCTCGTCGGCTATGGACGTTTGGGACTAGGCGCCCGCCCCCGCTACCTCCGGCCGGCCTCGCGCGGCGGCCCCGTTTCCCCTTCAACCAGCCCCTTTTCCCCGCCGATACATCACCTGGGACGAGGAGGCATCCGAGTGAGGGATCGGAACGACGTCGTTCGGGCGCAATGGCAGCTGTGGGCGGTTGCGTTCGTCATCATCTGTGGGCTTGCGGGGGCCCTGATCTTCGTCGCCACAAGCACGGCGCCGGCATCGCTGGTCACGTTCCTGCCCTCGCGCGCGCTGCTGGCGATCGGGCTCAGCGGGCTCGTCACGGCCTTCACGATGTACGCGATCGACCGTGAACGCCACCTCCACCGCCTCGCGGAGCGTCTGCTGCGCGAACA
>VAWS01000232.1 GCA_005884515.1 Actinomycetota bacterium
TCGACGGCGCTCTGCAACGAGGCGCCGGGGGTGATGAAGGTTGCGAGGCGAGAGGTCATGGCCGGTACTTCAATCGATTCGCCTCAACCATCGCAAGTCCGCCCCGGCCAGGCGCGCCCGCCCGCCCCTTCGTGCATCGTTGTGTGCGATGGGACGCGTTCTTGACGCTGAGTGCACACCTCGATCACCAGATCGCCAGATCGCAGAGCTATCCGCCACTCAGCATGGCGTGTTCTCACGTTCCCAGGCACACGCCGCTGGACTATCGAAAGACGCGATCAGAAGACGGGTGGAGTCTGCTAGATGGCGCCGGCTTGATCGAGACGTCTTCGTGCTCGAAGGAAGCCCAATGACGCGATTCGCGACGATGATGGCAGCTTGTCTTTCACTATGGCCTGATGCGTTGGCGTCCCACCTCTCGGCTGCTTCTCTGTGGCAGCTGCCGGGATTTCTAACAACAACGCCGATTGAGATTTCAGCCGACAGAGCGAGAAGAAGAAGGAACCCGCCTTACAAGGTTCACTGGACAGAGCCAATCCCAGACCACGATCGTACCTTCGTCAACGCGATCCCGGTCACCAGCCTCTCAAGAACGATCCTCGACATCGCAGGGGCGGTTGCTCCCGAGCTTCTTGAGGAGGCGGTCGATGACGCTCTTCGCCGAAGACTCGCGTCCGTTTCCAGATTGCACTGGCAGCTCGAGAAGGCTGGACGACGCCGAGGCGTAGCTGATTTGGGCGCGCTACTGGATTCGCGCGACCTGACTCGTGCGGTTCCAGAGAGTGTCCTTGAGACCAAGGTCGCGCGCATCCTGCGGAAGGCCAAGCTTCCCGGTCTCGTCGCTCAGTACAACGTCGTCGTTGCCGGACACCTGATCGCTCGTGTCGACTTTGCGTTTCCTGCGGCCAAAGTCGCTGTCGAAGCTGACGGATACCGCTGGCACTCAGGTCGCGCCCAGTGGCAGCAAGACTTGGAGAGACGTAACGCGTTGACGAATCTCGGATGGAGAGTCATCCACGTGACGTGGGAAGACCTGAAAAGGCCTCAGGCGATCGTCGATCAGGTCGAGCAGGCATTGCGCGCGGGCCTCTACTAAGCCTACAGCCCCAGCGTCTTCGCGATGTTCGTGCGGAGGATCTCGCTCGTTCCTTCGTACAACCGCTGCGCGCGCACTTCGCGCCAGAAGCGCTCGATGCCCATCTCGGTCATGAACCCGTTGCCGCCGTAGACCTGGATCGCCCGATCGGCGACGCGCCCGACCATCTCCGTCGCCACCAGCTTTGCCGCCGCCGCCTCGCGCCTTCCGTCCGAGCCGTCGTCGATCCGGGAGGCCATCTCGTACACCAAGCCGCGCGCGCTCTCGAGCTCGCACCACGAGTCGACCACGTAGCCCTGCACGTACTGGTTCTTACCGAGCGGTTGGCCGAAGGCCGTGCGCGTCCGAGCGTATTCGAGCATGCTGTCGAACAGGTGCTGCGCGATCCCGAGCGCCGACGCCGCGATGTGCAGCCGCCCGCCGTTGATCCACTGCATCGCGGCGTAGAAGCCCTGACCCTCTTCGCCCAGGACGTTCGCCGCGGGGACTTCCACGTTGTCAAAAGTCAGCTCGGCGGGAAGGTCGACCGTCGACGCCGTACGCGCCAGGCGCGTGACTTCGAACCCCGGCCAGCCCTTCTCGACGATGAACGCCGTGATCCCGCCGCGCGCGCGCTTCTCCATGTCGGTAACGGCGAAGACGACGGCGAAGTCGGCTTCAGCGCCGTGCGTGATGAAGTGCTTGCGACCGTTCAGGATGTACGCACCGTTCTTCTGTTCCGCGCGCGTGCGGATCTGCGTCGCGTCCGAACCCGCCTCCGGTTCGGTCAGCGCGAAGCACATCTCTTTCTCCGCGCGCATCAGTGGTTCCAGGTAGCGCTGCCGAAGGTCCTCAGACGCCACGCGGAAGATCGGCGTCGGCCCCTCGACCGACGGCAGCACACCCCCGCGCGCCGCGAGGAACGATCCGTGCCGGTACACCTCTTCGTGGATCAGGACTTGACCGAGGTACGAGAGCCCCGCTCCGCCGAGCGCAACTCTTGCGCGTACTTCGCTTCTACCGGCTTGACTTCGCGCTCGATGAAGTCGCGGATCGACTGGCGCAGCTCGATCAGCTCGGACGGGATCTGGATCGCGCTCATGGATCCTCCTACGCCTGGTCGTTCTCCACCGGACCGATGTATCCCTCTTGTTCGAGGTGAAGGATGATCTGCTGAGCCGCCTCTTCAGGGGAAACGTCGACCGTGTCGATGACCAC
>VAWS01000233.1:0-2165 GCA_005884515.1 Actinomycetota bacterium
ATCGGATCGGTCCTGGCTGCGATGGGAGCGCACGAGTCGTACCTGCGCTGGGAGGCCGGCTCGGTCTGGAAGTCCGTCCACGTGGTGGCGGGGCGGCTTGCCAACGCGGACGCGGCGAACGCGCGCCGGCTCGCTCGAGCAGCCGTCACGCACCTGGCAGCGATCGAGGAAGTCGATCAGATGCACGGGCTTCGCACGCTGCCGGCCGCGCTCCGCGAGGTTGCGGACCTGCGACGAACGTACCCGGAGGCGAGCCTCGAGGAGCTGGGCCGGCTCTGCTCGCCGCCGATCACCAAGGCTGCGGTCGCGGACCGGTTGCGACGCATCGCGCGCGCGGCCGGGTTCGAACCGGCCCGCTCGCGCGGATAGGCTGGAGGTACAACTTCCAACAGGAGGCTTTCGTCATGAGCGTGAAGGTTGGCATCAACGGTTTCGGCCGCATCGGACGCAACTTCCTTCGAGCATCCCTCAAGCGCGGCGCCGACATCCAGATCGTCGGCGTCAACGATCTCACCGACGCGAAAACGCTCGCACATCTGCTCAAGTTCGACTCGGTGCACAAGATCCTCGACGTCGACATCCAGGCGAGCGACGGCGAGATCTCGGTCGGAGGGAAATCGTTCCGGGTAAGCGCGGAACGCGATCCGTCGGCGTTGCCGTGGAAGGAACTCGGCGCCGACGTGGTCATCGAGTCGACGGGACTGTTCACCGACGCATCAAAGGCGCGCGCGCACATCGAGGCCGGAGCGAAGAAGGTCATCATCAGCGCGCCTGCGAAGGGCGAAGACATCACCGTCGTCATGGGCGTGAACGACGATCTCTACGACGCGGCGAAGCACAACATCATCTCGAATGCATCGTGCACGACGAACTCCGTGGTCCCGATGGCGAAGGTTCTAAAGGACTCGTTCGGGATCGAAAAGGGATTCCTGACGACCGTGCACGCGTACACGAACGATCAGAACCTGCTCGACCTTGTGCACCGAGACCTACGGCGCGCCCGCGCCGCAGCGGTGAACATCGTTCCGGCATCCACAGGAGCGGCGAAGGCGACATCCCTGGCGATCCCCGAGCTGAAGGGCAAGCTGGACGGAACCGCGCTTCGCGTTCCAGTGCCTGATGGGAGCGTGAGCGACCTCGTGTGCATCTTGGATCGCGATGTGACGGTCGACGAGGTGAACTCCGCGTTCGAGAAGGCTGCCGGCGAAGGCAGGCTGAAGGGCTACCTCCGCTACACGGAAGACCCGATCGTGTCCAGCGACATCGTCGGTGACCCACACTCGTGCATCCTCGACGGGCTCTCCACGATGGCGATCGGCAACCTGGTGAAGACGCTCGGCTGGTACGACAACGAGTGGGGATTCTCCAACCGGCTGGTGGACTTGGTGCAGCTGATCGGCTCGAAGCTGTAGCCAGATCTGACCAGGCCAAACGCTATCGCACCGGCACGCGCCGCAGTGCGCGCGTGCCCGAGGAAGCCGCCTATCTCCGGGTTTGCGCGGTCCGATTCGAGGACAATCGTCCCACTTGACGTAGGTCGTCCCCACCACGCAAAGTGGCCTACCGGCAGGATTCTCCCTGGATAGGGACTACCTAAAGTAGTCATGCAGGTAGGACTGTCGTTGTTGCAAGCGGGACTGTGATCCGCCGGTCGTGATGTGGTCGCCTTGGCCGGCGGGGAGTCAGTGGCGAAACCGACGCAAAGCATTGCCCGGTAATGGTGCCGGGCAGGGGTGATGGGGGCTTTGATGCGTCGGGACTGGAAGCGCGCGCTCGCAACTCTTCTTCTTACGCTAGCGGTTACATCGCAAGCATCGATTGCGATCGCTGATACAGGTCCGAGTGCATCTCCTTCACCATCTCCGAGCACTTCGGCGAGCCCAGACGTATCGCCCTCTCCATCGCCGACGCCCAGTGCTGATCCAAGCGCGTCTCCGTCGCCAAGTCCGACTCCTTCCCCCTCAGACACAGCATCGGTCTCGCCATCTCCGTCGCCTTCCGCTTCTCCGACCATCATTGCGGATCAAGCGGACTATCACCCGGGATCGACTGTTGTCCTCACTGGCGCGGGATGGGTAGCCGACGAAACGGTCCACATCTTCGTGAACGACGACATCGGATCGACGTGGAGTTACTCGACCGACGTCGCTTCATCGCACAACGGC
>VAWS01000233.1:2208-5744 GCA_005884515.1 Actinomycetota bacterium
TCTCTCAGCACGAAGGTCAGCGCAGCGACGGAACCTACACGAGCGGAAACATCACCACGTATCGCGACCTTGATCAGATCAACTTCCGTTTCGGTGCGGTCGCAAGCGGTACTGGCAATGGCGACCTACAGGTTCGCTACACCGCCGATGACGGTACGTGCCTGTTCTTCCAAAGCACATTCGCGTTGGGCACCGTCTCGGGCGGGCCAGCGGATGAAGTCATAAACAACTCCGGCGCAACCCCTACCGTGACGACGGTGGGCCCGCCGACCCAGGACCTAACGACGGGGGAGTGGGTCCAGGACCTACACATCGATTTCACGGCTGCCGGGGACGCCACAATCAATTACCACCTGACGCTCTCCGATGAGGCGGACAACTGCAACGGATCCTCTCAGCACAGCCGGCTGGACGTCGCTACAGCGACGGCAGGGGGCATCGGGAACCCAGGCAAGCAAAACGTCCCCCTGCCGGCCAACCAACTGATTCAGTTCCCAGACATCACTGTGAACAAGAAGATCGACCGAGACGGAAACGGAACTTTTGAGGACACTGCGGCCGCCGGCGAGTTCTGCTTCTCGCTGAACGGCGATACCTGTAGCGACCACCCTACCGACGCGAACGGACAGGTCTTCTTCCCGAACGTAACGACCAATACGACGCCCACGAACTTCACGATCACCGAAGAGCAGCTTGATACGACGACGGGTACGTACGCGTTTGTGTCCGCCGGCACGTTGAGTCACTGCACGTTCAGCGGGAGCAGCGCCACAGCGACCGTCTTTGCGGGGACTGAGGCTTCTCCGTCTGCTCAAAATGCCACCTGCACCTTCCAAAACGGCCTTACGAAGGGTTCCATCGAGCTGACCAAGGTGTGGTCGGGGACCGCGGGCCAGACGACGCTGAACATCGGCACATCGATCGGGGGCCACGAGGTCGCCCAACAGCAGACGGGTCTTGCCGGTGCCACGCCTCTCACGACCGGCGCGAAGAGTGAGACGGCCGGGCTTTACTATGTCTCGGAAAGCGGTGGGCTGAGCAATTACACGCCACAGCTGGCCTGCATAAACAACAAGACGAACCCTGCGACGACGGTCTCGGTGGGCTCAAACCAAAGCGTCCAGGTAAACGCGGGCGACGTCATCGTGTGCACCTTCACCAACACCAGGAACCAAGGCTCGATCCAGCTCGTCAAGAGCTGGTCGGGCACCAAGGGCAACGTGACCTTGCACATCGGCACCGCCGAGGGCGGATCGCAGACCACCTCCAAGTCCTTGGTCGGCGCCAACGGCGCGACCGATCAAAAGACCGTGGACACCGGCACCTACTACGTGTCCGAGACCGCCGACTCGCCGACGAGCTTTGCCAACTACGCCACCACCTTGAGCTGCTTCAACGACAACGGCGGGACCACCGGCATCGCCAACAACGGGATCAAAGACGGCGACGAGGCAACCGTCGCGGTCACCGCCGGCACCGACGCGGTGCACCAAGGCTCGGTGCCGGTTGGCACCGCCGACGTGGTGGTGTGCACCTTCGCCAACACCAGGAACCAAGGCTCGATCCAGGTGAAGAAGACCCTGGTGCCGAGTAGCGACGTGGGCCGTTTTAACCTCTACATCAAAGACAGCACCGGCACCTTTACACTGGGGTCCGCGCTGAACATCGGAGATGGCGGCCTAACGCCGAAGCTCACCCTCGACACCGGCACGTATCAAGTGAGCGAGACGGCAGCGGGCGCAACCAACATGGCGAACTATTCCTCAACGCTCTCCTGCAAGACGAATGGCGGCACGGGCACCGTCGTCTTCAGTGGATCGGGGACCGGTCCCTTCAATGTCACGGTAAGCACCAACGCCAACATCTTGTGCGTCTTTACAAACACGAAGACGTACCACCCCGGAACGATCGGGTTCTGGAAGAATTGGCGAAACCACTACACGTCGGCGCAGCTCGCCAGTCTCATTAATTACCTGAAGACCAACAACGCGAGTCTGTACAACCAGCCGAGCTACCCGCTCACACAGGCTGTCATCGATGCGATCTTCAATGTCGGCACCTCGACACCGGCAAACCAGATGATCCTGGCTCAGCTGACGGCTTTGAAGTTGAACCTGGCCATTACAGCTCTCCAAGGGCAGAACGGTCTTGTTCAGTACAACAGCAACATCTGTCTGACAGGAACACTGAACGTGGCCAGTATCGCGGGAGCTACTACGTTCTTCGGGACCGCCACGCCGACCGTCCTAACTGGAACCAACGAAGGCTGGCTTGTTGTAAGCGGATGTTGAGGCTGTCCAGCCTATAGCCACGCAGATCGCGACAGGCCGCTCCTCTGGGGGCGGCCTGTTCGGTTTGCTAGCAGCGCGCGCCCCACCGTTAGGCTGCAGGCCGAATGAAGCTGAGAACGCTCGACGACATCAACGTCAAGAACAAGAAGGTCTTGCTTCGCGCGGACCTCAACGTTCCCATCGACGACGGTGAGATCGTCGACGACTTCCGCATCCGCGCATCGATCCCGACGATCAAGGAGATCCTCGACAAGGGCGCCGCGCGCATCGTGGTCACCGCGCACCTCGGCCGCCCGAAGGGGACCCGCGACCTGAAGTACTCGCTGATCCCCGTCGCCGACCGGCTGGCGGAGTTGCTCGACCACGCGGTGCCACTGATCGAACGGCCGGAGGATGCGACCGACAACCCGGTCCAGATGCTCGAGAACGTCCGCTTCGAGCCGGGCGAAACGAAGAACGACGCAAAGTGGGCGGCGCGTCTGGCCACCCTCGGCACGGTCTACGTCGACGACGCCTTCGGCGCCGTCCACCGCGCGCACGCGAGCGTTGACGCCGTGGCCAAAAAGATACGGACCAAGGCCGCGGGCAGGCTGCTCGAAAAGGAGATCACCGTTCTGACGCAGCTGCTGGAACACCCCGATCGGCCCTACGTGGCCGTGGTCGGGGGAGCGAAGGTTAGCGACAAGCTCGGGGTGCTCGACAACCTGCTGAAGGTTGTCGACCGGCTGCTGATCGGCGGCGCGATGTGCTTCACGTTCTTCCTCGCGCAGGGCCGGAGCGCCGGAACGAGCTTGGTGGAACCGGATCACGTGGACCACGTGAAGCGGCTCATGAAGAAGGCCGGCGACAAGCTCGTCCTTCCGACCGACATCATCGTCGCCGACGAGATGGTCGCCGGCGCCACGATCGACGTCGTTGCAGCGGACCGCATCCCGGAAGGCATGGCCGGCTACGACATCGGGCCCGACACCGCGGCCGCGTATGCCACGCACATCCGGACGGCGAAGACGGTCATGTGGAACGGGCCGATGGGGGTTGCCGAGATCGACGAGTTCGCCGGTGGCACGCGCGCGATCGCACAAGCGGTCGCCGACAGCCCCGCGTTCTCGGTCGTCGGCGGCGGAGACAGCATCGCCGCGCTCGAGAAGTTCGGCTACGCAGACAAGGTCGATCACGCGTCGACCGGCGGGGGAGCGATGCTCGAGTTCCTCGAGGGAAAGCGGCTTCCCGGTCTCGTGCCGCTGC
>VAWS01000081.1 GCA_005884515.1 Actinomycetota bacterium
GCGGCGTACGAGGAAGCGATGACCGCGCAAGCGGACGACGAATTCCTTCGTGCGGAGACGGCGAACATCGCGCAAGCCGTGTCTTGGGCCTACAAAGCTCGAGCGGCCGCGGGGAACTCCGACGAGATGGCGCGGCTCGCGATCGCCGAAGGTGCGCTGCGGGCAGTCCTGGCGATGGGGTTGCGCGCGCGCTTCGTCTTCAAGAACGTCGGGCACGCGCTCCGCTTCGCGCCGCAGCTCCCGGGCGCGCCTGCCGGTTTCGGACCTGCGATGCAACGAGCGTTGGCGAGCGGGATGGAGACCGAAGATGCGATCGGCGCGATCGAGGATGCGATCGAGGCGCTGCTCGAAGCTGCGGTCGCCAACAACGTGCCCGTGATTGCGGAAGGAGCAGCCGACTTCTTGTGATCCTCGACGGGCACGCTCACGTAGAGCCGGAGCTCGGCGTCGATGGCCTCGTCGCGGCGATGGACGCGGCCGGGGTCGCGCAGGCCGTCCTGATCGGGGCCGCGCAAGAGCCGATCGGCAAGATCAACCCGCTCGGGCCGCCGATCCTCCACGCGTGCATGCGAGTTCCACGGCTCAGGATGCCCATCTACCGGATCGCGCGCAGCACGATGCATCAGCACCGGCGCCCGGATAACGCAGTCGTCTTCCAAGCCGCGCGCGAGCACCCCGGCCGGTTCCTGCCGTACGCGTTCGTCAACCCGCTGCTCGGGCAAGACGCGCACGACGAGCTGGATCGCTGCATAGAGCGCGGCGCGCGCGGGCTGAAGCTGCACCTCTGGTTTCATCGGTACCGCTTGCCCGATGCGCTTCCGGTCTTGGAGCGCGCGGCGTCCGCGGGTCTGCCCGTCCTGACGCACCTCGGCTTCGGTCCGCCCGAAGATGTTGAGATGGTGCTCGAAAGAGTGCCGTCGCTGAAGCTGATCCTGGCACACGCCGGCATCCCCCACTTCGAGCGGCTGTGGCGGCTACCGCGCGTGCTGTTCGACGTTGCGGCGCCCCAGCTGGTGTCGCGAGGGACGATCAAGCGCATGGTTGCCGCCGTTGGGCCCTCGCGCGTCGTGTTCGGCTCCGACGCGCCGGTCGGGATCCGCGCGCGCGGTGGTGGCTACCGGTACAACCCGCCGCCGCTGCCGTCGCGGTGCTTCGGCGACACGCTGGCGTCCGTGCTCGACTAGCCGGGCGCGCTTAGCCGGCGAGGAACTCGATCGCGGTCGCTTCCCAAAGCTCGGTCGAAAGGCGGAGCGATTCCTGGTCGACGCGTTCGTTGTCGCCGTGGAACATCTGCGCGAACTCGTTGAACGGGATGCGCTCACTGAGCAGCCCGTACCCGTACGACACGGCGCCGATGTTGCGCATGAAGCGGGCATCGGTCGCGCCGACGATGAGGAACGGGACCGTGTCGGAGTCGGGCACGAGCGCGCGCGTCACCTTGCGGAGCGTGTCCCACAACGGCGTGTCCATCTTGCTCGCGTTGGAGGGCGAGTCGCTGTCCGCGACGATAGTCACTTTGTCGGAAAGGTCGCCGAGCGCCTCTTTGAGCTGCGCGCGCACGTCGTCGCCCGAGTAGCCGGGCAGCGTACGGATGTCGACCTGAAGGTCGACGGTGTCGGGGATGACGTTCGTCTTCACGCCGCCGTGCATGATCGTCGGGGCGAACGTGGTGTGCGTGCACGCGCTGAGCATGCGCGCGAGACCGATCGGCAAGTTCTCGCTCAGCTGTTGGAACGCCTCGGGGTCGAGCAGCGCCTTCGCCATGTCCTCCGGGAACTGCATGCGCTCGACGAACGCGCGCCACACGTCGTGGATCTCGGTCTTCGGCTGGAACTCCGCGATGCGCCTGACAACTTCGGCGGCGGTGACAAGTGCGTTGTCGGTGCGAAGCGGCATGCTCGCGTGGCCGGGGGTTCCGTGAACGCGGATCGTGCACCAGTACGTCCCTTTCTCTCCCACCATGACCGGCAGCTTCGGTCCGCCGGCCGCCGGGATCGGGAACCGCATCCCGCCGAACTCGGTGATGCAGTAGTCCGTGCGCACCGCGTCGGGCTCGTTCTCGGTCATCCACTGGGCGCCGTGCTTACCGAGGGCTTCTTCGTCCGCCGCTGCGAAGAACACGAGGTCGCCTCGCGGCTTGAAGCCTTGCTTCGCGAGGTGCTTGAAGGCAACCGCCATCGACGATGTGGTGTTGAGCATGTCGACCGCGCCGCGCCCCCAGACCACGCCGTCGACGAGCTCGCCGCCGAAGGGATCCCGCTCCCATCCGTCCGGATTCACCGGCACCACGTCGATGTGGCCCATCAGGCACAGACTCGGCGCGCGCGGGTCGCTGCCCTCGATGCGCGAGACCATACTGACGCGTCCGGGAAGTGGCTCGTACCGTTGGATGTCGAGGCCGGCTCCCTCGAGGTATGTCGTCAACAGATCGACGTTGCGGACTTCTTCACCGGATTCAGGGGTGCCCTGGTTCACGCACCGATTACGGATGAGATTCTGGAGCAGCTCGGTGACTTCGCCGGTGGGGTCCGTCATGCCGCGAGCCTACTGCGCGCGCCGCGTTGGGTCTTGCGCGGCCACGCCGTTTGGGCGCGCGTGCGCGCGCCTCAAGGGCGGTTTGGTCGAGTGGTTCTACTCGCGCGGTGAGGGTCGCGCGCGCGGCGTGCTCGAGTAGGTCCGGCCTGGGCGGCTGAACTCGATGGTGCCGTCGCGTCGCACCAGGAGACCGGCGCGCGGCAGCCGGGGAACCGGCAGCCGCCGTCGCGCGCGGCAAGAGCGGTTCGGAGCTTGGAGGTGATGGGCGAGGTCGCGTTGCCCACGGCCACCGGGCGCTCGCTGTCGAAGACCACCGGGACGATCGCTGCGTCGCATAGGAGGGTTTCGGTCGCAAGCGGCGTTACCCGAGCAGGACGGCCGGCCAGCGACCACAGGATGCGCGCGCTTTCGGTCCGGGCATCCCGGGCGAACGCATCCACGTCGATCGTGGCAAGCACCCGTGGCCGGGGCCGGCCGGTGGTGCCACCGCCGAGGAAGGCCTCGCTGATCGAGACAAGAGCGTCCAGGCGCTGCTGGGCGCGCGACGGGGAATCCTCAGCATCGGGGTCGACCGGCCGGTCGGCCGCAGCGTCCAGGGCTTCCAGGATCGTGGCGGTGGACTCGGCGTCGGCTTCCCCGTAGAAGGTGGCGCTGCCGTCCAGACGCCCCTGCACCGTCAGGAAGCGCCGTTCGATCGCGCGGTCCTCGCGCGCGACGGAAAGATCCGCCCGGATCCGGACCACCTCATCGTCCACCGTCGCGAGCAACCGGTCCGGGTCACCGCCGCGGCCGGCGTGCTCGTAGACGAGCGTATCGATCACGCCACGATGAGCCGCCGAGACGAAGCGAACGCTGGAGACGATCGCGCGCACCTGGCCCCATGAAAGCTTGCCCAGATCGAACGCCGCTTTGGTAAACGGCATCGCGCGCAACGCCGCGGCGGCATTGGCCAGGACGCGCGCGTCGGTGCCCGTGCATCCTGCTTCGAGCGTCAGGAAGAGCTCGGAAGATACGCCGGTCTCTGCCTCGATGTCCGTGCGACCCAGCAGATCGATCGCCCGTGCGATCGCAGCATCGGCGTCGCGCAACGCCGATGCGATCGCGCGCGTGGAGGTTGTGTCTTGCTTGACGAACATGAAGCGAATCTAACACGTGCGTGTGACAAGAAAAGTCCGGGAGAAACGGGAAATTGCGAAGTGCACACGCACGGGAACTGCGGACAACGAGCGCGCACAACGCCGCGCCAACCACCCAAGCTAAGCCGGCCGGAACACCGGCAGAAAGATGGAGCCTTCGTCGCGCGCCTCTTCCCTGAACGCCACGCGCACCTTCATCCCGCATCGCACATCCTCGGGCGCGCACCCTTCGATGTTGGACGTCAGCCGCACACCTTCATCGAGCTCGACGATGGCCACGACGTACGGCAGCCGCTCCTTGAACGGTGGCAAGTCGTTCTGACGCACGATCGTGAACGTGTAGACGACACCGGACCCCGACGCCTCCTTCCACGACGTCGAAGACGACCAACACCGAGGGCAATGCGAACGTGGATAGAAGAAATCCCGCCCGCACCCGTCGCAGTGCTTGATCAACAATCGTCCCGACGCCGTAGCCTCCCAGTAGGGCGCGGTTTCGAGGTCGGCCACGGGCAGGTGCCATGTCGCGGTTCGCGGAAGTTGCGGCATCAGTCGACCCCCAGCACCAACGTGCCCGTCGATGAGAACCAACCACCGGTTCCGTTGACGGCAGCCACCGATGCACCCGAGACCTGGCGACCAGAAGCCTCGCCCCGCAGTTGCCGAACCGCCTCGATGATCAGGAACAGCCCGCGCATCCCGGGGTGGTTCGACGACAGGCCCCCGCCGTCGGTGTTCGTCGGCAGCGCGCCGTCCAGCCGCAGTCGGCCGCCTTCGACGAACGCGCCGCCTTCGCCCTTTGCGCAGAACCCCAGCGCCTCCAACGTCAACAGCACCGTGATCGTGAACGAGTCGTAGACCTGCAGCACGTCGATGTCGTCCGGCTTCACGCCGGCCATGCCGAACGCGCGCTCGGCGCTCCGGCGCGCGGGCGACTCCGTGAAGTCCTCCCACTCGCTCATCCAGGGGCGAGCAGATCTCGCGTGACGCCAAGACGTCCGAAACGGTGATCGGATCGCGGTACATCGCCAGCGGGTTGTGCGACGCATTGAATCGGGTCTGCACGGCGATCTCGGCAAGCTGCTCGGACGTGGTTCCGAATTCATACATGTGCCGGGTCGCCGCCATCGCGTGCCGCCCGATCACGGTGTGCCCGTAGGCCGACTCGAACTGCGCAGGGCCGCGCGCGTCGATCGCAACGTTGGCCGAGCGGATGCGGCGCTTCACGTCCGAGCGCGAGGTCGTCGCGTAGTCGAGTAGCGCGACGTCGCACAGACCGGACTCGATCGCTCCGACGGCGTGGTGGACGAAGAACTCCCACGACGAGCCGCCGACCTGCGTCCCATCTGCGTAGCCCGGCCTGATCCCCAGGTACTCGCCGAGGATCAGCGGATGCATGATGTCTGCGCCGCAGCTGAACAAGCCGTCGACGTCGGATGGCTGCAATCCCGCGTCGGCCAGCGCCAACGCGGCGGCTTCCTGGTGTAGCTGCAACGCGGTCGCGTCGGGGACCTCGCCGAAACGAGACTCGGCGACGCCTGCGATAACGACCTTCCTTCGCGGCACGGCCTGGAAGGCTACGGGTGCCCTGAGATTTGTTCAACGTTGAACGGATTCACGAAACTGCCGTCGTGGCCGGGCACGGATCGAAGCTGCTGCGCATGCGCGACGTCTGCGCGCGCACCGGCTTGGCGCGCTCGACGATCCACCACTACATCCGCGAAGGCGTGCTTCCGAAGCCCCCGAAGACCGGCCGGAACACGGCCTGGTACGACGAGGACTTCGTCCGCCGCGCGCAGCTCGTGAAGACGCTGCAAGAGAAGACGCACATGCCCCTCGCGTCGATCCGCGACACGCTGAACGGCATGCCGAACGCGGCCGTCGACACGATCGACCCGGAACGCTTCACCGGCGTCACGCGCGCGATCGCCGACGGCCTGCGGCTCGCCAGCGAACGAGAGCTGAGCCGTGCGGAGCTGATCGAACGGTCCGGTCTGAAGCCGGCGATGCTCGACGGCCTTGCGGCCGGTGGGTTGATCGAACCGATCGAGCGTGCCGGTCGCGTCGTGTACTCGCCGCTCGACGCGCGCATCGTGCTTGCGTTCGTCCGCATCCTCGAAGCCGGCGCGACGCCGGAGCGCGGGTTCGTCGGTAGTCCCGACATCGTCGAGGCGTACCGAACGCACCTCACCGAGCTGGCGCGCGTCGAGGCGCGCGAGATGGTCCGGATGATGCGGCCCCTGACAGAGATCGACCTCGACGAGTTCCTCGCCAAGGTCGCCGACCCCCTCGGCGAGATGATCGCGGCGATGCATCGGAAGGCGCTCGTCCAAGCCGTCGGCGATGTGACGGCCAACGGCGACGGGCACGACTGAGTACCCTGGCGGCCGTGGATCGCAAGGCGGGGCTTTCCAGCGACAGCGAAGCGCTCGACGACGACGCGCGTCGCGCTCACCAAACCGAGTTACTGCGCAAGACCGTCGAAGTCTGCTGGGAGTCGTCGGACTTCTATCGCGGCAAGCTCGAGCAGGCCGGCCTGAAGCCGGACGACATCCGCGACATCGACGACCTCACGCGCATCCCGGTCACGATGAAGAAAGAGGCGATGACTGCACGCGCGGGCCTCGGCACGTTCCCCTTGCACGAAGCGAAGCGCATCTTCGTCTCGCCCGGCCCCCACTTCTACGCGGCGCAGCGGCGCGACGACCCGCCGCCGGTGCGCGGGCAGACGCCGCTCGCATACGCGTTCCATGCGATGGGCTTCCGCGAGAACGACATCGTCCTCAACACGTTCAGCTACCACCTCACGCCCGGCGGCTTCGGTTTGGAGGATCAGCTGATCGCGATGGGCTGTGCCGTCGTGCCGGCCGGCCCCCAGAACACCGAGGTCCAAGTCGAGATCCTGGCGAAGCTCCCCGTGACGGGGTACGTGGGGACGCCGACGTTCTTGAAGCTGCCAGAGCTTCAGGAACGCACCGGCGCGATGGTGCGCCAGATCTACGGCTCCGCCGACGGCTTGTACCCCGCGTACGAGTGCTGGGCGGCAATGGGTATGCACCTGCATCCCGATCAGGTCATCGAGGTACTCGACCCCGAGACGCGCGCGCCGGTCCCGGCGGGCGAACCGGGCGAAGTCGTCGCCACGGTGCCCAACCCGAACCGGCCGCTGCTCCGGTTCGCGAATGCGGACCTCGTCGTGCTGCGCGACGACCCGTGTCCATGCGGACGAACCGGCTCGCGGATCGCGCGCGTCGCGGGCCGCGCCGACGAGTCGACGAAGGTCCGCGGGATGTTCGTGTATCCCGATCAGATCGCGGAGGTCATGGCCCGCCACCCCGAGGTGCAGCGATGGCAAGCGGTCGTCGAGAAGAACGCGCAGGGCACGGACGACTTCCGCGTCGCGGTTGAACTGGGGTCGGAGGCTGCAGGGCTGCTCGACAAGATCACCCAAGAGCTGCGCGATCACGTGCGCCTGCGTGCGGACGTCGACGCCGTCGCGCCGGGAACGATCGCCGAAGGCGCGAAGCGGCTCGACGATCGCCGGAGCTACGAGTGAATTTCTCCTTCACGCCCGAGCAGGACACCGTCCGCGCAGAGGCGCGCCGGTTCTTCGGGGAGCGCGTCGACGTGCGCGCGCAGATCGCGATGCCCGGTGCGCACGATCCCGCGCTCTGGAAAGAGATGGCCTCACTTGGGCTGCTCGGCGTGGCCATCCCGGAAGCGCTCGGCGGCCAAGGCTCGAGCATGGTCGAGACGTGCATCGTGCTCGAGGAGGCGGGGCGCGCGCTGCTGCCGGGGCCGTTCCTTCTGCACTCGATCGCCGCGCTGGCGCTCGCGCGCGCAGGCGGTGATCGGGAGCTTGCCCAGGCGTTAGCGTCCGGCGAGATAGTCGCGTCCGCAACCGAGGATCTGAATCAGGTGCCGTGCGGTGCGGTTGCCGACGTCGTCACGATCCTGCGGTTCCAGCAGCCGGGCATCGTCCGGTCCTTCGATGCGGAGGAGATCGAGTCGGCGGATCTCACGAGACCGCTCGCGCACATCTCGCCGACCGCGGCCGAGGAGCAGCTCGAGCCGGTGCCGTTGCGGGCGGTCGCGTGCGTGGCCGTCGCGGCCGAGTCGGTCGGCACCGCCGAGGCCGCACTCGGATCGGCGACCGAGTACGCGAAGGACCGTCAGCAGTTCGGGCGCGCGATCGGCAGCTTCCAAGCGATCAAGCACAAAGCCGCCGACATGCTGCGCGCCGTGGAAGCCGCGCGGCTCGCCGTGTACTTCGCAGCCTCGGCGATCGACGGGAGCGACGGCAACGCGCACGTTGCCGCGGCAACCGCGAAGGTCGCGGCCAACGACGCGCTCATGCGTTGCGCGGCGGAGAACATCCAGATCCACGGGGGCATCGGCGTGACCTGGGAGCACGACGCGCACCTTTACTACCGGCGCGCGCTGGCATCCTCGGTGATGTTCGGCGACTCAGCCGGTGGACGGGATCTGGTTGCGCGCGCGCTGTTCGCGGGGCTGGACGCATGAGCGACCGGCCGCTCCCCCTCCCCGACCCCGAAACGGCGTTCTTCTGGGAGGCGACCGCGCGCAGGCAGCTCGAGATCTTGCGGTGCCAGACCTGCAAGACGTGGGTCCACTACCCAAAGCCGTCGTGCTGGAACTGCAGCAGCGGCGATCTGAAGCCGGAACAGGTGAGCGGCAGAGGGACCGTGTACTCGTACACCGTGACGCATCAAGACGTACCCGGGTACACGGCGCCGTTCGCCGTCGTGATCGTGGAGCTGGAAGAGCAGGCCGGCCTGCGCATGGTGTCCAACGTCGTCGACGTGCCGCCGGAAGACGTTCGCATCGGGATGCCGGTCGAAGTGACGTTTCAACCGGTAGCCGAAGACGTGTGGCTGCCCCTCTTCAAGAAGCGATGATGCGCGACGTCGCGATCTGCGGGACCGGCTACTCGGCCATCGGGCGCGCGCTCGACACGACCGTGGGCGCGCTGACGCTAGACGCGTGCAAGGCGGCTCTCAACGAAGCCGGACTGACCCCGAAAGACGTCGACGGCATGGCGACGTATCCGGCTGCGGGCGACTCGGTGCCGTGCTTCTACGTCGTCGAGAGCTTGGGCATCCCGCGTCTCGATTGGTTCGAAGATCTCTTCGGGTGGATGCCCGCCGGGATCACGCCGGTGATCGCTGCGGCGCACGCGGTCGCGCGTGGCGCGTGCGACGTTGCGATCACGTTCCGCTCCGTGAAGCGCAACCGCGAGCGGCCTCCGGGGATCGGCTACGGATTCCGCGTTCCCGGCGACATGCAGTTCCGCGCGCCGTTCGGCGATCCGATGACGAGCCAGTGGCTCGCCATGTGGGCGCGCCGCCACATGCACACGTACGGGACGACCGAAGAGCAGCTCGGTTCGATCGCCGTAACGTTCCGCCACCACGCGACGATGAATCCCGACGCGCCGTTGCGCGTTCCGATCACGCTGGACGACTACTTCGCGAGCCGCATCGTGACGACGCCGTTCCGGCTGCTCGACTGCGACTTCCCCGTCGACGGCGCCGGCGCGGTCGTGATCACGACGCTCGAGCGCGCGCGCGACCTGAAGACGAAACCGGTGAAGGTGCTCGCTGGCGAGTTCGCGACCGGTCCGCGCCCGGATTGGGATCAATGGGAAGACTTAACGTTTATGGCGTCTAAGTATTGCGCCGAGAACCTGTGGCGCCGCAGCGGCTTGAAGCCCGACGATCTCGACCTCGCCGAGCTGTACGACGGATTCTCGTGGCTCGCGCTCTGCTGGCTCGAAGACCTCGGCATCTGTCCGAAAGGCGAGGGAGGTCCCTTTATCGCGGACGGAAACGTCGCGATCGGAGGGACGATCCCGGCCAATACACACGGCGGCAGCCTCTCCGGAGGGCGGCTGCACGCGATCAGCCACGTCATCGAGTGCGCGCGCCAGCTCCGCGGCGAGTGCGGGGATCGCCAAGTGAAGGACGCGCGCCTGGGTGTGGTGACCGCCGGCGGCGGGTTGATGGCAGGTGCGCTGCTGCTCGAGGGCAACGTTTGAGGGGAAACGACACCTGGCAGGACTCCATTGGCCGGTGTTGAATCTTGGGGAGAAGGAGTCCCGGGTGAAACCAACCGCCAAGATCGCAGCATCCACGTCCGTCATCGCACTCGTGCTGGTGGCGTGCGGCTCACGCGTCGTGCCGCTGAGCCAGGGTCAGCTCTTGCCCGGACAGACCGTCGTGCCAACGGTGGGCCCGTCGGGATCGCTCGGTCCGAGCACGGGACCCAGCGTCGGCGGCCCGGCTGCGGGTCCGAGCGCCGCGGCGACGGTGCCGCCGGGCATCGTGAACGCCGCGTGCAAAGCGAAGTCCTCGCCCGCTCCCGGCGTCACTGCGACGACGATCAAGCTCGGCCTTGTCGCCGCACTCACCGGTCCGCTCCCCGGGCAGTTCGACAGCGCCGTCGAAGCGTCGGACTCGTTCTTCGACGCGGTCAACGACGCCGGCGGGATCTGCGGCCGCAAGGTTCAGCTGCTCATCCGTGATGACAACGGCAACGGTCAGACGGATAAAGAGGTCGCAACGAAGCTCGTCACCGAGGACCACATCTTCGCATTCGTGGGCAGCGTCTCGGCGCCGGACGACAGCGGCATCGCGCAGGTGTCGAAGCAGTACAAGGTTCCGGACATCGGGTTCCCGCTGTCGTGGGCGCGCGCGGAGAATCCTTACGCGTACGGCGCTCCCGGTCAGCTGCAGCGCACGACGATCGGCCTCAACGCGAACGGCTCCGGCTACTTGGACAAGCTCCACAACATCAAGCAGATCGCGATCTTCTGGCTGAAGGAGAGCGAGGTCTCGATCCTCGAGGCGTACGGCTTCGAGTCCGCGATCGAGCAGCAGACCAACGGCGCGATGAAGATCTGTCACGAGCAGCCCTCGGGCGTGCTCGACAGCAACTACACCAACTACGTCGTGGCGATGAAAGGCGACTGCGACCCGAGGAACGGGAACATCGCCGTCTACACAACGATGGAGAACAACTCGAACATCAAGCTCGCGAAGGCGATGCGAGACCAAGGGTTCCAGCCCACCGTCTTCGCGCCGACGTTCAGCTCCTACCTGCCGTCGTTCATCACCGACGCGGGCGGATCGACCGAGGGCGCATACATCCCGATGCCGCAGGTTCCGCTCGAGCGGCTGACCGACACGCCCCAGAGCCAGTGGACTCCCGGGACGTTCGAGCTCCAGCGGTACATAAACGCGCTGAACCGCTACCACCCCAACCATCATCCGCCTGGGAGCTTCGGCGCTCCGGGATGGGGCGAAGCGGGCCTGTTCGCGACGGCGGCGGCGAAGTGCGGCGACGCCTTGACCCGCGCGTGCCTCTTCAACCAGCTGGACACGATGGGGCAGTACTCCGCCAACGGGTTCATCGTGCCGACGAAGCCGTCGGATCACCACATCTACACGGCAGACTTGATCGTCCAGGTGCGCAACGGCAAGTTCGTCGAGCTCCAGCCCAACAACAGGTCGGGTCCGCCCGGTGGCCCCGACTTCTGGGACAAGAGCGTCCTCGTCGATTGGCAGAAATACATGTGCGCGCACCAGAACCAATTCCCGAACATGTCGGCCAAGAAGGCGCTTCTTACCGAATGCTGAGAAACGGACACATGGGGCAACGTGACGGCAGCACGCAGGGCTCGTTGCAGTAGGGAGAGGACGATGAGGAAGAAGGTGGCTGGAGCAGCAGCCGCGCTCGGCGCGGTCTGTTTGATCCTTGCCCCTATGACGGTTGCGCGCGCAGCCGACACGCCCCTTCCCATCTACCAGGCGACGGGGATCTCCCAAGGCGTGCTCACGACGCTGACCCTGAGGCCGAGCATCTTCGACCCGCTGATGGAGATGGGAACGAGCTACACGAGGACGAACATCACGTCGGAAGGCAGTGGGCTTTCGCATGCGCTGGCCGCGCAGGTGTACCCCGGATCGCTGCTCGTCGGGTTCGCCGGCTGCGGCGGCAGCGGCATCCCGGGGATCGGCAGCACGATCACCAAGGGGTGGGTGCAAGCGAACTACCCGGCCGGCGGCGGCTGCCAGACCAACGCGCACACCACGCTCGTCGGCCTGCCGTCGAGCCCGCTCACACAGATCGCGTCGATCACAGGCGGCGACCTCCGAGCAAAGGCACTCGAAGGCGTGGGCGGCGCGTCCATCGAGACGACGCGGTTCGTCGTCTCGGGCGGGGCGGCGGCCGAAGTGCTGTCGGTCGGCAGCATGACGACGAGCAGCAACGCAACCGCACTCGGTAAGTCCGTTCAGAACGTCGTGACGTCCACGCTCAAGGACATCAGCTTGCTCGGCGGGATCCTCAAGATCGGGACCCTCACCTCGACCTCGGCCGCATCATCCGACGGCACGACCGGCGTTGCGCAGGGAACGCTCACGTTCGCGAACGCGACCATGCAGGCGAACGGAACGCGCCATGAGATCTCGATCGACAACAAAGGGATCCACTCGGACGACCCGCAGCTATCGCGCGATCAGAACCTCGCCTTGAGCGAACAGATCAACGATCTGCTCGCGCAAGCCGGCATCACACTGGCTGCCGCGACGCCGGCGAACATCATCGACGGCGCCAGCGGCGAGTCGTCGGTCGGCGGCCTCACGATCGCGCTCGATGCGACCGTGCCGTCGGTATCGGTGCCCCAAGAGATCGCGCCGGTGCTGGCCAAGATCGTGAACAGCATCCCAACGCAGTGCTTGAGCGACTTCGGTATCCCGGCGCCGATCTGCTTCGGCCCGGGCATCCTGCCGGGGATCGGCAGCGAAGCGCGCGTAACGTTCACGCTCGGCTCGACGGACGCATTCGCCGTCGGCGGCCTCGGCCTTTCGCTCACAACGCCGAGCGGCTGCTCGACGTGCACCCCCAGCACCGGCCCGATCACCGCGCCGAGCATCGCGCCCATCGGCGGCCCGATACCTCCGCAGCCGCTCACTTCCCCGCCGGCCGTGGCCGGCACCCAGCAGCTGCGCCTCTTCGGCCTCGTCGCGCGCCTGCCCGCCGTCGCGTTGCTGTGGGGCGGGCTGGGCTTACTCGTAATTGCCTTGGGCTTCGCCTACGGACCATCCTTACGCCATGCCAGAACCCGCTGAGGACGTCCAAGCGGACGACGCGGTAGCCGACGAGTCGGTCGAGCAGCCTTCGCCCCCGGCCGCCCCCGAGAAGCCCAAGCGCGCGCGCAGGCGCATCGACTGGCGCGCGTTTCTGCGCGAGAACGCGCGTTTGCTCATCACGTTCGCGTTGCTGGCTGCCGGCGTCGTGTTCGTGATCCTCGGCTGGTACGGCGCGGCGCACACGAACATCCTCACCGAGCAGATCCCGTACTTGATCTCCGGAGGGCTGCTCGGGCTTGGATTGATCATCGTCGCCGGCGTCATGGCAGCCGGAGCCGCGCAGGAGCGCTCGAACGAAGAGTTCCGTCGCGAGATCGCGCAGGCCCTCGCCGCGATTGGCTCGGGCACGCCGGATCGCGGCGTGCGCTCGGACACGTTCTCGATGAACGGGCACCACGTGTACGTCGTGCCCGGCGGGCGCAGCTACCACGTGGCGGGGTGCCCGATCCTCGAAGGGAAGGAAGGCGTCAAGGAGCTCGAGCCGGCGCAGGCCGCATCCTCTGGGTACGCGGCCTGCAAGCTCTGCGGCGGCGACTAGCTCCGGGCGCGCGCGATGCAGATCTTCATCCGCACGCTCATTCTTGGGATCGTTTCCGGAAGCGTTTACGCGCTCGCGTCGACCGGGCTCGTTCTGACCTACAAGACGTCGGGCGTTCTGAACTTCGGGTACGGCGCGCTGGCGCTCTTCACGACGTACATCCATTGGACGCTTGCCGTGAATGCGGGGCTCCCGGTGTGGTTATCGGCGTTGATCGTGGTCTTCATCGTCGCCCCCATCCTCGGCGTCATCCTCGACACGCAGCTGTTCAGGCCACTCGAAGGTCAGCCGCAGATCATCTCCGTCATCGCGACCGTGGGCTTGTTCGTGCTGTTCCGCGGGATTGCGCAGTTGATCTGGAAGGGCGCAACGGAAAGCGTGCCGTCGCTGTTCCCAGCGGGAGTCGCCTTCCACCTCCCGGGCGGCGCTGCTGTCGCGAAAGATGACCTAGGGGTATTGATCGTGGCCGTCGTCGCGGCCCTCGGCCTCGGTGCGATGTTGCGGTGGACGAGGATCGGCGTCGCGGTCCGCGCCGTCGTCAGCAACCGCTCCGTCGCCGGCCTCATGGGCATCAACACCGGGTACGTATCCGGGCTCGCCTGGGCGTTGGGCACGTCGTTCGCAGCTCTCATGGGGATCTTGCTTGCGCCGAAGTTGCTGCTCGACCCGAACCTCCTCCCCCCGTTCATCATCGCGTTCGTATTGGGTGCCGCGGTGGTCGGGGGGTTCTGGGGACGGATCTCGGACTCGCTCCCGTTCTTGATGATCACGCTTGCCGTGATCTTCGCTCCGCGCGCGCTTCGCCAGGCAGGAGCCGGCGCCAGCTTCATCGTGCACTCGCGGGAAGTCATGCAGCGCGCCTCCAGGAACACACGGGGCCTCGTAACGGTGCTCTTCTTCGGCTTCCTCGCGTTGGTTCCGATCCTCTTCTCGGGTTCCTGGACGGCGGCCGTCTATCAAGGGTTCGTCTACGCGATCATCTTCATCTCTCTCGTGATCTTGACGGGGTACTCGGGCCAGATCTCGTTCGGTCAAACGGCATTCATGGGGATCGCCGCGTTCACCACCGCACACCTGGTCCAGGGCGCGCATCTTCCGATGTGGATCGCGATGGTTCTCGGTCCGTTGGCGGCGGTCCCCGCCGGCAACATCATCGGCTTCATCGCGGTCCGCGTCCACGGTCTGTACTTGGCGCTGATGACGCTCGCGTTCGCCTTCATGGCCGATTCGCTGTTCTTCCAGAACCCGACCATCTCCGGTGGCGAAGGAGGCATCCACATCGGGAGGCCGGCCGGATTCCACGGTCCGACGTCGCTTTTCTACTTGGGCTTCATGTTCCTCATCGCGTTCGCGCTCATCGCTGTGAACCTCCGTACCGGCCGAACGGGGCGCGTGCTTGCGAGCATGCGAGACAGCGAGACAGGATCGCGTTCACTCGGCATCTCCGTCACGAAGTACAAGGTCTTGATCTTCGGCTTGTCGGCGTTCATCGCGGGGATGGGCGGTGTTCTCCTAAGTTTCGTCCTCGAGCAGGCCGGCAATCGAAGCTTCATCCCATTCCTCTCGCTGTTCTTCATGGCCGTTGCGGTCGTCGGTGGGATCTTCGGCGTCGGCGGCGCGATCGTCGGCGGGTTGCTCTACGGGATCTACGGTCAACTCTCCGGCTACCAGCTGCTCTCGTGGCTCAACAACTGGCAACTGGTTCTCTTCGGTCTCGGCTGCACGCTCGCCCTCGTGCAGAACCCTGAGGGTATGTTCGGCGAGCTACGAAGAGCAGGCGCCGCGATCACGCGGTTGTACGAGAGACGGACACGCCGATCGCGAACGAGATCCGAGCCGCTCCCCGTCGCGGGAGGACAAGAATGAGCACACTGCTCGCCCAGAGCGTCACGATCCGGTTCGGGGGCCTCACCGCGGTCGACGACGCTACGGTCGAGGTTCCCGAGGGCGGCTTCATCGGCCTGATCGGTCCCAACGGCGCCGGGAAGACCACCCTCTTCAACGCGATCGGAGGATTCCTTACGCCGACGCGTGGCCGGATCACGCTCGACGGCCGCGACATCACGGGCATGCCGGCCGCCGCGCGCGCGCGTCTCGGCATCGGGCGGACGTTCCAGAAGCTCGAGCTCTTCGGCCGGATGAGCGTCTTCGACAACCTGATGGTCGCCGCCGAGTCGGCCGAGAGCCGGCTCGACATCGTGTCGGACATCTTGAGCTTGCCGCGTCGCCACAGCGAAGAAGCGCGGTGCGGGCGCATCGCCGAAGAGATGCTCCGGACGCTTGACTTGGAGTGGGCGCGCGATCGGCGTGCGGCCGACCTGCCGGTCGGACACGCGCGTCTCCTGGAGCTGGGACGTGCGCTGTGCACGAAGCCGAAGCTCATGCTG
>VAWS01000082.1:0-7528 GCA_005884515.1 Actinomycetota bacterium
TTGTCGGCAGTCGAAGGGAGGCTCCGATGATCGCAGCTGTGGAACTCGAAGACGTTGAGGCCCTGCCGGCGCCGGTCGCGATGTGGTCGCACCGGGCTCGAGAGGGTGACTGGACGGCCGGGTACGACGAGCTCGTTCGCGCAACAGGTGCGTTCACGCGCGGCGTGTCTTTCCTGTCGCGCCACTGGGACGAGCTCGAACCGGAGACGCTCGGCGGGCTGCTCCGGTCGATCGAAGCGACGGCGGTGGACGTCACCCGCATGCTGGGCGGCGCGCGCTACGAAGATCCGTCCATGGACGAAGCTCTCGCAGCGCGCGTCGCCAGCTTGTAGCGGTTACTGCACGCGCCAGTGAACCCAGATCACGCCCTTGGAGGTGGACGCAAGCGCGGCAAACGCCGACTTGGACAGATCGAGATCGCGAAGCGTTGACTGTGGACCGCGATCCTCGATCGTGACGACGACGCTGCGGCCGCCGTACGAAACCAGAACATGCGTGCCGCACGGAAGCGTGCGCGAGGCGGCATAGTAACCACGAAGTGCGTGTCCGCATGCACCGTAACCGCCCGTGTACCAGGACGCGCGTCCGTAGTGAGTCGCACCGGTGAAGTGATACACGGGTGCAGGACGACGGTAGCTACGCGTTGCGCGCGTAACGACGCGCGCGCGGCGCGGTGCCCGATGCACGGCCGGCTTCGCCGGCAGCTTGACGATCTTCGCAGCGCGCACCTCTTGCACACGGATCAACTGATCGCTGTACGTCTGCGCCGTCGGCGTCGTTGCCGCGCCGCGGCCGCCCAAGGCAGCTGCGGTGGCGCACGCGGCGACGAGGGTCAGGGAAACGAATAGCTTCAACTTCATGAGCGAGCTCCTCGGTCGTCCGACAGGGGATGCGGGCCCACCGAGGCGCTCGTGGCGACCCGGGCGGCATTGTTTCGGCCGGTTCTGTTCATTCCTGCGGAGCCGCAATCGCTCCCACGCCGATCTGTGGGGCGCACCCGAACTGGGGAAGCGGGTGCTTCGCGACTAGGGCGTTTTGTCCCTTGCGGCATCCCCTTGTTAGCAGAGTGCAAACGCCAGCTCCAAATCGAGGTGGGCCCAAAAACCCTTGTTTCCTGCGGTTTCTCGAACGCACACGGGAAAATATTTTTTCCCGGCCTGTAATTTGCTTATTTTTGCAAGCACTCGGGCGGTTCGAACCTGACGGTCCGTCAGATACACTCCCGGCACCATGGATCTCGCATTTACCGCACGGGAGCAGGCATTTCGCGATGAGTGCGCCTCCTGGTTCGGCCAAAATCCGCCGGGTCCGCTCGCGTCGATGGATACGCCGGACGGGTTCGAGCAGCATCGCTCCTGGGAGAAGCGGCTCCACGACGCAGAGTGGTCGGCCGTGAACTGGCCGCGCGCGTTCGGAGGACGCGAGGCGACGCTGATCGAGTGGCTGATATTCGAAGAGGAGTACTACCGCGCAGGCGCGCCGCGTCGTCTCAATCAGAACGGACTGTTCTTACTGGCGCCGACGCTGCTCGAATTCGGAACGGAAGAACAGAAGCAACGCTACTTGCCTCCGATCGCGTCGTGCGACGAGATCTGGTGCCAGGGTTGGTCCGAGCCGAATGCAGGAAGCGATCTCGCGTCGTTGACGAGCCGAGCTACGCGCGACGGAAACGAATGGGTGTTGAACGGTCAGAAGACGTGGGCGTCGCGGGGCGTGTACGCGGACTGGATGTTCGGTCTGTTCCGTTCTGATGCGTCGTCGGAACGACATCGCGGACTGAGCTACATCCTGGTGCCGTTGGATGCGCCCGGCGTCACCGTGCGCCCGATCGCGCAGATCGACGGTGAACCCGGTTTCGCGGAAGTGTTCTTGGACGACGTTCGCGTGCCCGTCGCGAACACGCTCGGCCCCGAAGGCGACGGGTGGAAGATCGCCATGTCGACGGCCGGCTTCGAGCGCGGCGTCGTGTTGCGCTCACCGGGACGTTTCATGGCGACGGCCGACCGGCTGCTCGAATTGTTCAAAGAACGCGGCTCGCCGGTCGCGCTTCAGGACGACGTTGCGCGCGCGTGGATGAACGCCGACGCGTACCGGCTGGCGACGTTCTGGGCGGTGTCGAAGCTGATGGAGGGCGGAACGATCGGCGCCGAAGCGAGCTTGAACAAGCTGTGGTGGTCCGAGATGGATCTGCACATGCACGAGACGGCTCAGCGCCTTCTTGGTGAAGATGCGCCGTTGGACGGACCGTGGCTCGACGGCTTCGTGTTCTCTCTCGCCGGGCCGATCTACGCCGGCACGAACGAGATCCAACGCAACATCGTCGCCGAGCGCGTGCTCGGCTTGCCGCGATCATGAGATTCCAGCCGACCGCCGACCAGCAGCTGTTCGCGCGCACCGTGCGCGAGCTGCTGGAGAAGGAGTGTCCGCCGGAGGCCGCGCGCGCGGGGTTCTCCGCCGAACGGTGGGCGAAGCTGCGTGAGATGGGCGTTATCGACATGCTCGCGAGCGGCATGACCGAGATCGACTTGGTGCCGATCCTCGAAGAAGCAGGCCGAGCAGCCCTGCCGGAACCGCTGATCGAAGCGGCGATGATCGCAGGGGGAACGCTCGACGGGGTCGTGACGGCGGCGGTGGGAACGAGGTACGCAGCGCACGCGGACGTGGCCGACGTCATCGTTATCGAACGAGACGGGGCGCTCTATTCGGTGCGGCGAGACGCTGTGACGCTGCAACCGGTCGAGACGATCGATGCGGCGAGACCGGTCTTTCTGATAACCGGCGGGCTCGAGAGCGGAACCGCCCTCGAAGCCGACAGAGATCTGGCTGATAACCGGGCCACACTGGGCGCCGCGGCCGAGCTTCTCGGCCTCGCCTCTCGCTGTATCGAGATGGCCGCCGACTACGCCAAGGAGCGCCATCAGTTCGGCAAGCCGATCGGCTCCTTCCAAGCCGTCAAGCACAAGCTCGCCGACGCCTTGCTGCGCGTCGAGTTCGCGCGCCCCGTCGTCTATCGAGCGGCATGGTCCCTGAGTCGGAGGGACGAAACGATAGAACGTGACGTCTCGATGGCGAAGGCGATGGCCGGCGAGGCAGCGGCGGGTGCCGCGAAGGCAGCGCTTCAAACCCTCGGCGCGATCGGGTACACGCAAGAGCATGACCTTCACGTGTGGATGAAACGTGTCTGGGCGTTGAACGCTGCATGGGGCAACCCCGACGAGCATCGTGCGCGCGTCGCGTCAGCGGTGCTGCACTGATGGAGTGGTGCGATTGGATCGTCGCGTTGTTCTGTCTGGGCGCCGGCATCGGCGTCGTTGGCTTCTGGGTCCAACGCCTCGCAGTAGGACGCGTGGCGCTCGATCAGCGCGTGATGCAGCTTTATCTCGCGGCGGAATTCACGACGGGTGGTGCCCTGATCGCGGCCGCGATCGCCACGTTCGTGGATGCGCGCGCGCCGGCGACGCTCGTGCTCGTCGGCGTCGGGTTAGGGCTGCTCGTCTATGCCAGCGTTCAATCGCCGGCCTTCTATCCCGAAGAGAAGGTGATCCGCGTATCGCTGTGGCTGACCCTCGTGAGCGCCGCAGTCGTCTTCGCGCTGCGCGTCGCTACGCTTTGACCGGCGCCGCGTCGCGCATCCGCGACGAGCGGTGCATCGGGTCCTTGTCGAGCTTCGGCAGCACGTGCTTCCCGAACAGGTTGATCGACTCGAGCGCCGCTTCGACCGGCATGTCGACCGGCATCCCGAACACGATCTGGTCGGCGCCCGTCGATTCGTACTTCTTCACCTGCTCGTAGACCTCGTCGGGGTCGCCGCACAGCAGATACCCGTCCTTGATGCGCTTCTCGACCTGCTCGAGGTTCGGGTCGGGGAGCGTCTTCGGCCAGTCGGGAACGCCTTGCGGCTTCGGGAACGTGTCGTTGTCGTTGACGAAGTCGCCGATCGGCTCTGCCTCGCCGATCGCCTTCTTGTAGGTCTCGATGAGCGGCGTCATCGCGGGCGCCGCGCTGAAGTTGAAGCCGATCACGCCGAAGCCCGAGCGCGCGGCCTTCTCGTACGTCGGTGGGTTGCCTGCGGCTTGCCACATCGGTGGATGCGGCTTCTTCCACGGCTTCGGCAGCACGTTGCGCGTGGGGACCTTGAAGTACTCGCCGTCGAACGAGTAGTCGGTCTGGCGCCACATCTTCGGGAACTCGCGCACGACCTCCTCGAACATCGGTTTCGTCGCGTCGTTGCCGCTGATCATGAAGCCGGTGACTTCGTGGCTGCCGGCGCCGCGTCCCATGCCGAACTCGAAGCGGCCTTGCGAAAGGTGGTCCATCATCGCGACACGCTCGGCGACGCGCACCGGGTGGTTCACCGGCGGCGAGATGTTCCAGATCGCGGAGCCGAGGTGGATGCGCTCGGTCTGGCCCGCGAGGTAGGCGAGGAACGTCTCCGACGCCGAGAGGTGCGAGTACTCATCGAGGAAGTGATGCTCGGAAACCCACACGTACTTGAAGCCGGAGCGGTCGGCCTCCTTGGCGAGCGCGACGTCGTTCATGAAGCTGACGTGCTCGTAGTCCGGGTTTTCAGCGACGCGCTTGTTGGGGACGTGACCCTGAAGGAAGAGGCCGAATTCCATGGGCGTGAGCTCCTCTCGAACGAGGGCCAAAGCGTATGCGGGCGGGGGTTGCTCGGTCAAGAACACGTTCTAGTTTTGGGGGCAACCTATCGCGTTTTGCCTGGTCGAGCGGCCCTCGGCCGGCCAATGGCCGATGTGGTACCTGCTTGGGCTCATATGCGGAACCTGATGGGTACCAGCTACCCTTCGGCGCACGATGGCGCGCCCGGTTGATCGAGACCTGGATGAAGTCCGCGCGCGCCTGGCCGACTGGACCTCCGGCCGCATCGCGCGCAACGCCGCAGTCGAGATCACCGACCTCGCGATGCCGGCCTCGACCGGCTACTCCGGCGAGACGTTCTTGTTCCGCGCGCACTGGGCCGACGGCGAGCAGCGTCTGGTCGCGCGCCTCAAGCCGACCGGTCACAGCGTCTTCAACAGCTTCGAGTTCGCGAACGAGTACCGCGCGATCGACGCGCTGGCGAACCTCACCGACGTGCCGATGGCGCGCACCTTCGGCTACGAGGAAGACGCGCGCTACTTCGCTGTGCCGTTCTACGTCGTCGAGCAGGTCGACGGCCGCATCCCGAGCGACAACCCCCCATACGCGTTCGGCGGCTGGCCGGCCGGCGAAGAGCCTGCCGTTCAAGAACAGATGTGGTGGAGCGGCCTCGAAGCCGCAACAAAGATCCACAAGGCGGACTGGCGCGCGCTCGGTCTGCAGCCTTTGGATCGCGGCCCCGGACAACCGGGCGCCGACCGCCAGCGCCGCTGGCTCCAGGATTACCTCGCATGGATCACACCGAACCCACCGAAGCTCGTCGCCGATGGTCTCGCGTGGCTCGCGAAGAACGAGCCGCCCTCGACCGACGACCCGGCGCTGTGTTGGGGCGACTGCCGCCTCGCGAATCAGATCTTCCACGACGGCAACTGCGTCGCCGTGCTCGACTGGGAGATGGTCACGATCGGCGATCCCGAGATGGATCTCGCGTGGTGGATCTACCTCGACCGCGTCCTCAGCGAAGGTCTGAACGTCGCGCGCCTTCCCGGCTTCCCGGGGCGCGACGAGACGGCCGCTCGATATGAAGAGTTATCCGGGCGTTCGGTGAAGCATCTCGAGTGGTGGCAGATGTGGGTCGCGGTGACGTTCGCGGCGGTATTGATGCGGCTCGGGCAGCTGATCACCGACGCCGAAGGGTTCGACCAAGACAGCTTCGCGATCCAGTTCGTGGGACGCATGCTCGACGAGGAGGGGCGCGCATGATCACTCCGTGGGACGACTATCCGGTGCACCAGACGGCGATGCCGGTCGCGACGCCGGTGAGCGGCGATCCCAACCACTACGACCGCTACTTCTTCAACGGCTTCGACCCCAATGGCGAGTTCTACTTCGGCGTGGCCCTGGGGATCTACCCGAACCGCGGAGTGATCGACGGCGCGTTCTCGGTGGTGCGGAACGGCGTGCAGCATTCCGTCTTTGCGAGCGGCCATCTCCCGCTGGATCGTCCGTCAAAGATCGGCCCGATCTCGGTTGAGGTGGTGCAGCCTTTGGCGCAGAGCCGCGTGCGCGTTGACGCCGCACACCTGGGCGTTACCGCCGACCTGACGTGGAACCCCCGCACCGCCGCGATCGAAGAGCCGAGCCAAGTGCTGATGCAAGGCCCCCGGACGGTGATGGACGTGACGCGCCTGGTGCAGTTCGGATCTTGGACCGGCACGATCGACGTCGAAGGTGAGCGCATCGACGTACGCGACACGTCGCGCGGGATGAAGGACCGCTCGTGGGGCATCCGGCCGGTGGGGGAGCCGGTTCCCGGTTTGAACGCGTTGGTCGGGGGCGGTGTCTTCTATCTGTGGTCCGTCCTGCACTTCGAGAACCGCTGCACGCACGCGATGCTGTTCGAGTTCCCCGACGGGCACCGCTGGTACACGAGCGCCGACAGCGTGCCCGTGCTTAACGCCGGCGACCCGCTGTGGGGTCCGGACGTTCGCGTGAGACATGCCGAGAGCGCCGCGTACGACATCGTCTTCGAGCCGGGCACGCGCCGCATCTCGCGCGCGCAGTTCACGCAGACCTATCACGGTTCGCCGTCGGATGAGTTGATCCTTGAACCCATCCTGAGCTTCCCGCTCAAAGGTCTCGGTTACCTCAACCCCAACTGGCTGCACGGGTACGACCGTGGCGAGTACGCGGAAGGCACCGACGTGTGGAAGGTCGATGAGCTCGACCCGCTCGATCCGACGACGTTCCATGTCGAGCAGCTTGTGCGCGCGCGCTGCGGCGACGAAGTGGGGATCGGGTGCCTGGAGCAGCTGGTACTCGGGCCGCACGCGCCGACGGGCTTCACCGGCTACACGGACGGGGCGCGCTAGCCGGCGTAGTCGCGCTTCAGCATCTCGGTCAGGCTGGTCGACGGAGCGATCGCGCGGGAAGTCGTGAGCGAACCGGCTAGTGTCATGTCCCGCGTATCCATCACGAGCGCTGCCCCGGCTTGGCGCGCGAGCACGGCATTGAACGGTCGTGCCGCAACCGACATGAGCCGTAACATCGGCCGAGGGATCCGGCGTGTCGACCCCTGCTTGCCGGTAACCGATCGGAACGTTTCGACGAGATCCTTCATCCCGAGGTCGTCGGGACCACCGATCTCGGCGATCCCACCCTCGCGCCGTTCGACCGAGGCGCTGTCGACCGCGTGCGCGACATCGGCCGCAGAGATGAAGTTGATCGGGTTGGTGCCGCGGCCGAACACCATCGCGGGGCGGTCGTTCAAAAGAGGCGCGGCCAAGATCCCGACCCATGTCTCCATGTAAGCGGTCGGCCTGACGACGCTCCACGAGATTTCGCTGCGCCGAAGCTCTTCCTCCGCCTCCCACTTCATGCGAAAGAGCTCCATCGGATGCTCGGGGGAGACACCGAGGATCGACAGTAG
>VAWS01000082.1:7555-14952 GCA_005884515.1 Actinomycetota bacterium
GGATCGGACACGTTCCCGATCGCAACCTCGACGTTGTCGCCCGTTCGATCAGCGGTCCGGTCGGGCGACCGCGTGAGCACCCTCACCGGTTCGTGCTTCGAAAGCATCGGAATCAGAAACCGCCCCAAGGTTCCAGAACCGCCTGCCAAGAGGATCATCTGGCCCCCCTCCCTCCGAAGTTGTGTCGGGGACGCTGCACTCGCCTCATAATTTGATTAGACTCTCAGTCTGATGAAAAGTCAAGCGCGCGCCAAGCGGCCGTACGACGCCTCCCGAAGGCAGGAGCAAGCGCGCGCTACCAGGCGCGCGGTCGTCGACGCTGCGGCGCGCCTGTTCGTCCGCGAGGGCTACGCGGGGACTTCCGCTGACGAGATCGCGGCCAAGGCCGGAGTGTGTCGGGCCACCGTCTTCGCCGTGGGCGGGAAAGGCGACCTTCTGAAGCTGGCGTACGACTTCGCAGTCGGGGGAGACGACGAAGAGATCCGGCTCGTCGAGAGGCCCCGCAGCCGTGAGGTGCGCGCGGCTCCCGACGCGCGCTCGTACCTGCGCGGCTACGCCGGCTTGGTCACCGACATCTATGTCCGTCTTGCCGCCCTCCACGAAGTCGTCCGAGCAGCCTCGCACTCGGACTCGGAGGTCGGGGCGTTGTGGCGGAAGATCAACGCCGATCGCCGGCGCGGTGCCGACACGATTGTCGCAGACCTGCGCGCGCGCGAACCACTGCGGGACGGCTTGGACGAGAGTTCCGCGGCGGACATCGTGTGGACGCTCAACGATGCGGTGCATTACGACATGCTCGTGAACCGGCGCGGATGGAGCAAAGAACGGTTCGAGGAGTGGCTGGCGGGGGCGCTCGAACGAGAGTTGCTTCGCGAGAAGCGGCGCGCGCGCTAACCCAAGGTGTTGTTACGAGTTGCGCTTATTTCATGCTCTGGTGACAACACCGCGGTCACGCAGATCGAGCCCGTGCAGCGAGAGTTTGGAGGTAGCGTCTTGTGACCCGCGGAGACCGAGTGTCCCGGGCATCCCTACGGGTGCTGGCTGCTCACGCTGACGATCTCGCCCGTCATGTAGCTCGAGTAGTCGCTCGCCAGGAACACGATCACGTTCGCGACTTCCCACGTCTCCGCCGATCGCCCGAACGCTTCCAGCGTCACCAGATGCTCGAGCTCGCCGGGGTCCATCACCTTCTCCAGGAACGGGTGCATCGCCAGCGACGGCGCTACCGCGTTCACGCGCACGTTCGCCGGAGCAGCCTCCATCGCCGCCGCGCGCGTCAGCGCCATCACGCCGGCCTTCGCCGCCGCGTAGTGCGCTTGGCCTGCCTGCGCGCGCCACCCGAGGACGCTCGAGATGTTCACGATCACACCGCTGCCACGTGGGATCATGTGGCGCAGCGCCGCGCGCGTACAGCGGAACGTCCCGTTCAACGTGACATCCAAAACGATGTTCCACTGCACGTCGGTCATGTCGATGATGTTCGCCGTCCCGCCGAGGCCGGCGTTGTTCACCGCGACGTCGATGCGGCCGTACTCGGCGACGGCCGCGTCGAACAAGCGTTGGACGTCGGTCTCCTGCGTCACGTCCGCGGGGATGCCGAGCACGCCGAGCTCCGATGCGGTCTCTTCGAGACGCCGCTCGTGCTTGTCGCTGATGACGACGGTGGCGCCTTCCTCGATGCAGCGTTTCGCCGTTGCAAGGCCGATGCCTGCGCCCGCCGCAGCGGTGACGAGAACGATCTTCCCCTTCAACAGATCGTGTGGGAGTGGTGCATCAGGCATCGGCGGCCTCCTCGCGTGCAAGCATCGCACGGTGCTCGGCCGGCGTCCCGAAGGCCGGCTGCAGCGCCAGCCCGCGCTTCAGCCAGATGTGGAGGTCGTGCTCCCAGGTGAAGCCGATGCCGCCGTGACACTGGAGAGCCTCGGCGTTGGCCAAGGCCTCTGCGCGCGACGCCACAACCTTCGCCACCGAAGCCGCGCGCGCAGCTTCCGGCAGGTCGCGCGCGAACGCATACGCGGCGTACCAGGCCGCAGGGCGCGCGTCTTCGATCGCGGTGTGCACGCGCGCGAGCTTGTGCTTCACGGCTTGGAACGAGCCGACCGGCTTGCCGAATTGCTTGCGGTCTTTCACGTAGTCCACAGTCATCTCGAGCAGCCTGCGCGCAATGCCGAGCTGCACGGAGGCGATGGCGGCTGCAGCGCGGAGACTAGGAGTTGTCAGATTGAGTCGCTCACCGCGTTTCGACTCGACGGCAAAGAGCGGCCTGGCGGGGTCCTGGCTTCGTACAGGCTTTGCTTTGACGTCGTCTCGCGTCAGGAGGCGCGCGCCGCTCGTATCGATCAACAGGACGAGATCGGCTACGTCTGCATAGGCAACGAAGGGATCGGTTTCAAGGCCGATAGTCGCGACAACGTCTCCTTGTGCGATTCGCGGCAACCAACTCTCGCTAAGCACGTCATCACCGTGGAGCTCGATCAATCGCGATGCCACAACGGTCTCGACGAACGGCTCGGGCAACGCAGCCCGCCCAGCCTCCTCCAGCACCAGCGCCAGGTCGATCTCGTCTCCGCTGCTACCGCCGAACTGCTCCGGCACGATCACGCCGAGCAGGCCGACCTCGGCCAGCGCGCGCCACAGCTTGGGATCACGCTCGCCCTTCCACCGCTCGCGGATCAAAGACGGCTGCGACTGCTTCGCAAAGAGGTCGCGCGCGACGTCGCGCAGTGCGCGCTGCTCGTCGGTGAACTCGAAGTCGATCACCGCGGCAGTCCTAAGATGCGCTCGGCGACGATGTTGTTCTGGATCTCGCTCGTGCCGGCGTAGATCGTGGCCGCGCGCGCGTACCAGTAGCGGTTGTCGAACGACGCAGCGGCCGGCGTGTCGGACAACGCGCCAGCGTACGGACCAAGCGCCATCATCCCGTACTCGAAGATGTCACGCTCGAGCTCGCTCCACAGCAGCTTGGTCACGCTCGCGTCGGCGCCGATCGACTCGCCGCTCTGCAGTCGCGTCAGGGTCCGGAGCGTGTGCAACCGATAGGTCTCGACGCGCGCTGCCAGCCCGCCGATCGCATCCCGCACGGCCGGGTCGTCCCACACGTCGCGCGCGCGCGCAACCGCGATCAGCTCTCGAAGATCCCGTTCATATCGAGCAGCCGGTCGCGCAGGCGCATCACGTTCGAACCCGAGCGTCGACAAGGCGACCGACCATCCGTCGTTCACCTCGCCGATCGTCTGCGAGACGGGCACGCGCACTGCGGTGAAGAAAACTTCTGCGAACCCAGCGTGACCGTCCAATTGAACGATGGGCCGAGCTTCGACACCGGGAGAGCGCATGTCGACCGCCACGAAGGAGAGCCCACGATGCCGCTCGGCGTTCGGATCGGTCCGCACCAGCACGAAGATCCAGTCTGCGAACGCGCCGTACGACGTCCAGATCTTCTGGCCGTCGACGATCCACTCGTCGCCCTCGCGCAAAGCCTTCGTCTGCACGTTGGCGAGATCGCTTCCCGCCTCCGGCTCGCTGAACCCCTGCGACCACACGTCTTCCGCCGACAGGATCCGCGGCAGCCAGCGCGCGCGCTGCTCGTCGGTTCCGTGCTTCATCAGCGTGCGGCCCATCAGCTTCTCGCCGACGACGTTGACGCGCTCCGGCCCATCGGCGAGGAGGTACTCCTCCTCGAAGATCGCCTGGCTCACCGCATCCAGCGAACGTCCGCCGTACTCGGAGGGCCACGAGATCCCTGCGTAGCCCGCGTCGAACAGCGCGCGCTCCCAGGCGCGATGCTGCTCGAACCCTTCACGTGTTCCGAGCGACGCGAGATCGTGGGGCGCGTTCGACGCAAGCCACGCACGCAATGACGCGCGGAATTCTGCCTGTGCCGGCGTATACGTCAGATCCATCTAGCCGAGGATATCGGCTAGAACCTTCAGCGCCGCCGGATCGCGCGTGCCCGTGATCAACGTCGTGACCGGGCTCTTGATCCACGCCTCCATGCGCTCGCGGATGCGCGACGCCGGGCCGACCAATGAGATCTCGTCAACGAGCTCGTCGGGCACGGCCTCCGCCGCCTCTTGCTTGCGGCCGTCGAGGTACAGGTCCTGGACCGTCTTCGCTTCGTCCGCGTACCCCATGCGTCCGACGACGTCGAAGTGGAAGTTCTTCTCGCGCGCGCCCATGCCGCCGATGTACAGGGCCATCGCCCACTTGAGCATCGTAAGGCCGGCGGCGACGTCGTCGGTCAGCACAACCGACACGACGCACGGGATATCGAAGCCTTTCGGCGCGCCCGACAACGCCTGCTCGTACACCTCGGTCTTATACGGCGAGTAGAAGATCGGCATCCACCCGTTGGCGATCTCTATGGCCAATGCGACGTTCTTCTGCCCTTCGGCCGCCAGATAGATCGGGATGTCCGCGCGCAACGGGTGCACGATCGACTTGAGCGACTTCCCGAGCCCGGTCCCGCCGGGATAGGGGAGCGGGTAGTGCTCGCCGTCGTTCGTCACCGGCTCTTCACGCCGCAAAACCTTGCGGATGACCTCCACGTATTCACGTGTTCGCGCGAGCGGCTTGGGGAACGGCTGTCCGTACCATCCCTCCACGACCTGCGGACCGCTCACGCCCAAACCCAGCAACAAACGCCCGCCCGACAGGTGATCCAACGTCATCGCGTGCATCGCCGTCGCCACCGGTGTGCGCGCGCTGATCTGCACGATGCCGGTGCCGAGCTTGATCGTCTTCGTGTGCGCGCCGACCCATGCGAGCGGCGTGAAGACGTCGCTGCCGTACGCTTCGGCGGTCCAGACGGAGTCATACCCGAACCGTTCGGCGATCTTCGCTAATTCGATGGCGTCCTCGGGCGGCTGCGGCCCCCAGTAGCCGAGCGTCAGACCGAGCCGAAGATCCGATGTCATCGCCTTACCCGCCGGGGAGCGAAACGACTTTCGTCTCGAGGAACTCTTCGAACCCTTGCACGCCGCCCTCGCGACCCTGGCCGCTTTGCTTGTAGCCGCCGAACGGCCAGCTCGGATGTACGAACATGCTGAGGTTGATCGAAATGGTGCCGGCGCGGATGCGGCGCGCGACCGACAGCGCACGCTGCTCGTCCTGCGACCAGACGCCGCCGGACAGGCCGTAGATCGAATCGTTCGCGATGCGCACGGCTTCGTCGTCATCGTCGTAGGGGATCACGGCCAGAACCGGGCCGAAGATCTCTTCCGTCGCGGTGAGCGACTTCGGGTCGACGTCGAGAAGCAGCGTCGGCTCGACCCAATAGCCGCGGTCCATGTAGTCGGGCTTGCCGCCGCCAGCCGCGACCGTCGCACCTTCACTCACCGCGCGGTCGATCTGCTGGAGCACCATGTCGCGCTGCTCGGAGGAGATCTGCGGTCCGTGCAGGAACTGCGCGTCGTTCGGGTCGCCGACCCTGAGGCTCTGGAACAGCCCTTTCAGGGTGCCGGTCACCTCGTCGTATTTCGACCGCGGGATCAGCGCGCGCGTGTGGCGCGCGCACGCCTGGCCCGAGTGCGCGCACGCCATCGATGCGAGGAATCCGGTAGCCATCATCATGTCGGCGTCGTCCAGCACGATCGCGGCGGACTTGCCGCCGAGCTCGAGGTGCACGCGCTTCACCGTGTTGGCCGCGCCTTCCAGGATCGAGCGGCCCGTGGCCGTCGAGCCGGTGAACGTGATCATGTCGACGTCGGGATGACGCACCAGCGCGGCGCCGATCTCATCGCGCGACGATGTGAGGATGTTGACGACGCCGGGCGGGAAGTCGGTCTTCTCGGCAATGAGCCGCCCCAGGATCGACGCAGACCACGGCGTCTGCGGAGCAGCCTTGTGCACAACCGTGCAGCCTGCTGCGAGAGCGGGACCGATCTTGTTCAGCGTGAGCATCAAGGGGAAGTTGAACGGGGTGATCGCGCCGACGACGCCGATGGGCTCGCGTACTTCCACGCCGCGGCTCGGAAGGCCGGTCGACACGATCTGGCCCAGGTCCTTCTCGAACTCGTACGTCTTCGCCAGGTCGATCCAGAAGCCAAACGCGTTGATCGGTTCGTCCAGTTGCGCCACGTAGGTCAGGGCGACCGGCGAGCCGGCCTCGGCGACGATCACCCGGCGGAGCTCCTCGCGCACCTCCTCCAGCGTCGCCTTCAGCTGCTCGAGGCAGCGCGCGCGCAGGTCGCGGTTGGTCGACCAGTCCGTCGTGTCGAACGCGCGGCGCGCGGCAGCGACGGCACGCGTCACATCGTCGATGGTCGCGTCCGCGGCGACGCCGAGCACCTCTTCGGTCGCCGGATTGATGTTGTCGAACGTCGCGCCGTCGGAGGCGTCGACGAGCTCGCCGTCGATCAGCATCCGGGCCTCACCTTGGGGTGCCGCCATGTGAACCCCTCCCGCTATGAAGCGCTCAGTACTTGACGATAAATCCGTCTGTAACCGGCTCGCGCTTGTCGAAGTACGGCTGCATCGCGTCGGCCAAGCGTGGGTAGTCCCATCGGCCCTTCGTTTCGAACTTCTCCTCGATGCGCAGCGGTGCGAGCAGCGACACCTGGCTGCCCCACACGATGAACACTTGGCCGCTGATCCGCTCGGCCGCCGGCGACGCGAGGAAGCCGACGAGCGGCGCCACGTTCTCGGGCGCGAACTCATCCTTGTCCATGCCGAACATCTCGGTCATGCGCGTGGCCGCGCGTGGCGCGATCGCGTTCGACGTGACGCCGTACTTCGCCATCGCCTGCGCCGTCGACGTCGTGAGCCCGACGATTCCGGCCTTCGCGGCGGCGTAGTTGGGCTGTCCGGGCGAGCCCATCAGGAACGCCTCACTCGACGTGTTCACGACGCGGCCGTACGCGGGCTGCCCCGAGTGCTTCGACTGCTCGCGCCAGTACGCGCAGGCGTGACGCATCGTGTTGAAGTGGCCCTTGAGGTGGACCTTAACGACCGCGTCCCACTCGCCTTCGGTGATGTTGAAGATCATGCGGTCGCGCAGGATGCCGGCGTTGTTGATCAGGATGTGGAAATCGCCGAACTCCTTGACCGCGAGGTCGATCATGTCCTTCGCGTCGTCGAAGCTCGAGACGTCGCCGCCGTGCGCGACGGCTTTGCCATCCGCGGCCTTGATCTCATCGACGACCTTCTGCGCCGGCTCGCTCTGACGGCCTTCACCTTCGACCGTCGCCCCGAGGTCGTTCACGACGACGGCTGCGCCTTCCGATGCCAGGTACAGCGCTTCCGCGCGCCCGAGTCCTTGCCCCGCGCCCGTGACGAGCGCGACCTTGCCATCCAGCGAGTTTCCCATCAGAGCCTCTCCAGGATCGTGGCGGTGCCGATCGCCCCGCCGCAGCACATCGTGACCAGCGCGGTGTTCTTATCCGAGCGCTCCAGTTCGT
>VAWS01000083.1:0-8582 GCA_005884515.1 Actinomycetota bacterium
TTCCCGGAGAGGAGCTCCCACTTTGATCCTGTCCGACCGCGAGATCCGGCGCGCCATCACCGACCGCACGCTCATCATCGAGCCCTTCGACGCGTCGATGATCCAACCGTCGAGCATCGACCTCCACGTCGACAACCAGTTCCGCGTCTTCGACAACACGCGCTACCCCTTCATCGACGTCAGGAAGCCCATGGAAGACCTCACATCGCTCCGAGAGGTCGCGCCCGACGAGCCGTTCATCCTTCACCCGGGCGAGTTCGTCCTCGGCAGCACGCTCGAGAAAGTCACGCTCGGCGACTCGATCGTCGCGCGGCTGGAAGGCAAGAGCTCGCTCGGGCGGCTCGGCTTGCTCATCCACTCCACTGCGGGCTTCGTCGACGCGGGGTGGTCGGCGCATCTCACGCTCGAATTGTCGAACGTTGCGAACCTGCCGATCACCATCTATCCGGGGATGAAGATCGGACAGCTGTGCGTCTTCCAGATGACATCGCCGGCCGAGCGGCCCTACGGGAAGACCGGCAAGTACCAAGGGCAGCGGGGCCCTACGGCCTCGCGGTTCTTCATGGACTTCAAGGCGACGCGCGCAGCACGCTCACGGGCCGAAGCGCGCGCGAACGGTCCGAAGATGAAGGGCGGGAAACGCGTCCGCTAGTATCTCCGAGCCTCATCGCGGATGTAGTTCAATGGCAGAATGAGAGCTTCCCAAGCTCTAGACGGGGGTTCGATTCCCCTCATCCGCTCCGTATAGCTCAGTGGTGCGCGCGCGTGATGAACGACGCGAGGCCCCACACGAACACGACGAGCCCGATCGCCATGTTGATGAGCACCTTGCTTCGCGCCGGCGCGCGCCCAGGCCCCGGCGAGCTCGGCCGCACCACCGGACGCAACAAGGCCCACGCGTTCGCAGCCAAGAGCGCGCCGCCGAGCGCCATCACCAGCTCGGCCAAGATCTCTGGAAGCGGGATCACCGTGGAACCTCCTGCATCACCGGCTCGGGGAGCGCACCCGGCCCACCGACCGCCCGATCGGCCACGATGATACCGATTCCCGCGAGGACGATCAGCGCGCCTCCGGCGAGGGTGAGGGCCGTCGGCTTCTCAGATAGCCACCACCACGCGTACAGCACGGCCGACGCCGGCTCCAGATAGAACAGCACACCGAGCTCCTGGGTCGGCAGCGCGCGCACCGCATGGAAGAAGACGATGCCGAGCACCCCTGAATGCACCATCCCCAGCACGAGCAGGAGCGGGAGCCCACGGCCGATCTGGCGCACGGAGGCGCCGGCGAGCGCGGGGGACAAGAGCACCGCAGCCACCCCGAGCTGCCACACGACGATCGCTGCCGGCTCGTAGTGCTCGGTCAGGAGCTTGCCCATCAAGATGAGGACCGCGAAGAGGACGGCGCTCCCGAATGCGGCGGCCAGTCCGAGCCCGTCGACAGTACCGATCTTCGGGATCGAGATCAGCGCGATGCCGCCGAACGCGACGGCGAGCGCTCCGAGCGAGGTCACGCGCAGCCGCTCGCGGAGGAAGAAGGGCGCGGCGACGGCCCACAGCACCGGGCCGATGAACACGATCAGGATCGTCGTGTCGACGCCGATCCGCTTGTACGCGGCGAACAGCAGCGCCCAGTGGACGCCGAGCACCAGCCCGGATGAGATCAGCAGGACCGGGCGCGCGTTCAGCCGGAGGTCGCCGAGCCGCTTGCGCGCGGCAAGCCACCCCAGCACGACGACGAAACCGATCGCGAGGCGGAAGAAAACGATGACCGATGACGCGAGCGAGATCCGGTTGACGATCGAACCGATCGTCCCCCACGCGAGCGTGCAGCAGATGATCTCGAGAGTGCCTGCGCGCGGTCTCATAGTGAAGAAGCCCCTCGGGCGGGGCTTCCTCACTGTAACCGTTGCGCGCTAGACCTGGGTCGCGGGGCCGCGCCCACGGCGCCATACGGCAAGGCCGATCAACCCGAGTACCGCGAACGGCAGCGCCCAGAGCGCGGTGATCATCGCCGCGCCGGCGAGGCGCACGAGACCCGTCTTCGCCGTTTCCCACGCGCCGCCGAGCGACGGCCCCTCGTGGACGGTCCCGATCACCGTCACGCCGGGCTCCTGGAGGTGAACCGTCACGGTGCTGAACAGCGTGTGCGCGTCCAGGTACTTGATTCGGCCGGTGATCTGCTCGATCTGGCCTTCGACGTTCGAGAGTTGACCCTGCACCGCAAGCGTGTCCTTGATCGTCTTCGCGTGACCGAACAGCGCGAGCAACACGTTCTGCTCGGCACGCAGGTTACGCAACCTGCTCTGGAGATCGACGTACTCCTGGCTTACGTCCTCGGTCGTCGTCGTGTCGCCGCGGACGACGCCGAGCGCGCGCAACGCGTTCGTCGCGTTCACGAAGTTCTGCGCGGGGATCCTGATCGTGATGTCTCCGATGGCCGGCTGGCGGGCGCTTCCGGTTGCTTGGTTCTGCTCGAGCGGCACCGGTTGCGGGGAGGGGACGCCGCGCGTGGAGCTCATGATCTCCCCGTTGAACCGCTGTGCGATCCTGAACGCGGTCGTCCACTGCGCGTCGAATGACCCCTTCTTCACCTCGACGGTGATATCGGCCGTGCGCTCGATGCGATCGGGAGTTGCGGGAAGGGCGTTCGAATCGACGCTCTGGCCTTGGGCCGTCGCGCCTGCACCCGCAGTGACCGGCCCCGCAACGGCGGGAGCCATCCTCACGTCGCTCGACGTCGACCCACCCCCTGCCGAGCCGGCCGCATTCGGCGTCCGCCCGAGCGCCTCGTTCTGGACGCCGGGAAGCGGCCGGTGGTTCCGCTATGCGCGCGCCAGGTTCTCGAACTTCGTGTACTGGCCGAGGAAGGCCAGGTTGATCGTTGCGGTCGGCCCGTTCCGGTGCTTCTCCACGATGATCTCGGCCTCGCCCTTCTTGTCCGACTCGTGGTCGTAGTAATCCTCGCGGTACACGAACATCACCACGTCGGCGTCTTGTTCGAGCGCGCCGGACTCACGCAGGTCGGCCAGGCGCGGCCGCCGCGGCTTGCCTCCGCCGCCTTGCTCGGGCTGACGGGACAGCTGCGATACGGCAACGACCGGAACCTCAAGCTCCTTCGCCAAGATCTTCAGCGCGCGCGAGATGTCCGAGACTTCCTGCACGCGGTTCTCCGTGCGGCGTGTGGACTGCATCAGCTGGATGTAGTCCACGACGACCAGACCGAGCGAGCCCTCTTTCGCCTTCAGCCGGCGGCACTTCGCGCGGATCTCGCCCATCGTGATGGACGGCGTGTCGTCCACGTAGAGCGGCGCCTCTGCGAGCCGCCCGACGGCCTGACTTACGCGCCGCCACTCGGCTTCTTGCATCTGGCCGCTCCGGATCTTCCGCGTGTCGATGCGCGCCTCGGCGCAGATCATGCGCTGCACGATCTCCATCCAGCTCATCTCCAACGAGAAGAGGACGGATGGAAGCTGCTCGTGCTGAGAAACGTGCTGCGCGATGTTGACGGCCAGTGTGGACTTCCCCATCGAGGGGCGCGCGGCGATGAGGATCAAGTTCCCCTTCTGCATGCCGGACAGTAGGTGATCGAGATCGGTGAAGCCCGTCGGAACGCCGGTAACGTCTTCCTGACGCCGCGCGAGCATCTCGATGTGGTCCATCGTCTCGGACAGCAGGTTGCGCACCGGCATGAAGTCCTGATGGATCCGTCGCGACGCGACGCCGAACATGATCTCTTCCGCGTGGTTCACCGCGTTCTCGACGTCTTCGGGGATGTCACGGCTTCGAGCTGTCCTCGACGGGCCAGCTCATCGGCAACGGTGATCGCGTCGGACGGTTCCCCCTGTGAGAACAGAGCGGAGATCGCCTCGCAGATCTTCTGGTGCGCGTCGCGATAGAAATCCTCCGGCCGAAGGATCTCCAGCGCCTCGCCGACGGCGGTCTTGGAGATCAGCATCGAGCCGAGGACGGACTCTTCGGCTTCGAGGTTGTGCGGCGGCACCCGCCCCGTCGAAGGCGCGTCGCGGACGGAACCGATCTGAGCCATCAGCGAGAGACCCTATGCGTCGGGACCGACAGGAACGCCGTCCACACGTTCTCCACCGGGCCACGTGCAGTTTCCCCAGCCGCGCGGGCACCGTCCCCACGTCGTCCCCCGCGTTGTGCACAGGCCCTACCAAACACTTCGAGCCACCCGGTCGGGCGGCTCGATGCGGAAGGAACGGCTGCTCGGAACAACAGGCGCGATTATAGAGAGCGCGCCAACTCGGTCAAGAAAGAGAAACAGCTTTTCTTCGTTCCATCTTGCCGCGTGCGGATGATGACCGGCGCGAGACCAGCGCCAACGGCGTGCATTGGTGCGATCGACCCATTTTCAAAATGCCGGGTTCCCGCGGCCGTCCCTGCATTGCGAGAAGTGAATCTGCTAATCAAGCTCTTGCACGCGACCAGGAGGGGATCGATGGCTCGCATCTTTCACGACGAAGACGCGCCGCTCGACGCGGTGACGGGGAAGACGATCGCGGTGATCGGCTACGGCAACCAAGGGAGGTCGTGGGCGCAGAACATCCGAGATGCAGGCCTCGACGTTCGTGTCGGCACCCTCGCCGATACGTCGCGCGCGCAAGCGGAGTCGGACGGGTTCGCCGCTCACGCGATCTCCGACGCCGTGGCCGAGGCGGACGTCGTCTGCCTCCTCATCCCCGACGAGGTCATGGGAGACGCCGTTTCGACGTCCGTCGCGCCCACGCTCAAGGCAGACGCAGCGGTGTGCTTCGCGAGCGGCTACGCCGTCGCGTTCGACGAGGTCACGCTGCCCGACACGAACGACGTCGTCCTGGTCGCGCCACGGATGATCGGCGTCGGCGTCCGTGATTCGTACCTGGACGGATCAGGTTTCATCGCATTTATAGGAGTCGAGCGAGATGCAACCGGCAGCGCGTGGCCCGTCGCTCTCGGCATCGCGCGCGCACTCGGCGCCCTGCACCGCGGAAGCGTGGAAATGACCTGTCGTCAGGAAGCGCTCATCGATCTTTTCGTCGAGCAGGCCATCGCCCCGGGCCTGCGCAAGCTGTGGAGCGATGCGGCGATGGTGCTCCTCGAAGCGGAGATCCCCCTCGAGGCCGTCCTGGCCGAGTTCTATCTGTCGGGAGAGATCGAGCGCACCTATCGCGCGATGCGAGAGATCGGGCCCACGAAGCAGTGGAAACTTCACTCTCAGACGAGCCAGTACGGGACGATGTCGCGCGCCCAAGCTCTATGAGGCGGAAGGCCGCGACGCGCTGATGGACTTCGAGGACGACGTGCGGCTGAAGTTCGCGCCGGAAGAGGGTTAAGCGGCGCGCACCAGCTTCAATATCCTCCGCATGATCTCAGGGTCACCGCGCCAGTGGTCGGAAACGACCTCCGGTCCCGCGCGTCGCACCAGCCGCCGCAGGATCAAAGCGACGACGACGACATCATCGAGCGGCCCGAACACCGGGATGAATTCAGGGATGAGGTCGATCGGTGATGCGACCCACGCGACCGCAATGACCAACAGGAACTTGTCGAAACGTCCGACACGCGGATCACGGATCATTCCGCGGAGCAACGAGAGGAGGTTCGGCAGCAGCATCGCCAGCTCTTTTGCGTGCGTGCGCCGTCCCGCGATAACGAGCGCAACGATCGCGAGGAGCCATACCGCGGCAGCGATCGCGAGTGCGATGATCAGCGCGCGCACGGTTCCCTCGCTTCAGCCGGCAACGGCGTACAGGTGCCAGCTATCGGGGACGCCCTTCAGCTCGTGCCGGCCTCGATCGTCGAAAGCAACGCGGGAGCCCACGACGAGGTCCTTTACGGTGCTCGACACAAGGACTTCGCGCGCGCCGGCCAGAGCACAGACGCGCGCAGCGATGTGCACGGCGATCCCGCCGACGTCTTCTCCTCGGAGCTCCACCTCACCGGCGTGTAGGCCGGTTCGGATCTGGATCCCGAGCTTTCCGATGGCCGCGGCTAGGGCGCGCGCGCACTGGATCGCGCGGCCGGGCCCGTCGAACGTCGCGAGGGCGCCGTCGCCGGTGTGCTTGATGTAATGGCCGCGGAATTGCTCGACGTGGCGCGCGACGATCCTGTCGTGCTCGTCCAGGATCTCGTGCCACCGCCGGTCGCCGAGTTCTGCCGCGCGCTCGGTTGAGCCGACGATGTCGGTGAACATCACCGTTGCCAGCACGCGGTCGAAGTCGGGCTCTCCGCGAACACCGGTAAGGAACTCTTGGACCTCGTCGATCATTGTGTCGGTGTCGCCTGCCCACCCTGCGTGATCCGTCCCTGGCAACTCGACGAGGCGTGCACCCGGGATGTGCTCGGCGAGATAGCGACCGGACCTGATGTTCACGACTCGGTCGCCGGTGCGATGCAGTATCAGAGTCGGCACTTTGACCAACGGCAAGAAGGCGCGAACGTCTGTGTCGTAGAACATCTCGAACATCTTCCCGACCATCGCCGGGCTCGCGGCATAACGCTCGAGGCGTGCCGACCACTTCTTGATCTCAGGATCGTCTGCGTAATTCGGCGCGAACATCTCCGGCATGATCCCCTGCCCCCAGTACGGCAGGAGAAGCTCGTTCGCTTCGTAAAGCGCCTCTTTCACGGGCGCCCATGGGTGGTCCTCCGAATACGTGGTGCGCGCCATCCCTCCGTACAGGACCAACGTGTCGACACGCTCGGGATGCGTCGCCGCGAACAAGATGGACAGCGGGACGCCTTCGGAGAAGCCGACCAGAGAGCCTCGCTCGACACCCGATGCGTCCATCACGGCGCGTATGTCGTCCATCCGCTCTTCGAGCGTCGGCACATCGGTCACGGGATCGGAGAGACCGGTTCCCCGTTTGTCGAAGAGTGTCAGGCGAGCGAATGAGACGAGGCGTTGGCCGATGTGCCTGACCAGAGGCTGCTCGCCGCCGATCTCGAGGTGACTGACGAACCCCGGGACCTGGATGATGTCGAGCTCGGCGTCCCCGATCACCATGTAGGCGATGTTGACGTCGCCGCTCCTCGCGTAGCGGATCTGGCCGTCGCCCGGCGCGCGCTCCATGGGCGGCATCCTAGCCCGCGCCGCTGTCCAGCTCGCCGGGCAGACTCCGGGTGTGATCGAGTCGAGACCCCAGGAGACGGACACGCTGCGCACGCCTCAAGCGATGAAGTACCCGTGGCTCCAGTCGTGGAGGACCGCAACCGACAGCGCGATCAATATGAGAGTGACGACCCCGAGCACCCGCGAGCGCACGGTCGCAGGGACGTCGGCGGCCACACCGAACGCGGGCCACGCAGCCAGCACATACCGGCTCATGCTCTGGACGATGCCGGTCGCCATCGGCGCGAGCGTCATCGTGAGGATCAGGATGCGCGCGCTCCACGGCCAGGGACGCCAAAGGGACACGAGGAAAAGGAAGAGGAACACGTACGTCGCCACAACGTCGCGCACCGAACCGAGCGCAGAGGCCGTCGATCCGGACCAGCCCCCCAGCCGCGGACCGGTCCCGTGGAGGTACGCCCGCAACGTGGTGTTGACCGGCGTCCACGGAACCGTGAGATGGCGACCCCACGCTTCGGACCCGCGGGTGAACGCAAGCGCGCTTCCGGTCTGTTGTTTCATCACGAGCATCACCACCCCGATCCCGCACGCGCAGAGCACGAGCCACAGGACGTCACGGTTAATTCCTCTTCGCTGCTCCAGGTACATCACGGCGAGCACGAGCAGCACCAAGATGCCGGTAGGCCGCGCCATCGTCGCGAGACCGCCGAGTATGCCTGCCAGCCAGACCGCTCGCCTCATCATCGCCAGCAGCGCGCCGGCCGTCAGCGCGATGAAAAGGGCTTCGGTGTAGAACTCCCACAGGAAGAACGAGGTTGGGAACGCGAGGAGCAAGACGATCGCCCAGCGCGCGACCGACTCACCCTTCCAACGCCGCAACACCTCGTACACCAGGACGACCGCGGCGAACGAGGCGACGGTTGTAACGAGGATCGCCGCTCCCAGCTCCGAGCGGATCACGAAGCGCACGGCCCTCGTCGTCCACGGCAACAACGGGAAGAAACTCGCGGGCTGCTGGCTGCTGCCGGCGATTGGCCGGTACCCGACGTCCATGATGCGCTGGTACCACGCACCGTCCCAGAGGAAGAATCCCGGGTGGGATATCGGAAGGAAACCGGTCGTCTGCTTCAGCGCGGATTGCCCGCCGAACGAGAGCAGGATCGCTAACTGGACAACGCGCCACACAACGAACGCGATCACGGGGAACGCGTACGAGCGCGCCCGCGAGGCAAGGCCGCGAGAAGCCTCGCTCGTGTGCGTCATCATCCGGCGCTGATGAGCATCCCGGAACCCATCGGCGGAGCGTAACACTCGGCTCCGAGTGGCCCTTCGAGCGAGGCGCTAGGCGAACCGCCGCAGGGCGAATGGTTCGATCGGAACGGCGGGTTCTCTCCCGGAGACGATCGAGGCGACCAGCTCGCCGACGAGCGGACCGAACTTGAACCCGTGGCCGCTGCAGGCGGAGGCGACGACGACCGGCCCGACCCAATCGATGACGAAGCCCTCGTCGG
>VAWS01000083.1:8637-17632 GCA_005884515.1 Actinomycetota bacterium
CCTTGACGGCGCGCGCGCCCCGATCTCCCGGTACTCCGTAGCGCGCGATCCCGTCCCGATGGATGAACGGCACGATGTCGTGAGGGGCTCGGAAGTAGAACACTTGCTCGCGCGTCACGCGGATGGGAAGGCGGATCCCGAGCGGCTTCAGGACGGCGCCGGCCCATCCCCCGGCCGCAACAACGCAGCGGCGAGCAGAGACCTCTCGCTCCCCCGCGACGATCTCGACTCGATCCTCACCGTGCACATCGATGCGCGCGCTCTGGACCTCTTCTTCGATCCGGGCGCCGGCTGCGCGCGCAACCTCTGTGGTCGCAGCGAGCGCATCGTCCGCCGCGATGACCCCGGTGTCCGGCGAGAAGATGCTCTGATCGTCCGACTCGAACCAAGGGAACCTCTCTCGCCGCGCGCCGGGGGTGAGCTCCTCGGCGGTAGCTCCGCATGAACGAAGCGCAGCGGCGCACGCGCGCAGGTACGACGGATCGCCGACGTCGAAGCCCCCCGTGATCCTCAGGAGCGGACGACCCCCCGCATCCTCGAGCTCACGCCACAGCGGCAGGGCCGCCTGCGCGAGCCGGACGTAGACCGGATCGTCGTAGGCGAAGCGAAAGATCCTCGTCGGTCCGTGGGAAGACCCACGATCGTGTCCGAGTGAGAAACGTTCGAGGACGACGACGTCGAGCCCTGATACGGCGAGACGCCACGCCGCGGACAGACCGACGATCCCCGCCCCGATGACTGCAACGTCGACCCGTTCCATCGGGTCGTTAGGCGCGCAGAACCTCGATCTCGATCTCTGCTTCAACCTCGGGATGCAGGCGCAGGTGCGCGCGGTGCGCACCGAGGCTCTTCACCGGCTCGTCGAGGTGGAGCCGCTTCTTGTCGATCTTCGGCCCGCCGGCCTTCGCGACGGCTTCGGCGATCTGCGCGGGGGTGACCTGGCCGAACAAGCGGCCGCCGTCACCGGCCTTCGCCTGGACGCGAATCTTCAACGCGGCGAGCTGCTGTGCGATCTGCTGGGCCTGCTCGAGGTTACGGATCTCGCGAACCTCGCGCGTTCGCCGGATCGTATCGACTTGCTTGAGCGTGCCCTTCGTTGCGCGCAAGGCAACGCCACGCGGGATCAGGTAGTTGCGCGCGTACCCGTCGGCGACGTCGACGACGTCGCCGGGGGCACCGATGTTGCGCACCTCCTGGGTCAGGATGATCTTCATTTGCTCAGGTACGGCAACAACGCCATCTCGCGGGCATTCTTGATCGCCTGCGCGATGTCGCGCTGATGCTGCGTGCAGGCGCCGGTCACGCGGCGCGCGCGGATCTTGCCGCGGTCGGACAAGAACTTCCGCAGCAGCTGCGTGTCCTTGTAATCCACCCACTCGGCCTTCTCTTTGCAGAAGGGGCAGACTTTCGTCCGCGGCTTCCGCATCCAGGCCTTTTTGTCGGCACCGCGCGCACCACGCTTCGAGTTCTTGTTATCGCGACCCTTCGGATCCCTTGGCATATCCCTCCGTAACGCTTCTTAGAACGGAACCTCTTCCGGCACCGGCGTCGGGGCCTCCCAGTCGCCGCCGCCACCCGAAGCTTGCTGCCCGCCGCTCTGGCGCGACGTCTTCTCCATCTTCGCCGTCGCCCACTTCAGGGACGGACCGACCTCGGTCGCTTCGACTTCGACCACGGAGCGCTTCTCGCCCTCCTGGGTCTCCCACTGCCGCATCTTCAGCGTGCCCGTGACGATCACGCGCGTACCGCGCGTGAGCGACTCTGCGGCGTTCTCCGCGAGCTGGCGCCAGACGTTGACCCGGAAGAACGACGTGTCTCCGTCCTTCCACTCGTTCGTCTGCGGGTCGCGGATCCGCTTGGACACCGCGATGCGGAAGTTCGCCACCGCAGCCCCTTGCGCCGTGAAGCGCAGCTCGGGGTCGTCGGTGAGGTTCCCCACCAACGTGACCGTGTTCTCGCTCATTCCACCCACCTCCCGGGGAAGGACCGATGATCAGTGCTTTCCGGGACGAACAACCTTGTGCCTGACCAGCTCGTCGGCCAGATGCAGAACGCGATCGAGCTCGGCGATGGCAGACGGTTCGGCCTGCAGATCCGCAACGACGTAGTAGCCCTCATTGAGATGGTCGATCTCGTAGGCGAACTTCCGTCGTCCCCAATGGTCGACTTTCGTGGCTTCGCCGCCTCTGCTGGTGACGATCCCAACGTATCGGTCGACCGCTTGCTGGATCGCTGCGTCGTCCAGCCTGGGGTCGATGATGAACATCACTTCGTACTGGCGCCGGTCCGCCATCCCCACCTCCTGTGGTCTCAAGCGGCCCCTCCACGGTGGAGGAGCAGGGGGTGAGCCGTGCGTTTCGGCAGCTACCGGGCCACCGGAACCGCGCAAGCATACCAGCGAGGATGAGGGCACTCCACCCTCGTTTCCCGGTTCGGGCTGCTCGCGATGAACGAGGTGACGCGCTGCCGGTTGTTCCGTCCCGGAACACGCCTGAGACCCTATCGGCGAGGTGGGACAGCCGTGTTTACGAGCCGCTGGCCGAGGGCGACGGAGAGGCTTCTGAGCTCACGCCGGCGAGCAGCCTGCCCGTGAGCTGCTGGTCGTACCGGCTGCCGTACTCGAACTCCCCGCGCACGGCGGGGAGGGTGACGAAGACTGTCTGGCCCGGCTGGATGTCGCCGCTGTCCCACGACGTTCTTTCGGCGCAGCTGAGGCAGGTTGCCGTTTGGGTCGCGCGGGTGTCGTTCTCGAAGGCGACCCTCGCGCCGGGGCCGACCGAACGGACGCTCGGAGAGAACGTAGGCGAGGCGGCCGAGCCGGTGATCTTGATCGTGGCGTCTGCGCCGGTCTGCGGCAGCACGATGAACAGGGCCGAGAACGCGATCGCGGCCGGGAAGAGCGAGTAACGGACCCAGCGGGGCATCGGCGGCAAATGATAGGAGGGGCTCACGGCGCGCGCGAGTCCGGCTCGGAAGGCGTTGCGCGTGCGTCCGGACATAGAATCCGCGGGCAGGGGGTGACCCGTGGCGAAGGAAGATCGCGCAAGCGCCGGAAACTTCTTCAAGATCTGGCGCGCGTCGGACAAGCCGTTCCTCGAGAAGGCCGGCCTCGTCGTTAAGAACCAGTTCATCAAAGTCCGGACGCTGAAGGATTGCTGCGGCAACTACGGCGAGCCGGGCTGTTGACGCATGTATCCGCCGTCCGGTTCGGACGGCTCCGGTGAAGAGCACAATCATGATCACTGAGCGTCTCAGGAGGAGCCATGGCTGAGGTGCGCGACTACAAGCTGTACATCGACGGGCAGTGGACGGACGCGGCCTCTGGAGAGACGTTCGAAACGACGAACCCCTCCGACGGCGCGGTCGTGGGTCACGTCGCGCGCGGAGGCAAGGACGACATGCGGCGTGGGATCGAGGCTGCTCGAAAGGCGTTCGATTCCGGCGTGTGGGCGGATATGCCGCAAGAGGAGCGATCGCGCCGGATGCTCAAGGCGTGGGAAGCACTGACCGCGGCTTTGCCGGTGCTTTCCCAGATCGAAGCGGAAGACGCCGGGCACACGCTGCGCATGGCCAACCTGTTCTCGATCGCGCTCGGTGTGGAGCATTGGCGCATCCTTGCGCAGCTGTCGTCGACGATGGGCGAGTACGAGCCGGTCCCGTGGAACGACTTCCCCGCCGTGCAGTGGGGCATCGTTCGCCGCGAGCCGTACGGCGTCACCGCCGCGATCACCCCGTGGAACTTCCCGTTCATCCTGATGATGTGGAAAGCGGCGCCGGCGCTGGCGACCGGCAACTCGATCGTGATCAAACCGGCGACGTACACGCCGATGTCCACGCTCGAGTTCGCGCGCATCTTGCAAGAGACCGACTTGTTCCCGCCGGGCGTGATCAACGTCGTCCCCGGCGCCGGAGCGGCCGCCGGCGAGGAGCTCGCGTCGAACCCGATGGTCGACAAGGTCGCGTTTACCGGATCCACCGAGGTGGGACGCCGCATCATGCAACTGGCGTCGAGCACCGTGAAGAAGGTCACGCTCGAACTCGGCGGCAAGAGCGCGAACATCCTGCTCGACGACGCCGACCTCGACATCGCGATCGCGGGATCGCTGTGGGCGACCTTCCTGCACTCGGGCCAGATCTGCCACTCGGGGACGCGGTTGTTCGTGCCGGCGTCGATCCACGACGAGGTGATCGCGCGCCTCGTCGAGACGGCCGAGGGTTTGAAGATCGGCTCGGCGATGGACTTCGAGACCGACATGGGGCCTCTTGTGCACCGCTCGCAGTACGAAACGGTCGAGCGATACGTGCAGAGCGGCATCGAGGAAGGCGCGAAGCTCGTGACCGGCGGTGAGCGCGCGCTCGTCCCCGGTTGCGACGGCGGCTACTTCTACAAACCGACGATCTTCACCGACGTCCGCAACGACATGAAGATCGCGCAGGAGGAGATCTTCGGCCCGGTGCTGTCGGTCATCAAGTACGACACGGTCGAGGACGCGATCGCGATGGCGAACGACTCGATCTACGGCCTCGGCGGCGGCGTCTGGTCCAGGGATATCCCGCGCGCGCTCAACGTCGCCAAGCGAATCCGCACCGGCACGGTGTGGATCAACGACTACCACCTGCTGAACGCGTACGCGCCGTTCGGTGGCTACAAGCAGTCGGGTGTCGGCCGCGAGCTGGGCACGTGGGGTCTTCGCGAGTACCAGCAGACGAAGTACATCCACGTCGATCAGGTTCCGACGAAGGACCAGAAGTTCTGGTTGCAGATCCTCGGACTGTAGCTACGTTCCGCTCTGTTCCTGAGCGAGCGCGACCTCGCCGACGCTGACGAGCAAGTCCCAGCTGTTGCGTAACGAGATCACGACGAGCGCAACGACGACCGCGACGAGGCCGCTCAGCGCGGCGTGATAGTCGCCGTGCGTGTAGAAGCCGCTCGCAACGATCACGCCCACGTACGCCGCCGCGCTGAACGCGATCCGAATCAATAGCCGGTAGCCGCGGAGCGTTCTGGTCTCGCTCCGCGTGGCCGAAAGAAGGCTGGGACCGATCAGCGCGAGCGTGACGAGACCGGAGAACAGCAGCTCGGTCCGCGTGATCGAGATCCCCTCCGGGATCACCATGAACAGTGAGACGATCAGCACCAGTCCGAGGTTGGCCAGAGTCACGCGCGCGAGGCTGCGGACCTCTGTTCGCGACAGGACGACCCGCAGGTGGAGGGATAGGCCGACGAAGAGCAGGCCGACCAGCGTGGCCGCAACGGTCCCCGCGACGATGTAGAAGTCGTGCCACCCCTGGATGACCGCCCGATACGGCACGGGTGAAGTCTAAGACCTCGGCCCGCCGCGAAGGGAGAGAGCCGCGCCGCGTCGAAGGTGACGGCGTGGGGGGATCTCGGTACCGACGGCCGCTGGGGCGCGCCCTCGTCCTCGTCGCCTTGGCGCTGTCAATGGTTGCGCCGGCGGGTGCCGCTCAACAGACGGCAAACACGCTCAGCAGCGCGCGCACGGTGGTCCGGTGGTCGGGCCAAGGCGGGAATCCGGCCGGATACGCCCCGCCGGCCTACACACCGCAACTGTGCGCGGCAGCGCAGGCGGCCGGGCTCTGCGACATTCACACACTGACGCTGAATCTGCCGAGCGACACGTTCACCAAGCCTGGCGACGGCGTCTTCATCGACATCCGCTGGTCGACCGACTTCGATCAATGGAACCTGTTCGTCTTCGATCCCTCCGGCAACCTTGCGGCGAGTGGCTTCGACCTCGATTCGAACGCGCAAGGCGTGCTGCTGAACCATCCCGCGAACGGCACATACAGCATCGTCGCCGTTCCCTTCTACCAAGAGTCGAAGATGGCGTACCAAGGCGAAGCGCGCGTCTTCCTCGACGACACGCAACGTCACACGCGCGTAACGACATTGCTCCCCCGCCTGTGGACCGCGGCGCCCCGTGACTTCCACATCGAGTGCGCGACGCCCGATCCCAGCTCGAGCGAAACCGGCGGCGGCTGCACCGACGTTCCACCGCTGCCGTCGAACCCGACCGGATGGCGATGGGGCGGCGCGTACACGAACTCGTGCTACCTGGAAGAGACCCTGCAACCGATCCAAGACGACCCGTCGAGCGGCCTCGCGCACGCACCACGCCGCTGCCTGCGGTTCACGAACGACATCCGCAATGTCGGACCGGGCTCCCTCGTTCTGCGGATCCCGATGAGCGTGGCGCTCGGCGGCACGTGCGAGATGCGACAAGTACTGCGCGCGACGAACGGAGTCGAGCGCACGCGCGACGCGGGCGCCTGCATGTTCCACCCGCAGCACGCGCACTTCCACTACCTCGGCCTCTCCTCGTACACGATGTATCGCGCTCCCGCCGGCGACGCGACGACGCCGCCGAATATCCAAACGGCGCCCGTCGCGCGCGGCATCAAGCTCGGTTATTGCTTGATCGATGTCGACCTCTTCGCGAACATCGCCGAGCCGGGGACGTTCTGGCCGCGCACGTACTCGTTCCCGACCTGCAACGTGCCGCCCGGCGCGCCGACCTCCGCGGACTCGCCGTTCGAGGAGATGGGCATCTCGCGCGGCTGGGGCGACGTCTACACATGGGATCTTCCCGGGCAGTTCATCGACATCACCGGCGTCCCGGACGGCGTGTACGACGTCGTTTCGATCGCGAACCCATCCTGCCTCCTCGCGGAGTCCGCGCCCGGCATGGAGATGGCCGTGACGCGGATCGTCCTGCACGGCAGCAACCCGGTGAAGGTCCTCGGCAGCTTCGGCCCCTACCCGATGCCGGGGTGCAAACCCCCCACCGGCTGACGAACGCGTAGTCTCCTCAGGGAGGTTGGCGATGACGGTTCAGCTGTCGGACACGCTCACACCGCATCAGTCCGTCACGTACTTCTTCGATCGAGCAGCCGACTGCATCGGCCTCGACGACGAGATGCGAGACGTTCTGCGGGGCAGCTACCGCGAGCTCTCGGTTCAGGTTCCCGTGCGCATGGACGACGGGAGGCTCATGGTCTTTAACGGCTACCGGGTGCAGCACAACGGCGCGCGCGGTCCGTACAAGGGCGGCATCCGGTACCACCCGGAAGCCGACATCGACGAGGTGCGCGCGCTCGCCGCGCTCATGACGTGGAAGACGGCAATCGCCGACCTCCCCTTCGGCGGCGCGAAGGGCGGCGTGCAATGCGAGACGTACCTGATGAGTGAGTCGGAGAAGCAACGGCTCACACGCCGCTTCACCGGCATGATCGCGTACATCCTCGGCGTCAACCGCGACATCCCCGCACCCGACATGAACACCAACGCACAGACGATGGCGTGGATGATGGACGAGTTCGGGAAGCGCTACGGGCACAACCCCGCCTGTGTGACCGGCAAGCCGGTCGAGCTCGGCGGCTCGCTCGGCAGAGAAGCGGCAACCGGGCGCGGAGTCGTGTTCACCGCGATCGAGCACGCGAGGCGCGCGCAAGTGCCTACAACGACAAAGGGATCGACGTCGAAGCGGCGTGGACCCAGCAAACGCTGACCGGTTCGATCGTCGACCTCGAGGGCTGCGACAAGGTCTCAAACGACGAGCTGTTGTTGCTCGACGTCGACTGGCTCATCCCCGCGGCCCTCGGCGGCGTCATCGACTCACGCAACGCGGCCAAGATCAAGGCGCGCGTGATCGTCGAAGCGGCCAACCATCCGGTGACGCCGGTCGCCGACGCCGCGTTGACCGACGCCGGCATCACGATCATCCCCGACATCATCGCCAACGCCGGCGGCGTCACCGTCAGCTACTTCGAGTGGACACAGAACATCCAGCAGTTCCGTTGGGAGGAAGATCAGGTCAACGAACAGCTGCAGAAGGTGATGCGGAAGGCGTACGCGGACGTCGCGTCGTACGCGGAGAACAAGTCCCTGTCTCTTCGGGAAGCGGCGTTCGCGATCGCCGTCCAACGCGTCGCGCGCGCGGCGAACCTGCGCGGCTACGTCTGAGATTCGCCGATCGCTTTGCCCATCATCCCGAAGAAGATCTCGACAAGACGATCGTAACGGTCGGAGTGCTCGACATCGATCCCGGCCATCTCGCTGAGTCCGACCGTTGTCGCGTTCAGTATCTCGGCTAGGTCCATGGGATCCATCGCAAGCTTGATGCCGTAGGTCTTGGACTCACGTTCGATCAAGCTAGCGATCCGCGCGGTGTTCTGTTGATAGAGATCGAGCAGCCGCCCGCGGAACTCTGGGTCACGAAGCGCTCGCACTCGGAATTCCAGATTCAAAGCATTGAGGTTGGGATCTCGCCGGATGAGATCGCGCCATAGGGCTGCGGCAGACACGGTCATCTCTTCTTTGGATGTGTCCTTGGCCTTGGCGAGGGTGTTGGAGAACGAGTCCAACAGGGTTTGGTTGTAGCGCTCGACGACGGCGAGCATGAGGTCTTCCTTGCTCCCGAAGTTGGAGTAGATCGCGCCGCGCGTGAATCCGGCCGCTTCGGCGATCTCCTCGAGAGAGGCGCCGTCGAACCCTCGCCGGGCGAAGACCTCCGCAGCCGCTTCTACCAGGGCGGTTCGGGTTAGTTCGCGGCGCCGCTCTGGGGTGAGGCGCTGGAGAGGCATACCCCCATCATGCCTTGAAAATTCAGGCTTGACATCTAAATGCATAGATGTATATTACATACGTCGCTGTATCGACAAGGAGGCTCCGATGGACCCCGCGGCTCTTCGCCGAGAGGCGATCGCCTGGTTCAAGAACCGGCTGGCGGCAGACGATTGGATGGACGCCCTTCGCGCCCAGACCCGTCCTCTGCGGGCGGTAGCTGCCGCGACCGGCGAACCCGCCCCTCACCGCCGGGCAAAGCGCGTGCGCTCGAAGGTCCAAGCGGCTTAGCGCACATCGGTTCCGAACGTCTTCTTGAGGAACCGCCGGATCGCGGCGCGGACCTCTTCGGATCCCCAGGCTTCGCGCGCCGCTCCGTCGGCCGCTTCGGAGGCCAGCACCCGCTCCACG
>VAWS01000084.1 GCA_005884515.1 Actinomycetota bacterium
TCGCCGCCGGCGTTCAAGCCGTCGCTCACCGGTCACTTCTTCGTGCCGTTCCCTCCGGAGGGGACGTCGGACGACGACGTTCAGAAGCGCTTGCAGACGAATAGCTACACGATAATCCCGACGATCGCGGTGCACGAGGCGTATCCGGGGCACCACTGGCACCTCATCACCGTGCAGGCCAACCCGCGGCCCGTGCGCAAAGTGCTCTCGACGTCGTACTTCACCGAAGGCTGGGGGCTCTACAGCGAGCTCCTGATGATGGAGGAAGGGTTCTACGACGATCCCCGGCACGAGCTCGGAGTCGCCGATGCGCGGATCTTTCGGGCCGCGCGCATCGTGGTCGACACGTCTTTGCACATCGGCGAGATGACGGTGGAGGAAGCCGTCCGATTCATGATGGAGAACACGGGGTTCACCGAACCGACCGCGCGCGCCGAGGTCGGCCGCTATTGCTCGTGGCCGACCCAAGCGTCGAGCTATCTAACCGGCTCGCTCGAGATCGAGCGGATCCGTCGCCGTTACTTCGCCGAGCGGCGCGGCGACGTGCGCAGCTTCCACGACCGCCTCGCCGGCAGCGGCGCCCTGCCCATCGGCCTCGCGGAGCGGGCGTTGATGGGCTGATCGACGCAGCACATTCCGAACTGCTGCCGTTGTATTGGTCAGCAGCAAGATGTTGCACCTTCCTTCTTCGTCGCAGCGAGCGTCCCCGAATCGGCCAGGACGGTGTAGACCTCCCAGCGCGCGCCGTCCGGATCGGAGACCCAAACCTTGTCTTGAACGGCGTAACAACACTCGACGCCGTCTTGGATCATCGTCGGCAATCCCTCGCCGGCAAGGCGCGACGTGGCCGCTCGGACGTCCTCCGGCGACGAGACTTCCACGCCGAGATGGTTGAGGGTCGCGCCTTTCCCCTCGCCCTCGATCAGGACGAGCTTCAACGGCGGCTCGGAGATCGCGAAGTTCGCGTACTTGGGACGACGCTTGGCCGGCTCCGTGCCGAAGAGCTTGGAGTAGAAGCCGACCGCCTCCTCGAGGTCGGTGACGTTCAACGCAAGCTGGACTCGAGACATCCCCAACCTCCTACATCGACGGGCATCTTTATCTTGTATCATCCATCGATGTGTGTCAATATATGCATGTCATGAAGTTGATCCAGACCGTCGAAGCTTGTTGCCCGGTCGTTCGGAGCACCCCTTTGGAGGCCGTCGCCGCCGACCGAGTGGCGTCCGCGTTCAAGGTCCTCTCGGACCCGGCGCGCCTTCGGCTGCTCACGATGATCGCCGCTACAGAGGAAGCCTGCGTGTGCGATCTGACGGACGCGCTGGGCCTCTCGCAGCCGACCGTCAGCCATCACCTCAAGGTGCTGAACGACGCCGGATTCGTCAGCCGTGAGAAACGCGGCACGTGGGCGTACTTCCGGCTCGTGCCCGAAGCCCTGTCGATCTTGCGCGCCGCGCTCACCCCTGCGTAGCCTCGCCGGCGATGGCAGGGATGGATGAAGCGGTCGCCGAGCTCGCTGCGGAGCACGGCGATCTCGACGCGTTGCTGGCCGGCCTCGCCGACGACCAATGGTTCCTGCCGACTCCGGCCGAAGGGTGGGACATCCGCGATCAAGTCTCGCATCTTGCCGACACCAACGACATCTGTGTCGACACCATCACCGGCGGGCCCAGGCCGCTCAACGAGGAAGCGCTGAAGTTCCCGAATCCGGAAGCGTTCACCCAGTCCGGCGTCGACAAGGGGCGCGCGATGACGCCGGCAGCGGTGCTCGACTGGTGGCGCACGTCGGCGGCGCGGAACCGCGACGTGCTCTCGCAGAAGGACGCGCGCGACCGCGTGCCGTGGGGCCTCGGCATGAGCGCGAAGATGATGGCGACGGCCCGCATGATGGAGACCTGGGCGCACGCCGGCGACGTTCGCGGCGCGCTCGGGATGGAGCCGTCGGCCTCGCCCAGGCTCCAAAGCATCGCGTTCCTTACGCTGCGAGCCGTTCCGTACGCACTGAGCTACGCCAAGGTCGAGCAGCCCGCGGGAACCCTCCGCGCGGAGCTTACGTACGACGGCGAAACGTGGCCGATCGGACCCGACGACGGCGACAACCTGATCACCGGCGACGCGCTCGAGTTCTGTCGCCTCGGGATCCGGCGCGTATCGCGCGCGCAGACGAACACGTTGAAGGCACAGGGGGCGCTTGCGGAGGCTGCTCTCGATAACCTCCGCGCGTTCCTATAACGGCAACGTGTACGCCATCACCACGAAGTCGTCGGTGATGGGAAAGTCGTTCTCGGGGAACCTCGTGAAGCCCATCCGTTCGTACATCGCGCGCGCCACGTCCATCACGATCGTAGTGTGGAGTCCCATCACGGGCGCGCCGAGGTCGCGCGCGCGACGCAGGCATTCGTCGGTCAGCGTGCGACCGACGCCCTTCCCGCGCGCATCCGGAAGCACGGCGAGCAGCCGGAACGCGGCCCACTCCGGCGGCCAACGCTCGCCCTTTTTCTCTCCACCCGGCGCATAGAACGTCACTGCGCCTACGAGACGGCCTTCCCCTTCCGCGACGATCAGCTGCGAGTCCACGAGCCTGCTCCAGACGTCACGCTGATCGACGCGGTACTCGTCGAAGGCATCGACGAGCTCCTTCGGGCTGCCGGGCGCCGGGCCGAACTGTGCGTACGCGGCTGCGATGAGATCGGCGATCTCGTCGAGCTCGTCCGCTCGCGCGTCTCGGATCACGAGCATCGTGAAGGGGAGCCTAGCCGGGGCGGGCTATGCTCGCGCGCGACATGTCGGATTGGGTGTGGCAAGGCGAGCGCGGGATGCTCCGTTCTTTCGACGGCAGCACCGCCGAAGCGAACGCGGCGGCGCGCGCTCTGAGCGACGAGGTCACGGCCGCCCGCTTCACGGAGGTCGCCGACGTCGTTCCCGGCGCGCGCACGGTGCTCGTCGAGCTCGTTCCCGGCATCGAGCCGTCGGCTGCGCTCGTGCGCGCGCTCGAAGCAGACGCAGCACAACCGCGGCGAGGCGCGGGACGCAGGCACGAGATCGCAGTCACGTACGACGGTGAAGACTTGGCGGAAGTTGCGGCCTCACGTCGCTTGCTGCCGCGGGACGTCGTCGAGCTTCACTCGGAGGCTGAGTACACCGTCGCGTTCATCGGCTTCCAGCCCGGCTTCCCATACCTGCTCGGCTTGCCGGCCGAGCTCGCGGTCCGCAGGCTCGCATCGCCGCGCGTGAAGGTACCGGCCGGTTCTGTCGCGATTGCCGGCGAGTACTCGGGGATCTACCCGGGTGCGACGCCCGGCGGCTGGCGCCTGATCGGCCGCACAGAGACCGTCCTCTTCGACGCCGAAAACACTCCACCGTCGATCCTGCAGCCCGGCGACATGGTCCGATTCGTCCCTGCATGACGTTGCTCGTGATGCATCCGGGCGCGCTCAGCACGGTGCAGGACCTCGGCCGGCCCGGCTACGGCTCGGCCGGCGTCGCGCCGAGCGGCGCGATGGATCCGTGGGCGCTGCGCGCTGCGAACGTGCTCGTCTCGAACGAAGAAGGCGCAGCAGCGATCGAGTTCACGATGCGCGGACCTACCATCGCGTTCGAAGACGACACGATCGTCGCCCTGACGGGCTCCCGCTTCGAGGTGTCGATCCTTCGGTCGGTGAGCGGAAGCGCGTTCGAACGCGACGTCGACGCGACGACGGCGCCTCATCAGACGTCGTTCCGGCTGCGGGCCGGAGAGTCACTTCGGATGGGCGCGACCTTGGGAGGTGCGCGCGGCTACCTCGCGATCCGAGGCGGCATCGACGTCCCCCTCGTCCTCGGCAGCCGTTCGACGCACGTCGCCGCCGGGCTCGGCGGACGCGTCTTGAGTCAGGGTGATCGCTTGACGACGGGCCCCGCCACCGACGCGCCCCTGCGGCGCGCACGCCTCGACGCTGCGTACCGCTCGGAGCAACGATTGCGTGCGATCCCCGGTCCCCAGCGCGACGTCTTCCTTCCCGGCTCCGTTGAACGGTTCTTCTCCTCCCCGTACACGGTAACGGCGCGCAGCGACCGCACCGGGATAAGGCTGCAAGGCCTGCCGCTGGAGCTCGGCACCAAGTCCGACATCGATCCGGAGGGAGTCGTCACGGGCGCCCTGCAGATCCCGGGGGACGGCCAGCCGATCCTTCTCGGGTGCGACCGGCCGGCCACCGGTGGGTATGCGAAGGTCGCGACGGTGATCGGGGCGGACATGCATCTCGCGGCGCAGGCAAAGCCGGGCGATACCTTCTCGTTCGACCGGACCACGCCCGAGGCCGCGCGCGCGGCGTGGCGCGAACGCGAGGACGCCTGGCGAGGCACGATCGAGGACATCGATTGAACATCGACTTGAACGCCGACGTCGGAGAGGGTTCCGACGACGCTCCTCTCTACGAGGTGGTGTCGTCGGTGAACATCGCGTGCGGTGCGCACGCCGGCGACGACGATTCGATGGCAGGCGCCATCGAGCATGCCGTCAAGCGGACCATCTCGATCGGGGCGCACCCCGGTTACCCGGATCGCGAGAACATGGGGCGCAAGCCGCTCGATATACATCAAACGGAGCTGCGGGGTTCGATCCGAGATCAGGTCGCGCGGCTGCAGCGGATCGCAGCGCGCTGGTCGGCAACCGTCACGCACGTGAAACCGCACGGTGCGCTGTACAACGAAGCGGCAGGCGATCCCTGGCTCGCAGCCACCGTCGCCGACGCGGTCGGCTCGGTGAAGCCGAAGCCGAGGCTGATCGCGTTGTCTGGATCGTGGCTGGCTGCGGCCGGCCGCTCGGCGTCGTTGTTGGTGGCGGACGAGGGCTTCGCCGACCGGCGCTACCGGAAGGACGGGACGCTCGCCCCGCGCGACACACCGGACGCGCTGATCACGGATCCCGCTTCGTCGGCCGCGCAGGCCCTCGCGATCGCGCGCGGCCTGCCGATCGAGCCGATCGACGGCAGCTCGGTCACGATCCACGCTTCCTCGATCTGCGTGCACTCGGACACGCCCGGCGCCGTGGAAAATGCGCGCGCCGTTCGAGCAGCCCTCGAGCGGGCCGGCTTCACGATCGCACCGCTATGACGCGCGGCGGCTCGGCACGACCCCGGCCAGCATGCGCGCGACGAGGCCTTCCACCTCGTCCGGTGCCGACCTCTCAAGGGCCTTCGTGATCTGGGCCGCGCGATCGACGGGGAAGATGATCGTTTCTTCCAGCCACGCGAGGACGAAGATCATGAGCATGAACCCGATCGGTGCTGCGATGGCCCAGGCCCACATGGTGTGGGTATTCCACGCGCACCTCGCTTCGTAACGCCGAGTTCCGCTTCGCACCGATATCCATGCGCCTGCTAGAACACGGCGGTGAACAAGACCGCGGTTGTGACCGGCGCGTCGTCGGGCATCGGCGAGGCGACGGCGCGACGCCTCGCCTCCGAGGGCTTCGACGTCCTCATCGGCGCGCGCCGCACCGACCGCCTGGAGAAGATCGCCGACCAGATGGGGGCAACCTGGAAGCGGCTCGACGTCACCGACCCGTCGTCGGTGGCCGCCTTCGCCGACGGGATCGGACCGGTAAACCTGCTGGTCAACAACGCCGGCGGCGCCAAGGGGTTCGCGCCGTTCGGGGAGATCCCCGACGACGACTGGGACTGGATGTACGAGGCCAACGTGGTCGGCTTGGCGCGCGTGACGCGCGCGTTCCTTCCGGCCATCGAGAGATCCGGCGACGGGCACATCATCAACGTCGGCTCGATCGCCGGTATCGAGACCTACGAGGGCGGAGCCGCCTACACGGCCGCGAAGCACGCCGTCACGGCCATTACGGAAACCCTCCGCCTGGAGCTCCTCGGGAAGCCGATCCGCGTCACGGAAGTGCAGCCCGGCCTCGTCGAAACGGAGTTCTCGCTGGTGCGCTTCGACGGCGACGCCGCGCGCGCGGCGAAGGTCTACGAAGGGATGACGCCCCTGACGGCCGAGGACATCGCCGACTGCATCGTGTGGGCTGCTACCCGCCCGAGCCACGTCAACATCGACACCATCGTGGTGAAGCCGCGCGACCAGGCCCGCGCAACGAAGGTGCACCGGTCGTGAGCGACCGGCAGACGAAAGAGCTCCTCTGCGAGCTTCTGCGCGTCTTCTACACGAAGGGGTGGGTGTCGGGGACGGGCGGCGGGATCTGCGGGCCGACCGACGACGGCCACCTCTTCCTCGCGCCGACGGGCGTGCACAAGGAACGCATCCAGCCCGATGACTTCTTCGTCGTGAGCCCGACGGATGGCTCCGTCGTCGTGCCCGCCGTCGACCCGTCGCTTCGTCCCTCCGAGTGCAACACGATCTTCTGCACGGCCGCGCGCATCCGCGACGCGCGAAGCGTGATGCACTCGCACGCGCTTTCATCGGTTCTCGCCGCCGACCGTGCCGGCGAAGACGACCACGTTGCCTTCGAGCGGCTCGAGATGCTGAAGGGCATCCGCGGGTTGACGAACCGCGACCGCCATCTCGTGCCGGTGATCCGCAACACGCCGCGAGAAAGCGAGCTCGTCGATCAGGTCGACGCTGTGTTGAAAGACGATCGGTTCGCCGCGTCGTTCGCGATCCTCGTCGCCGATCACGGCGCGTACATCTGGGGCGACGACGTATGGGAGGCGAAGCGGCACACCGAGGTGTATCACTTCCTGTTCGAAGCCGCGGTCGCGCGGCGCTGACGAAGGGGGATCGATGGAGCAGCATCTGTGCCCGACCTGCCAGCAAGCTTTGCCGATGACGAAGGTCGACGTGATCGATATCGCCGACGCGGTCGAGAAGGACAAGCTCACCGCAGACGACGCGTTCAAGCGGACGTACCTCGGACACGGAAAGCAGTCAAGCGTCTTCGTTTTCCAGGGTCACGCCGGACCGTTCAAGAAGCACGTCCACATCACGCACGACGAGATCGGGTACGTCTTGAAAGGGAGCGGCTCGGTTACGGTCGGCGAAACCACCCGGCCGGTGAAGCCGGGCGACGTATGGATCATCCCGTCGAACACGCCGCACTCCGCGGAATTCGGCGACCCCTGCGACGTGTTGTTCATATCGTCGCCGATCGACGATCCGAACAACCAAGACCGGGTTTGGCTCGACTAGGAGGACACGCATGGACGACGTCCGCGATCTCTTCCTCAAAGCGTCCAAGAACTATGAAGAGGCCGTTCACCAGATCCGGGAGGACCAGTGGCACATGCCGACGCCGTGCACAGAGTGGGACGTGCGCGCGCTCATGCAGCACCTGGTGAACGAGCAGCTTTGGGTCCCGCCCCTGCTCGAAGGGAAGACGATCGAACAGGTAGGTGATGCCTTCGACGGAGACAACCTTGGGAACGATCCGGTCGGTGCGTGGGACGACGCCGGGCAGAATGCGTCACATCCACGGCTGGGATCTTCGAACGGCGATCGGCGCCGATACGACGATGGACGACGATCTGACCGCGTACCTGATGCCATGGGCTGAGGTTGCGATGAAGGCATATGAGCAAGTCGGCGTCACGGCTCCGCCGCCGCCGATCCCGGCCGGCGCGAGCGAGCAGTCGAAGATCTTGGCTTTATCCGGTCGACGCGGCTGAGCCGGACGGAGGCGAGCGACACACACTCGCAGATTCTGGGTACGGGTCCTCCGTAGGCGGGCATATGCTTGGCCGTCGTCGGAGCCGGGAGGGCACGTGGCCTCAGAGCGAACGATCGAGACCCTATTCGACGAGCGTCGCACATTCCCTCCGCCGCCGGGATTTGCCCGTCACTCGAACGCGAACGATCCACAGATCTACGCGCGGGCGACCGAGGACTTCGAAGGCTTCTGGGCCGAGCAAGCGCGGCTGCTCGAATGGACGAAGCCGTGGACGACTGTGCTCGAATGGGATCTGCCGTTCGCGAAGTGGTTCGTCGGAGGGACGCTCAACGTCAGCGTCAACTGCCTCGACCGCCACGTCGCCGCCGGCGGCGGCGACAAGATCGCCTACTACTTCGAGGGCGAGCCGGGCGACCGGCGAACGCTGACGTACGCGGAGCTGCTCGCAGAGGTGTGCCGGTTCGGGAATGCGTTGCGCGCACTTGGGATCCGGAAGGGCGACCGCGTTGCGATCTACATGCCGATGATCCCCGAGCTACCCATCGCGATGCTTGCGTGCGCGCGCATCGGCGCGGCGCACTCGGTCGTGTTCGGCGGCTTCAGCGCGGATGCGTTATCGGGCCGGATCCAGGACGCGGGCGCGCGCCTTCTCATAACAGCAGACGGCGGGTGGCGCCGCGGTGGAAAGGCGCCGTTGAAGCAGAACGCCGACGAGGCCGTCTCGAGCTGCCCGACGATCGAGCACGTGATCGTCGTCGACCGCACACACGACGACGTGCCGATGACCGACGGTCGCGACCTTCGGTACGCAGACCTCGTCGCTGCGCAGGCCTCCGCGTGCGAGCCGGAGGAGATGGATTCGGAGGATCTCCTGTTCACGCTCTACACCTCGGGCACGACGGCCAAACCGAAAGGGATCGTGCACACGACCGGGGGCTATCTGACGGGTGTGTCGGCGACGCACCGGTTGATCTTCGACATCAAGGCCGACGACGTCTACTGGTGCGCGGCCGATATCGGTTGGGTGACCGGGCACAGCTACATCGTGTACGGGCCGCTCGCCAACCACACGACCGGGATCTTGTACGAAGGGGCGCCGGACTGGCCCGACAAGGATCGCTTCTGGACGATCGTGGAGTACTACCGCGCCACGATCATGTACACGGCGCCGACGGCCATCCGCGCGTTCATGAGGTGGGGCGAGGATTTCCCCGCAAAGCACGACCTTTCCTCGCTGCGCCTCCTGGGCAGCGTCGGCGAGCCGATCAATCCCGAAGCGTGGATGTGGTACTACCGCGCGATCGGCGGCGGGCGGTGCCCCGTCGTCGACACGTGGTGGCAGACCGAGACCGGCGCGATCATGATCACGCCCCTCCCGGGTCTGACCACGTTGAAGCCCGGATCGGCGACGAAGCCGTTCCCCGGCGTTTTCCCCGAGATCGTGGATGACTCCGGCACCCTCGTCGGCCCCGGCGGCGGCGGCTACCTCACGATCACGCAGCCGTGGCCGTCGATGCTTCGTGGGATCTGGGGCGACCCGGAGCGATACAAGGAGACGTACTGGTCTCGGTTCCCCGGCCGATACTTCGCCGGCGACGGCTGCCGGGTCGACTCCGAAGGCGACTACTGGTTCATGGGGCGCGTGGACGATGTGATGAACGTCGCCGGACACCGGATCTCAACGACCGAAGTTGAGAGCGCGCTCGTCGATCACCCCGCGGTGGCCGAAGCCGCCGTCGTCGGAAAGAACGATCCACAAACCGGCCAGGCGATCTTCGCCTACGTGATCACTCGCGCGGGCGTC
>VAWS01000234.1 GCA_005884515.1 Actinomycetota bacterium
GCCACGGATCCGGGTTCCACGGCTCACCCGTCGACGCCAGGATCCGAAGGCTCGACAGGTCGTGCTTCGCCACATTTTCGTCGCCGTGCGGGATGAGCGCGCGCACCAGCGTCGGCGACACGCCGAGGATGGTGACGCGATGCCGCTCGACGATCGACCAGATCCGATCCGGCGCGGGATGGTCCGGTGCGCCTTCGTACAGCAGCACCGCGCCGCCGTTCGCACCGGCGCCGATCACTTCCCACGGTCCCATGATCCACCCCATGTCGGTGAACCAGAACAAGAGGTCGTCGTCGTGGAGGTCGACCTGGTACGCGACCTCCTCTGCGATCTTCACGAGGAACCCGCCGTGAACGTGCACGACACCCTTCGGGCGGCCTGTCGTGCCGGACGTATACGCGATGAACAGCGGGTGCTCGGAGTCGAGGTGCGCGGGCTCGCACTCGTCCGGCCGGCCGGCGACGACGTCGGACCAGTCGATGTCGCGCCCCTCCGTCCACGGCACGTCGCGATGGAGGCGTCGCGCGACGATCACGTGCCTGACGCTCGGAGACGCGGCGACCGCTTCGTCGGCTGCTTCTTTCATCCGCACCTGCGAACCGCGTCGCCAGAAGCCGTCGGCCGTGATCAGCGCCACAGCGTCGGCGTCCTGGAGGCGCGCGGCCACCGCGTTCGCGGCGAACCCGGAGAAGATCGGGAGCCAGACGGCGCCGATCTTCGAGCACGCATACAGCGCGACAACGTTCTCGATGATCATCGGCATGTAGATCCCAACCTTGTCGCCCGGGCCGATGCCCAGCGCGCGCAAGCCGTTCGCGAACGTGTCGACCTCGCGCCTTAGATCGCCGTACGTCAGCGTGCGCGTCGCGCCGTCCTCGCCTTCCCACACGAGCGCCGTGCGGCCCGGCGCGCGCGCGGCGTGCCGGTCGACGCAGTTGTACGTGAGGTTCACCGTCGAGCCGCCGAACCAGATCGCCCACGGGATGCCTTTGGGCGTCTCGACGATCGCTCGGTACGGCGTGAAGAACTCGATCCCGAGATCGTCGATCACCGCTTGCCAGAACCATTCGATGTCGTCTTGCGACCGGCGGATCAGATCGGGATAGGACGAGATGCCGTGCGCGCGCATCAAGCGGCTCACGTTTGCCTGCTCGACGTACTCGGGCGTCGGCTCCCACGCGAACGGTTCCACGGCGGGCATCGTAGCGGCGGCCCCGGGTCCTCGCGCTTCGCCGGGTGCGCGCGCAACGCCTTACACTGGCTTCGTCGTGCGAGGAGGCATCCGATGACGGAATGGCGGGTCGAGAAGGACTCGATGGGGGAGGTTCGCGTGCCGCAGGACGCGTACTGGGGCGCGCAGACACAACGCGCCGTCGACAACTTTCCCGTGAGCGGCGTGCGGATGCCGCGCCGCTTCATCGAAGCCCTCGGCCTGATCAAGTGGGCTGCCGCAACGACGAATGAAGAGCTCGGACACCTCGACGCCAAGAAGGCCGACGCGATCAGGCGCGCGGCCGATGAGGTCGCGTCGGGGATGCTCGACGAGCACTTCCCCATCGACGTCTTCCAGACGGGGTCGGGCACCTCGACCAACATGAACGCGAACGAGGTGATCGCGAACCGCGCGTCGGAGCTGTTGGGCGGCGACCGCGGATCGAAGGAGATACACCCGAACGATCACGTGAACGCAGGACAGTCGTCGAACGACGTGATCCCGTCGGCGATCCACCTCGCGACCCTCGGCGCGCTCCGCGAGGAGCTGACGCCGGCCTTGACTCAGCTGCAAGGCGCGCTGCGCGCGAAGGCCGAGGCGTGGACCGACGTGCTCAAGGTCGGGCGGACGCACTTGATGGACGCGACGCCGATCACGTTCGGCCAGGAATTCGGCGGTTACGCGACGCAGATCGCGAAGGGGTTGGACCGGATCGAAGACGCGCAGAAGCGACTGTTCGAGCTTGCCTTGGGCGGCACCGCGGTCGGCACCGGCCTCAACGCCGAACCCGGATTCGCCGCGCGCACGATCGCGTTGGTCGCGGAGCGGACCCGGCTGGCCGTTCGTGAAGCCGACGATCACTTCGAAGCGCAAGGCGGGAAGGACGCGTGTGTCGAGGTGTCGGGGACGCTTCGCACGGTCGCCGCGTCGATGATGAAGATCGCGAACGACCTGCGGTGGATGGGCTCGGGGCCTCGCGCGGGGGAAACGACGCGACCGTCGCGATGTGCGGCGCGATGGGCAACTTCGAGCTCAACGTGTTCATGCCGGTGATCGCGCACAATCTGCTCGAGTCGGTGCATCTGCTTGCGTCGGCCGCGACGCTGCTTGCGGAGCGATGCGTCGAAGGCTTGCGGCCGGACGCCGAACGGGCGCACGCGCTCGTCGAGCAGTCCTTTCCCATCGTGACGGCGCTCGTTCCGGCGATCGGGTACGACCTGTGTGCCGAGATCTCGAAGGAAGCGTTCAAGACCGGGCGCAGCATCCGCGACGTGGTGCTTGAGCGCGGGGTGCTCGGTGAGAAAGAGCTCGACGAAGCGCTCGACCTGATGAAGATGACGCGCGGCGGGATCGTGGCGCCCGGTCTCGGGGGCGGATAGCCGCGAAACGTCTCGCCCCTGTCCTTCTGTTCGCGCTCGTGGCGTCTTGCACGTCGAGCGTGCCGCGCGCGCGCAACACGCTCCCTCCGCACGCGACACCATCGAGTCGGCGAACGGCGTCTCCCTCGGCTAGCGCTTCTACGTCACTGCCGAAGCTTCCGTACGTCGTGGAGCGCGCGGCCGGTGCCGTTATCGGTGGAACTGGATACTTGCTCGGCGGACTGATCCCCGGAGACGCATCCATCTCGTCGATCCTGGCGATCGATCTCACGACCGGCGTGGCACGGCGAGACGGTTCGCTACCCGTCGCGGCCCACGACGCCGCAGCGGTCGCGGTCGGGAACGAGATCTGGCTGTTCGGAGGCAGTGGTAACGCAGGAAAACTCGTCCAACGATTCGACCCGGCGACCGGTGCCACATCGACGATCGGTCACCTGCCGCGCGTTCTGTCGGATCTCGCAGCCGTCACGACCGGCAACTCGATTTTCGTCGTCGGAGGGTACGACGGGTCGCGCGCACGCGCGGAAGTGCTCGAGACGACCGATGGCCGCTCGTTCCGGGTCGCGGCGACCCTCCCGGAGGGGCTGCGCTACGCGGCCGTCGCCGCAGCCGGATCGAAGCTGCTCATCGCCGGGGGTCAGACCGATTCTGCGGGAGGGTCGAGAGGCGTCTATCTCGTCGATCCTGCGTCCGGATCGGTTCACCGTCTTGCCGAGCTTCCCGCGGCGGTTGCGCACGCCGTCCTGGTAGTTCGCGGCGATACCGCGTTCCTGATCGGCGGCCGAGACTCAGCCGGGCGCCCGACCGCGCGAGTATGGAAGATCTCCGTGACGACGGGAACGATCTCGCCGAGCAGCCCGCTGGCTCTCGCTCTGGCCGATCCGACGTTGCTGGTCGGCACGAGGAGAACGATCCTCG
>VAWS01000085.1 GCA_005884515.1 Actinomycetota bacterium
ACCCCGACGTGCTCGACACGTGGTTCTCGTCTGCGCTGTGGCCGTTCTCGACGCTCGGCTGGCCGGATAAGACGCAAGACCTCGAGGACTTTTATCCGACCAGCGTGCTCGTGACCGGGTACGACATCATCACGTTCTGGGTGTCGCGCATGATGATGATGGGCGTGCATCTCATGGACGCGGTGCCGTTCTACGACGTGCACATCCACGGGATAGTGCGCGACTTCCGCGGGAAGAAGATGTCCAAGTCCTTCGGCAACGTAATCGATCCGCTCGTGATGATCGACAAGTACGGGGCCGACGCGTTGCGGCTGACGCTGATCCGCGGCGCGACCCTGGGTAGCGACATCCCGGTGGACGAGAAGTGGATCGAAGGCGACCGGAACTTCTGCAACAAGCTCTGGAACATCTCGCGGTTCGCGCTGCTGAACGGTGCGTCTCCGGCCGAGCTGCCTTCAGCCGACCGCCTCACGTTGGCCGATCGGTGGATCCTCTCGCGCTTGGACACCGTGACGCGCGAAGCCGACTGGGCTATGGAGGAGTACGACTTCGCGCGCGCCGCGCAGAACCTCCGGCAGTTCACGTGGAACGAGTTTGCCGACTGGTACGTGGAGTGGTCGAAGGGCCGGTTGTACGACGGAACGGAGGAAGAGAAGGCCGATCAGCGGGCGCTCCTGGCGCACGTGCTCGAGCGGGTGCTCGTCATCTTGCATCCGATCATGCCGTTCATCACCGAAGAGCTGTGGCGCGCGCTCACCGGCGGCGAGACGCTCGTGCGCGCGCCCTGGCCGACGACCGGCGATCACGCCGACGAAGACGCCGAGCGCGCGATCGCCTTCCTTCAAGATGTGATCGGCGCGCTGCGCCGGTTCCGCGCGGATCACGGGATCGATCCGAAGACGAAGCCGGCCGCGGCGATCGTGGCCGAGGATGCATCGCGGCGCGCGCTGCTCGAGGCGGAGATGGAGCGCGTGCGCGCGCTGGGCAACTGGGGCGAGCTGACGATCGCGTCGTCGGTCCCGGAGGCGGCGCAGGAGGCGCGCCTCGTGCTCGACGGCGCGCGCATCCACGTGCCGCTGGCAGGGCTGCTCGACATCGATGAAGAGCGGCGCCGCATCGAGCGGGACATCGCGAAGCACCGATCCGAAGAGGAGCGCATCGGCACCAAGCTGGCCGACCGCGCCTTCACCGAGCGCGCACCGGAGGAAGTGGTAGAGACGCAACGGGAACGTCTCGCGCGCGAGCAGGAACAGATCGCGCACCTCGAGCAGGCCTCGCGCGACCTCGCATGAACTACGACGAAGCGGTTCGGGCGCTCGACAAGCGCACGAACTACGAGCGTACGGGCCGGCTGACATCGCCCACGATCGAGCGCATCGAAGCACTGCTCGACCTCATGGATCACCCCGAGCAGGGCTACCCCGTCGTACACATCACCGGGACCAACGGGAAAACGACCTGCGCGCGCGCGGCAACCGAGGTTCTGCGCGCCGCCGGCTTGCGCGTCGCGACGTACACGTCGCCGCACCTCATCAACGTGCGCGAACGGTTCGCGTACGACGGCGAGCCGATCTCGGAAGAGGAGTTCGTCGACGTGTGGCGAGAGCTCGCGCCCTACCTCGACCACTTCGACCAGCAAGGGCAGACGATCACGTGGTTCGAGGCGGCGACCGCGCTGGCGTTCATGTGGTTCGCCGACAAGGCGGTCGACGCCGCGGTTATCGAGGTCGGGATGGGCGGCTCGTGGGACGCGACGAACGTGGTCGACGCGGCGGTCGTGGCGATCGCGCGCATCGACGTGGACCATCCCGAGCTTGGGGCGACGCCCGTCGAGACGGCGAAAGAGAAGGCCGGCATCATCAAGAAGGGCTCAACGGTCGTAAGCGTCGAGCAGGCTGCCGACGTCGCTGCGGTGATCCGCGCGCGCGCCGAAGAGCTGGGCGCGCGCGTCCGGTTCGAAGGTGACGCGTTCGCGCTCGAGAAGGTCGCGCTCGCTCTCGGTGGACAAAGCCTGTTCCTCCGGATCGGCGACGATCGCTACCCCGACCTCTTCCTGCCGATGTTCGGCGAGCAGTTCGCGCGCGACGTCGCGCTCGGCGCAGCTGCCGCGTACGCGCTCCTCGGCGACCGGCATCTGGACGACGAGCTGATGACGGAAGCGTTGTCGAACATCAAAGTGCCCGGCCGCATGGAGGTCGTCAGGCGAGGGCCGCTCGTCGTGCTGGACGGCGCGCACAACCCTGCGGCGGCGCGCGCGCTCGCCGACGCGATGCAGGCTTCGTTCCGGTGGGAGAAGTTGCGGCTGATCTTCTCGATCATGGAAGACAAAGATGTCGAGGGCGTGCTGGCGCCGCTCGTCGACCTCGCCGACGACATCATCGTGACGCGCAACGACTCGCCTCGCGCCGCATCGGTCGAGCAGCTTGTGGACGCCGTGCGCGTGCTCGGCAAGGACGCGCAGAGTGTACCGAACGTCGCGGACGCGATTTCCGTCGCAATGGAAAGAGCCGAGGAGTCTGACGCCATATTGGTGACGGGCTCCTTGTACACTGTCGGCGACGCGCGCCGGAAGCTCGTACCCGCGCGGTGATCCTCGGGAGATCGAATGAAACAACGCACACTCGTGTTCGTGAAGCCGGACGGGGTCCGGCGGAGGCTGGTTGGTGAGATCATCCGCCGGCTCGAGCAGAAGCAGCTCGACATCATCGACCTGAGGATGATGATGATCGACGAACCGCTCGCGAACGAGCACTACGCCGAGCACGTGGAGAAGACGTTCTTCGGCGAGCTGCTGGAGTTCATCACGTCGGGACCGATCGTTGCGATGGCCGTCGAGGGTGACGAGGCGGTCGCCGTCGTGCGTCAGATGATGGGTGTGACTGATCCGAAGAAAGCGGCGCAAGGGACGATCCGCGGCGACTTCGCGATCCTGACGACCGAGAACCTCGTGCACGGTTCAGACTCGCCCGAGTCGGCCGAGCGCGAGCTCAAGCTCTTCTTCCCGAACCTTCCGTGAGCAGCTCGCGCACGCTTCGCGTGCGCGAGCAACCGCCGGGCGATCGCCCGCGCGAACGTCTTCTGGCGTTAGGCCCGGCTGCGCTGTCCGACGCCGAAGTTCTTGCACTTGTGCTCGGCACCGGAGGGCGTGACGGCGTCATGGCGCTCGCTGCGCGCGTGCTTGCGACGGTCGGCGGTCCGGGTGGGCTGGCGCGCTGCTCCGAGACCGAGCTGGCCGCGGTCAAGGGGATGGGTCTCGCAAAGGCAGCCGAAGTCGTTGCTGCACTGGAGCTTGGGAGGCGTGCTGCGCGCGCGCTTGCCGGCGAGCGGCCGCAGATCGTTCGGCCGGAGGACGCGGCGGCGTTGTTGACGCCGCGGCTCGCCCATCTTCAGCGAGAGGAGTCGGTGGTCCTGTTGCTCGACCGGCGTCACCGGGTGCTCCGTGAGGTGTCGGTCGGGGTCGGCGGCGTGGCGCACGCGCCGATGGAGCCGAGAGAAGTGTTCTCGGCGGCGTTCCGAGAGCCGGGTGTCGCAGCGTTGCTGGTCGCGCACAACCACCCGAGCGGCGAGCCGACGCCGAGCGCCGACGATCTTGCGATCACGAGGCGTCTGGCGCGCGGCGCCGACCTCATCGGCCTGGAGTTCGTGGATCACATCATCATCGCCGCGACCGGATGGAAGAGCTTGGTCGAGGCCGGCGCCCTCTAAAGCATCGAAGGGGCGGTTGCGCTCGACTCGGCAGCGAGGACGTCTAGGGATATCGTCACCGACTGAGGATCATGGCGGATTATCGCGTGCTGGCGCGGGTGCGGTTAACACCGTCTCACCGATCGACCGGAAACACGCGCCATTTTCTGCCGTCAGGGCCGATGCCCCTGCCTGTCGAGCTGCAGATCGCCCAGTATCCGGGAGACTCGGGGTTCTACCTCTTCTATCTGGACGAACACGCCGAGGTGATGACCGACACCTATCACGACACGCTCGAACGGGCCTTGGGGCAAGGGGAATGGGAGTTCTCGGTTGCAGCCGACGAGTGGGAGCGGTCTTGAAGTTCTGGCTGCTCAGCCAACCTTTTTGTCCAGCCCACCGGCACTGATAGACTCCTGCCAGACTTCGGTCCGAGGCGCTGATCCGGCGACTTGGTCCGCCCAACAGGAAGCTTTTTCGTAGATGTTCGATACCTGGTTCCAGTTCATCGGTCGTGACATGGCGGTGGACTTGGGCACCGCAAACACGCTGGTCTACGTTCGCGGGCGCGGCATCGTCCTCGACGAGCCCTCGGTCGTGGCCGTGAACACCAAGAACGGGTCCATCCTCGCCGTCGGGGCGGAGGCCAAACGGATGATCGGGCGAACCCCGAGTCACATCGAGGCGATCAGGCCGCTCAAGGACGGGGTCATCGCCGACTTCGACGTGACGGAGAAGATGCTCCGCTTCTTCATCCAGAAGGTGCACCGGCGCCGGATGCTCGCCAAACCGCGGGTGATCATCTGCGTTCCCAGCGGCATAACGAGCGTGGAGCAGCGGGCTGTGGAAGAGGCCGTATACGCGGCCGGCGGCCGGAGCGCGCACATCATCGAGGAGCCGATGGCGGCTGCGATCGGCGCGGGCCTTCCGATCCACGAGCCGACCGGCAACATGATCTGCGACATCGGCGGGGGCACGACCGAAGTCGCCGTGATCTCGCTCGGCGGGGTCGTCACCAGCCAGAGCGTGCGTGTAGCCGGCGATGAGCTGGACGACGCCATCGTCCAGTACATCAAGAAGGAGTACTCGCTGATGCTGGGCGAGCGCACGGCCGAAGAGGTCAAGATGGAGATCGGAACGGCGTTTCCGATCCCCGATGTCCCCGACGCTGAGATCCGGGGCCGGGACTTGGTAACGGGACTTCCGAAGACGATCCTCGTGAGCGCGGCCGAGATCCGGCGCGCGATGGAGGAGCCGGTGAACCAGATCTTGGACGCGGTCAAGAACACGCTCGACAAGACCCCGCCGGAGCTGTCCGCCGACATCATGGACAGGGGCATCGTGCTGACGGGCGGAGGGGCGCTGCTCAAGGGCCTGGACGAGCGGCTGAAGCACGAGACCGGTATGCCGGTGCACATCACCGAGTCGCCGCTCAGCTGCGTGGCGGTCGGCTCGGGGAAGTGCCTGGAAGAGTTCGAAGCGCTGCGACGCGTGCTGATCTCGTCGTCGCGCCACTAACAAGACTTTTGGTTCGGTCCTGCGCGCGGATGCAGCGCTGACCGAGCCGGCGGAGGGAGCGCGCGCGAGCGCGAACCCTCCTGAGAGGAGGTTTCGGGGGATCGGCGTGAGCCGGTTCCCGGCGCGATGATCCGGATGTTCGATCGTTCCAAGCGGGTTCGATGGCTGCTCGTCATCCTCATCGTTGCGTCGCTTGCCATCGTCACCATCGATTATCGGAGCAAGGGGAACGGACCCTTCGAGCGGATCGGACACGTCGCCCTGACGATCCTGTCCCCGATCCAGCACGGTCTGGTTACGATCTTCCGGCCGGTCGGCAACTTCTTCGCCGGCTTCACCGAGGTGCCCAGTTTGCGCGCGCGCGTCTCGACGCTGCAGCGGCAAGTCGCCGAGTTGCGCGCGGGTGAAAACACGGTCGCCGAGATCGAGCGAGAGAACGAGAGTCTCCGCAAGCTGCTCGGCATACGGGATCGCTACAACCTCAACACGCTGGCGGCACAAGTGATCGGCGTCAGTCCTTCCAACTTCGAGCGGACCGTGTTCATCGACCGCGGAAGCCGCGCCGGAGTGAAGAAGGACATGCCTGTGATCGCCGGGGACGGGCTCGTCGGCCGCGTGATCAGGGTTGGTGCGTCTACATCGGAGATCTTGCTTCTGATCGACCGCACGAGCGCCGTTGCGAGCCGGGTCGTCCCGAGCGGGGAGACTGGGCTGCTCGAAGGGGATGGGTCGGAGAACACGAAGCTTGAGCTGTTCAACCCCGACGCCAAGCTCGGCGTCGGCGATCGAGTCGTCACATCCGGCTACGACCGAGGGCTGTATCCGCCCGGCATCCCGATCGGCACCGTCGTGTCGGCGCCGCCGGCGCAGTCGAACCTATCTCGGGTCGTCACGATCCAGCCGTACGTCGACTTCTCGAGCCTGGACTACGTGTTGCTCATCATCGGTCAGACGGCGACGTCGTCGCCGTCGCCATCGCCATCGGGGACGGTGGCGCCATGATCTGGAAGCGGACGGTGCTGCTGTTCCTGCTCACGATCACGGGGCTCGCGTTCGAGACGTCGGTGTTCGGGCGCGCGACGTTGGTCGGAGCGAAGCCGGAGCTGTTGCTGCTGATGGTCGTCGTGCTCGGGATGGGAGAGGGGCCGGCGTTCGGCGCGACCGCGGGGTTCGTCATGGGCTTGTCGACGGACCTCGTGCTGCAGCTTCCCGCCGGCGTCTCAGCGCTGACGTTCACGATCATCGGGTACGTCGTCGGCCGCGCGCGCGCGCAAGTGCAATCGCCGGGTGCGTGGCTTCCGATGGTGATGGTGTCGATCGCCACGTTCTTGGGGGTGCTGTTCTACGCCGCGTTCAACCGGGTGCTCGGCGAGCGATTCGGTGCGTTGAGCGTTGTGCGCGCTGCCGTCCTGGCCGCCGCGTATAACTGCTTGCTGACCCCGTTCGTTTTCCCCCTCGTTCGCGCGCTTGGCGCGCGACTGCGGCCGCGACCTTCGGAGGTCGGCCTGTGACCGGCATCGACGAGCGGACCCGCCTGCGGCTCGCGATCGTGGGGGCGATCGTCCTCGCCATGCTCGGCGTGCTGATCGCGCGCCTGTGGTTCCTTCAGGTCCTGTCGGGAAGCACATACGCGAACGCCGCCGAGCACAATCGCGTGCGCATCGTCGCGGTCGAGGCGCCGCGCGGCCGCATCCTCGACGACAAGGGACGCGTTCTGGTGAAGAACCGGACCGCTCTCGCGGTAGGGATGGCGCGCGACGACTTGCCGAAGTCGTCGAAGACGGCGCTGGCCTTGAAGAAGCGCCTCGCGTCGCTGCTCGGCATGACCGTGAAGCAGATCAACCAACGCCTTGCCGATCGGCGCACGTCGCCGTACAAGCCGTCGATCATCGCAGAGGACGTTTCGCAGAACGTGATCTTCACCATCCGCGAGCGGCAGGAGGTTTTCCCAGGCGTTCAGACGCTCACGTTGCCCGTGCGCACGTACCCGTACGGGACGCTGGCGGCGCAGCTCCTCGGTTACGTCGGCGAGACGAACGAGAGCGAGTTGAAGACGCTGAAGGGATACCAGCTCGGCGACTCGATCGGCCGGACCGGGCTCGAAAGGACGTACGAGCAGTACCTCCGGGGCACGCCCGGCTTGCAGAAGCTCGAGGTCGATGCCTCGGGGCGCGTGCTCGGAACGCTGGGCGACAACCCGCCGAAGCGCGCCGGCCGGCGCCGCGGTCGTGCTGAACGCGAAGACCGGCGCCGTCGTCGCGATGGCGAGCTACCCGACCTACGACCCGAGCAAGTTCGTCGGCGGCGTCTCCGACGCCTACTGGAGCTTCCTCAACAACCCGGCGAACAACTTCCCGCTGCTCGACCGCGCGACGCAAGCGGCGTACCCGCCGGGGTCGACGTTCAAACCGATCTTGGCGACGGCCGCGCTCGCCACGGGGGCCGGCTCGCCGAACGGCCGGTACCCATGCGAGACCGACTTCCGCTTCGGCGATCGCGTCTTCCACAACTGGCAGCCACGGAACGCCGTGATCAGCATCCAGCAGTCTCTGATCGAGTCCTGCGACACCGTGTACTACAACTTCGCGAAGAACTGGTGGCTCAACGAGAATCACGTACAAGGTCTCGGTAAGCAGCCGTACGAGACGATGCAGGTGTGGGCGCGCAAGTTCGGTCTCGGCCTCGACACCGGGATCGACCTTCCGCAAGAAACCGCCGGCATCATCCCGGGGCGCGCGTACCGTGAGGCGTACTGGGAGGCGAACAAAGGCTTCTACTGCGCCGAGTACAACAAGACGAAGTCGTTGGTGTACGAGGACCTGTGCCAGCGTGGGTACCTCTGGCGCGGCGGTGACGCGCTGAACATGGCGATCGGTCAGGGCGACGTGGAGGCGACGCCGCTGCAGATGGCCGTCGTGTATTCGGCCGTTGCAAACGGTGGGAGCGTGCTCGTTCCGCACCTCGGCATGCAGATCATCACGCCGGCCGGGAAAGTCGTGAAGACGATCGGTCCCGTCGTACGGCAGCGCGTGGGTGCGCCGACGTCGGTCGTGAAGTACGTGCAGCGCGCGCTCGCACAGGTTCCGATCAAGGGGACCGCGGTCTTCCCGTACCGCGAGTGGCCGTTCGGCTCGATCCCGGTCGCGGCGAAGACCGGCTCGGCCGAGATCGTCGGCAAGCAACCGTTCAGCTGGTTCGCGTCCTACGCGCCGGCGAACGACCCGCAGTACGTCGTCGTCGCGGTGGTCGAGCAGGCCGGTTTCGGAAGTCAGGTCGCCGGTCCGGTCGTGCGACGCATCATGGATCAGCTG
>VAWS01000086.1 GCA_005884515.1 Actinomycetota bacterium
CGGCCACCCGTACTCGGTGTCCGTCGCGGAGTGAACTCCGACGAATCCACCACCGTGTTCGATGTATCGCTGGAAGACGGCTTGCTGCTCGTCGTCGAGCACGTCCCCGGTCGTGAGCAGGAACACGACGGCTTTGTAGCGAGCCAACCGCGCGTCGGTGAACAAGGATGGATCGGCGCTCGCGTCGACCGCGAACCCGTTGCGCTGCCCGAGCTGCTTGATGGCTGCGATCGCCGCCGGGATCGAGGAGTGGTGAAACCCGCGCGTTCGCGTGAAGACGAGGATGCTCGGAAGAGAAGCCGTGCGTGCGGTCGCGGAAGGCTTTGCGGCGTGTGAGCAGCTCGTCAACACGACTGAGATCACGACGACCACGATCGCCGCTCGCTTCATCGGCCGGAGCGTACCGAAGCCACGTCGGGCTCACACTCCCAGATACGGCCCAGAGCCGTCACAGGGACGTCACAGGGCGGCCTTCTAGAGTCCCGCCCGTGACGATCAGAAAGGAAAACGGATGAGAGGTCGCAGCTGGAAGTTCTGGCTCGTGGCCGGCGTGCTCGTGCTGGGCGTGGGCGTTATCGGCGGACCGTTCATCTACATCCACATCATCGAAGCGAAAGCGCCTGCGCCGCTCTCGCTGGCGAAGACCTCGCCGTCCGAAACCCCAACGACCTCGACCGCAACGTCGATCCAAGGCGTCGACGGCACGTGGACGGTGACGTCGGGCTCGACGGTGGGCTATCGCGTGCAAGAGGTCTTATTCGGGCAGAGCCACACGGCGGCCGGCCGAACGAGCGCGGTCACCGGTTCGATCACGATCGACGGCAAGACGGTCAACGCAGCGACGTTCACCGTCGACATGACGACGGTCGCCAGCGATCAACAGCGGCGTGACAATCAGTTCAACGGCCGGATCATGGATACGGCGTCGTACCCAACGGCGACGTTCAAGCTTTCGAGCCCGATCGTGCTCACGTCGATCCCGTCCGTCGGCATGCAAGCCTCGGCGCAAGCCACCGGCGTGCTCACGATGCACGGCACATCGAAGTCGGTGACGTTCACGCTCACAGGACAGCGCACCGGTGTTGGCATCCAAGTGACGGGCCAGATCCCGATCACGTTCGCCGACTGGAACATCCCGAATCCAAGCTTCGGCCCGGTGACGACCCAGGATCACGGCGTGCTTGAGTTCTTGCTCGTCTTCAAGCGCGCGTAGGCCTGGAACCCGCCGGCGAGGTCGGTCGCGCGCACAACGCCGACGTCTCGGAGCGTCGCGGCCGCGAGACTCGAGCTGAACCCCTCGTTGCAGACCACGATGACGCGCCGCCCGTAGCTCGCCTCGGGGATCGCGTTCGGGCTCGCGGGATCGAGACGCCACTCGAGCACGTTCCGATCGATAACCACCGCGCCCGGCAACGCGCCGTCCCGTTCTCGCTGCTCGAAGGGCCTGGTGTCCACGACCAGCGCGCCGGCGGCCTGCTCGGCCTCCAAGTCCTCCGGCTCCACGCGGTCCAGCCGCGCGCGCGCCTCGGCGAGGATCTTCGAGATACTGCGCCGGCGGCTCACGCTTGCATCCTAACCAGCCGAGATAAGAAGGAAGCCAGGGGTACCCTGGAGTTCCGCCCAAGGAGCCGCCCAATGCTCAAAGTCTTGATCGTCGAAGACGACCGCAACGTCGCGGCGTTGGTCCGCCACCTGCTCGAGGAGGAAGGTTTCGTCTCGAGCTTCTCGGTAGACATCGAAGGGGCCTGGGGTAGCCTCAGCGGCGAGCCGCCGGACGCTGCGATCATCGACCTCGGCCTGCTCGGAGGCGAGAGCGGCTGGGACCTGATCGAACGCATGCGTAAGGACCAGAAGTTTTCCAACCTGCCCGTCGTCATCCTTACCGCGTCGCCGCCCGACGAAGTGGTCGAACGCGCGCGCGCGCTCAACTGCGAGTACCTGGGTAAGCCGTTTTCGGCGCCCGCCCTGCTCGACCGACTGCAGCTCGCCGTTCGAGCAGCCGGCCGCGCGCCGGGCCAACGCACCGAGCATGTCGTGCTGATGCTGGGGGAGTACCGCGTCGAAGGCGAGGTGTACGTCCCGGTCGAGCTGACGCGCTTCTCCGATGCGTGGGAGGCCGTCGTGCGCGACCCGCGCGAGTTCCTCCCGGTCACCAACGCGAAGCTCTTCTCGGCCGACGGTCAGATGCTTGTGAACGCGGCGTTCATCCAGGTCCGCAAGAAAGACGTTCGAGCAGCCTTCACCGCCGAAGCATCGCGCGCGCTCGAAGCCTGACCGCGCCCCGCCCGGGCGCGCGCGGGTAGCCTGCGCGATGTGAGCAGCCGTCTCCGCGACAAGATCATCGCGCGCATCCGCGAACGCGGACCGTTGCCGTTCGACGAATTCATGGAAGCCGCGCTGTATGACTCCGATGACGGCTTCTTCGCGGGTGTCTCTCCCGCTCGCCAGGAGGGACACTTCGTCACGAGCCCCCACCTCTCGCCGGTTTTCACGGGACTACTTGCCGTGCAAGCGCGCGATGCTTGGCACACGATGGACCGGCCCGATCCGTTCGTCGTTGTCGATCTCGGCGCCGGCGAAGGCGCGCTCGCACGAGGCATCGCGACGGCGGCCGAGAGCGACGAGGTGTTCGCGCGCGCGCTGCACGTGGTGGCGGTCGAACGAGGAGAGACAGCTGCGAAGTATCTCGCGTCGAGTGGCCTCACCGTTTCGACGTCCCTCGTCGACCTCGAGCCGTTCACCGGGATCGTCTTCGCGAACGAGCTGTTCGACAACGTCCCGTTCCGTCTGTTCTCGGACGACCGAGAGATCATGGTCACCGAAAAAGGTGATCGACTCATCTGGCAACCCCGAGAGTGGCGGTCGCTCCGGCCCGTTTCGAACAAGGCCGCCGAGATCATCGATCAGATCGGTCGAACGGTCGCACAGGGATACGCCATCATCTTCGATTACGGGTTCGCCGGCGCCGAAGAGCCCGAGAGCGTTCGTGGCTATCGCGCGCACCATCTCGTCGAAGAAGTTCTCGAGTCGCCCGGCTCTAGCGATATCACTGGCCCGGTCGACTTCGACGCGCTCGCCGCGCGCGCTCGCGAGAACGGACTTCAGGCCTGGGGACCCACGTCGCAGCGCGACGCGCTCATGGCGCTCGGCTACCGCGCGACGTTGGACCACATGCGCGCCGATCAACAGCAACGAGAGCAGGCCGGCACGTGGCGGACCGCGATCGAGGTCTACGGCGAGCGTGGCCAAGCCGCGATGCTGGTCGACCTGGCCGGCCTCGGCGGGCTGAAGGTGCTCGCGCTGGGAACGGCCGGACTTCCCGCGCCGCGCGCGCTCAGCTAGATCGCTTGCGACGCCCTTCGTACTCGGCAGCGAGCCGCGCTTCCGCGTCCTCGATCGTCGGCGCACTGCCGCCGAGGTGCGCGGGAACCCACCACCGGTCTTCGTCGTTCGCCGGCTTCTGCGGATAGCGGGCTTGTGCGTCGGCGAGCAGTTCGTTGATGCGTGTCATCAGCCGCTGCGTGACTTCATCAGGATCGTGCGATGGGTCCAGATCGAGCGGCTTGCCGACGTTCACCATGATCGCGACCTTGCGCTGGAAGTTCTTCGGCCGCCACTTCGTCAGGATGCGTTGGGTGCCCCAGACCGCAGCAGGGATGAGGGGCGCGTCCGCGGCTTGAGCCATGCGAACCGCGCCGTTCTTGCCCGCGCGCGGGACGAACGACGGGCTGATCGTCGCCTCGGGGAACATCCCGACTATCTCTCCTTGCCGGAGCGCAGCCACCGAACGGTCGAAGCTTTCGTGCGGCGCGCCAAACCGGTCGACGGGTATGTGCTTCATCTTGCGCATCAGCCAGCCGACGCCCTTCTTGGCGAAGATCTCTTTCTTCGCCAGGAAGCGGACGAGCCGCTTCTGGTCGCGCGCCGCGTAACCGGAGAAGACGAAGTCCAGATATCCGATGTGGTTGGTCGCGATGACGGCGGGTCCTTCACGCGGGATGTTCTCGGCGCCGTCGACGATCACGTCCCATCGCATCGCGCCGATCATGCCGCGAGCAGCCCCCACGACGACGCGGTAAACAGGATCTGCCATGCGGGTCTTCTCCTTCGTGATCCGTCCGGAAAGTGGAAAGCCCGATGCTACAATCACCCGTCTTCGCTGGCGTAGCTCAGGCGGCAGAGCACGGCTTTGGTAAAGCCGAGGTCCGGGGTTCAAGTCCCCGCGCCAGCTCCGAACTCCATGGAACGCGGGAATGGCGCGCGATACATTGGCGTTCGACCCGGCGGGGTAGCTCAGTGGTAGAGCATGCGGCTCATAATCGCAGTGTCGGCGGTTCGATCCCGCCCCCCGCTACGACCAGGCGGTTCAGCCCACGTTCAACGACCCCCGTATACTGCGTGACCGTTCGACGGACGAAGGAAAGAGACAGTGGCGAAGAGCGACAAGCGGCCGGGTATCACCCTCGCGTGCGATACCTGTAAGCACCGCAACTATCAGACCACGAAGAACAAGGTGAACGACCGGGAGCGCATCGAGATCCGGAAGTTCTGCCCGTGGTGCGGGAAGCACACGGCGCACAAAGAAACGCGCTGAGCGCGTTTTGACGCGTTTCCTCCCCCGTCGATAGCGTTCCCACCGTGCCCGGCGCGCGCCGGGTTCCCATCCAGGAGGTCACCGTGGGACGTCTCGACGACAGGGTCGCGATCATCACCGGGTCGGGTCGCGGCATCGGGCACGCCACCGCGCTGCGGCTCGCGGAGGAGGGTGCCGCGATCGTCGTGAACGACCTCGACCCCGAACCTGCACAAGAAACGGTAGCGGAGATCGAGAAGAACGGCGGTCGTGCGATCTCGGTCGCCGCCAACATCATGGAGGCTGCCGAAGCGAAGAAGGTTGTCGACGCGGCGGTCGCCGAGTACGGCAAGCTCGACATCCTCATCAACAACGCAGGCACGACCCGGGACAACATGTTCCACAACATGGGGCCCGACGTGTTCGAGTTCGGCGTCAAGGTGAACCTCTTCACCGCGTACAACATGACCTACGCCGCGATGCCGTACATGCGGGAGGTCGCCAAGAAAGAGAAGACCGAGCAAGGCCAGCCCGCCTACAACCGAAAGATCGTGTTCACATCGTCGGTCGCAGCGATCACCGGCAACCCGGGGCAAGCCAATTACACGGCGGCGAAGGGCGGCCTGATCGCGCTGACCAAGACCCTTGCGCGAGAGCTCGGCCCGTTCTGGATCAACGTGAACGCAGTCGCGCCCGGGTTCATCGAGACGCGCTTAACGGCGGCGAAGAAGGAAGGCGAAGACCTCGGCATCCCCGAGCAGATGCGGACGATGGCATTGATGCTGATCTCGCTCGGCCGCTACGGACGGCCGGAAGACGTCGCGAACGTGCATGCGTTCCTCGCGTCGCCGGACAGCGACTACGTCTCCGGTGTCACGATCCCGGTCACCGGCGGCCAGATCGGAGGCATGTGATGCCGCTCAACAAAGCGTTCGAAGGCCGCGAGTTCGCTGCTGCGCCGCCGTACGAGGTGACGGCCGAATCGATCCGCGAGTTCGCCGACGCGATCGGCGACCGCAACCCGCTGTACCGGGATGAGGCCGCGGCGAAGGAAGCCGGATACGAAGCGATAATCGCGCCGCCGACCTACCTCACCAAGCTGAACTTCATCTACAGCGCCGAGATGATGCTCGATCCGAATCTCGGTTTGAACTACGCGCTCGTCGTGCACGGCGAGCAGGAGTACGAGTACCGCCGCCCCGTGAAAGCCGGCGACGTGCTGATCGCGACGCCGAAGATCGCCGCGATCACGGCAAAGGGACGGAACGAGCTGCTCGTCACCGAAGCCGTCATCCGCACAGCCGACGGCGAGCAGGTCGCCGTCGCTCGTTCGACGATCGTCTCGCGCGGCACCGCGCCGCAGGAGGGCTGAGCCGTGGGCGCGCGCATCGCTGCTAAAGACCTCACGCAAGGCCAAGAGCTTCCCTCCTGGTCCTACAGAGTCGTACGGGAGGATCTCGTCCGGTACGCCAACGCGTCCGGTGACGGGAACCCGATCCACCAGAACGAGGAGTTCGCGAAGTCGGTCGGACTCCCGGACGTCATCGCGCACGGCATGCACACCATGGGGCGCATGGGTGAGTACGTCACCGACTGGGCCGGAGACCCCGGCGCGGTCGAGCGGTTCAAGACCCGTTTCTCGGCGATGGTCGTCGTCCCCGCCCAGGGTGGGAACACCGTGACCGTCGCCGGCACGGTTGCCGAGAAGCTCGAAGGCGACCGCGTCCGGCTCGATCTCGTGGCGACGACACAGGATGGTGCGTCGGTCGCCAAGGGAGAAGCGATCGTCGCGCTCGCATGATCGGAAGGGTGCGATGACTGCGCGGATCATCGACGGAGATCAACATCTGCACGAGCCGCGGACGATGTGGCGCGACCACATCGATCCGTCTTTGCGCGACGCCGCGCTCGCGATCGAAGACGACGAGCTGGGTTACGCGTGGCTCACCTGGCGCGGCGCGCGCCTCTATCCCGCGGAGATCCAAATGCCCGGCAAGGCGTCGCTGATCGGCAAGGAACGGCTCCGCATGGAAGCGCGCGAGCCGGCCGAGGCGAGCTACGACGAGCTCCTTCCTCCCGAGTACACCGACCCGAAGGCACGCGTCACTGCACTCGACGACTTCGGCCTCGACGCTGCCGTCGTGTTCCCGAACTTCGGGCTCCTGTGGGAAGAGTCGCTCTCGGACGATCTCCCGGCGTTGACCGGCAACATGCGCGCGTTCAACCGCTGGATGGCCGGGGTCGTGTCCGAAGGCGGGGGCCGTCTCCACGGCGTCGCCCACGTCACGATGCGCGATCCCCAGTGGCTCACGCAGGAGCTGCGCGCGCTGGCCGACGCCGGGATCAAGCTCGCGATGACGGCCCCGGCACCCGTTAACGGCAAAGCGCTCTCGCATCCCGACCTCGATCCGATCTGGCAGGCGTTCTGCGATGCAGACGTCGCTCCCGTCTTCCACGTCGGTGCGTTCCGCCAGCCGCTCGATCCGGCGTGGTACGAAGGCGATCCCGAGCCGGTCGACAAGCTGCTCGGATCGGCGTTCTTGTGGGTCGCGCCGGCCGTGGCCCTCGCGAACATGGCGATCCACGGCCACGGCGGACCGCTGAAGGATCTCCCGTTGCGTCCGAGCGAGTACATCCTCCGGCAGGTTCGCGTCGGCGCCCTCGCGTACGAGCAGCCTGCGGGCCTGATCGAGCTGTGCGGCGAAGACACCTTCATGTTCGGCAGCGACTGGCCCCACGCCGAGGGGATCGCCGATCCGGTCGGGACGTACGAGAAGATGGTTCCCGATCTGAAGGGCGAGGCGCGCGCGAAGCTGTTCGGCGGAAACATCAAGTGGCTCCTCGGGCTCTGAGGCGATCTCGGAGGTCGTTCGATGGACGACACGCGCATCCAAGAGCTCCTTCGTCTGCGTGAGGCAGCGCGCGCAGAGAAGGACTTCGCGCGCGCGGATGAGATCCGCGACGAGATCGCCTCAGCCGGTTACGAGCTGCGCGACACGCCGAGCGGTGCCGTCGTCGACAAGGCGACGACGTACGAGACGGTGAACTCGGCAACGATCTCGTCCGAGTTGGGCGCGCCGGCCGAGGTCGAGTTCTCGTTCCACCTCCTCTACGAAGGATTCCCGACAGACGTCGAGCGCTTCCTCGACGCTTTCAAAGCGGGCTGCGATCTGTCGTCGACCGAGATCGTTATCGTCGACAACGCCTCGCCGGATGCCGACGTCGTCGAGCGGTGGGCCGCCGGTTCGACTCGCGTGATCCATCTCGACCGCGAGGTCGGCTGGGCGGCCGCGCGTAACGCCGGCCTGAAGGGCGCGCGCGGCGAGATCGTCGTTCTCGTCGACCTTTCGGTCGAGCCGACGGGAGACATCCTGACGCCGCTGCGGGATGCGCTGGCCGACCCGGCCGTCGGCCTGGCCGGCCCGTTCGGTCTGGTGAGCGAATCGATGCGCGACTGGGAGTCGTCGGACGGACCGGAGGTCGACGCGCTCGAGGGTTACCTGATCGCGACGAGGCGAGGGCTGCTGGAACGAGGGCTTCTCTCCGAGAAGTTCAAGTGGTACCGCAACGCAGACATCGACCTCTCGTTCCAGATCCGAAGCCTGGGCCTGAAGGCCGTCGTCGTTCCGGTGCCGGTCCGGCGGCACGCGCATCGGGGGTGGGAGGCGCTCGACGAGACGGAGCGGGCCAAACGGTCGAAGCGGAACCACTACCTCTTCTTCGACCGATGGAAAGAACGCCACGACCTGCTGCTTTCTCACCGAAGCTGAGCCGCGGCCGTAACCTGGAGCGAGGGAACCGGGTCGGAACCCAAGGAGGCCCTGTTTGCAGGTTCCGCAACAGCTCATCGAGTCGGTTCGGCGCGGTGAGCCCGGAGCGTTCGAAGAGCTGGTCCGGTCGACACACCGGCCCGTCTATTCGCTCGTCTATCGGATCGTCGGTAACGCAGAAGATGCTGCGGACGTCACACAGGACGTCTACCTCCGGGTCTGGCGCGGGCTCCGCGGCTTCCGGGGGGACGCGAACTTCTCGACCTGGCTGTACCGGGTAGCGGCAAACGCAGCGCTGACTTACGTGAAGCGCAGGGCGCGCGGCGGGGTTCCGACGGAGCCGTCGGAGCTGCCGGATCTCCCGGCGAGCGACGGGACCGAGGAGCGAGCAGATGCAGAGCTGCTCGAGCAAGCGCTGGCGACACTGCCGGACTCGCAGCGAGCGGTCGTGGTGCTGAAGGATGTGTACGGCTGGACCTGCGACGAGATCGGAAAACAGATGGGAACGACCGAAGGAGCGGTGAAAGTGCGGCTCTTCCGCGCGCGCCAGCGCCTTGCCGACGAGCTTGCTTCGGCCGGCGTGGTCGTTCCGCTGAAGAAGAGAAAGAAGTCGTCATGAGATGCGATCAGATCCGCCCCTACCTTCCCGGTTTCGTCGGAGGGGACCTTCGCCCGGACACCGGAGACGTCGTCGCGGCGCACGTCGCAACGTGCGTGAGCTGCACCGCCGAGTCGGCTTCGCTGGAGCGTGTGCGGACCGGTCTCGCGGTGGTGGCCGCGCGCGAGGTGGAGCCGCCGGCAGGGCTGCTCGAAGGCATCCTGGAGCGCACCTCGGAACACACGCACCGTCGTGTGCTCGCACCGGTGCTTCCCTTCGCAGTCGATGACGTGGTGCGCCTCGTCTCCGACCACAAGGACACGATCGCGTCTGCCGCCGGCGTCGCGGTCGTCGCCGCCGGAGCCGCGTACGCATTGTGGCGCGCGGTCCGAGGCGCGCGAAGCGCGCAACCGGCGACGTCGTAGCGCATTCGCGCAGGTCATCGGGCTGTCGCACCTCCGCAGTCGCTTTACACCCCATCGGAGCGGCCCGTATACTTAGCCGCGTTCGAGCGGCGGGGGATGCCCCAACCGCGGAGGGCCGTAGCTCAATCTGGCAGAGCACCGGTCTCCAAAACCGGGGGTTGGGGGTTCGAGTCCCTCCGGCCCTGCGAATGGCCGCGGGATATCCGCGGCTGTTGTATGAAGGGGTCCGACGCAGGCGGACCATGTGACTTAGAACCATGTGACCTAGAGTCCGTAAACGAGGCCTAGATGAACCGGGCATACAAGAGACTCCAAGCGAAACAGGAGGCTGCCGCAGAGCGCGAGCGCGCGCGGCAAGCTCCGATCACCAAGCCCCAAGGTGGACGCGGCGGCGCCCGATTCGGTGGTGGCGCCCTGACGCGGCCGCAGGAGAAGGGTGAGCGAGAGGGTCGCTTCAAGCGCATGGCGCGTTTCCTTCGCGAGGTGCGTGCCGAGCTGAAGAAAGTGGCGTGGCCTTCGCGGAACGAGGTATTCACCTATACGGTGGTCGTGCTGGTATCGGTGACGTTCGTCACCCTGCTCACGTTCGGTCTCGACTACCTGTTCGGGAAGGGCGTGCTTACGTTCTTCAAGAGCTAAGCAATTGACGATGGATCATTCTGAGGACAATCACGTGGATCAGCCTGCCTTGACCGACGACCAAGAACAGATCGAAGCCATGGCAAACGAGTCGCCGGCCCTCCGGGGTTTCGAAGAGCGCGCGGAAGAAGAGGCGGAGCTCGAAGAGGAAGCTGCCGAGGCCGTCGCCGAGGAAGAGCGCGAGGAAGCCGACGCCGACGAGCAGGCGCTCGCGGACGAGCCGACGTCGTCGGCCGATGATCTCTCCGCTCGCTCGGGCGGCCCAGACCTAGCGGAAGACGTTGAGGCCGTGGTGGAAGACGAAGTGGTCGACGAGAAGGAAGAGGCGTCGTTCGAAACCGAGGTGCCGGATGTTGCCGCCGCGACCGGGGCGGCAGATCCGGGAACAGACGAAGACGCCGTCGCAGAAGTCGAAGCTGCGGCAGAAGAAGACGAGCAGCCGCTGGGCGGCTCCGATGACGTCATAGATCTTGAAGACGCCGAGCCGAAGGAAACGATCGAGACGGGAGACGCAGTTCTCGAAGTTGAACCCGAGCTTGCCGCGGCGGTCGAAGAGGCGTTCGAGGAAGCGGAGGAGCCGGAGTTCCTGCCGGGTGACTGGTACGTCGTCCACACGTACGCCGGCTACGAGAACAAGGTGAAGGCGGACCTCGAGACCCGCGTTGCCTCCATGAACATGGAGGAACAGATCTACGAGGTCGTCATCCCGATGGAAGAGGTCGTCGAGGTGAAGGGCGGCAAGAAGCAGACCGTCCAGCGCAAGGTCTTCCCGGGGTATCTCCTCGTTCGCATGGAGCTCAGCGACGACTCGTGGTACGTCGTGCGCAACACCCCGGGTGTAACCGGGTTCGTCGGCTCGGGGACCAAGCCGATCCCGCTCTCCGAGCGCGAGGTCGACAAGATCCTCAAGCGCAAGGGCGAGGCTGAGAAGCCGCGGCCAAAGGCTGAGTGGCAGACGAACGATCCGGTGCGCGTGACGACCGGCCCGTTCGCGAACTTCCAGGGCGTGATCAGCGAAGTCGACGACGAGCGGCAGAAGGTCAAAGTGCTCGTTAACATTTTCGGCCGCGAGACTCCGGTCGAGCTCAGCTACGACCAGATCTCGAAGGTCTAAGGAGCGACCATGCCACCGAAGAAAAAGATCCTCACCGTGGTGAAGCTGCAGATCGCAGCCGGGCAGGCGACGCCCGCTCCGCCGGTTGGGACGGCGCTCGGCCCGCACGGCATCAA
>VAWS01000087.1 GCA_005884515.1 Actinomycetota bacterium
GCGCTCGTGAAGCTGAACGTCCTCCTGCCCGGAGCCGTGCTGATCGCCTGGCTCTTCGTTCGCGAGGACAAGCGGAAGGCGTTGCAGGCGTCGCTCGCGACCGTCTCGTTCGTGGTGATCGACTATCTCGCCGCCGGGGGCTCGGCCGCGCTGAAGCCGTTGCACCAAGCCGTCGGCCTCGTGAGCCAGCATTCGATCTGGTACGTCGGGGAGCGCTGGATCGGCGCCGCGTTCGATGTCGACGACCGGGCGGCGGCGCGCGTCTCGGGCTGGGTCACGCATCTCACGGTTCTGGCGCTCATCGTTGTGGCCGTGGTCGCCATGCTCGTCGCCGCGGGGCGGCTCCGCGACCACGGACCGGAGCCGGTCGTCGCGGCTGCGCTGACCGTGTACCTCCTCGCCTCCCCGTACGTGCTGCCGTGGTACGCGGCGCCGCTGATCCCTCTGCTGGCGATGCGGTGGCGCTCGCGCACGACGTGGGTGGTGCTCGCGTACTCGGCCCTTCTGTTCCTGGCGTATCCGGTACGCAATCCGCTGCACGGCAGCGTCACCTCGTTGATCCTGCCGGACACCGCGCGCGACGTGTTGCCGGCGGTGGCGGTGCTCCTGCTGATCGCGCTCACGGTCGCTGCGTGGCGGCCACGTCGCAAGGCGCTATCACGCGTTTGACAGGATCCGGGCCGCCGTGGTGAATGGGTGAGACGGACCGGGCGCCTTGGGGGAGTCTGATGCGGAACCATCGCCGATCGAACCGTGTTTCTCGTCGTTCGCTCGCGGCGCTCCTAGTAGCCGCGCTCGGGCTCGCGATCGTTCAGGTGCCGGCCTTCGCGATCGTCTCGGAGGGCTCCCTCGATCCGTCGTTCGCGGGGACCGGCCAAACGTCGACACCGGTCGGAACGAATACGACCGACCGCGCGTTCGCCGTCGCGATCCAGAAGGACGGCAAGATCGTGGTGGCCGGTCTGGCTCACATCGGAACGATCAACGAGATCGCCATCGTTCGGTACTTGAACGACGGCACGCTCGACGGTTCGTTCGGCGGCGGCGACGGGAAAGTCACGACGCCGATCGGCGCGGGAGCACAAGCAAACGCGATCGCGCTGCAGGCCGATGGGAAGATCGTCGTCGCCGGCTACGGAAGGCCGCACGCGACTCCGCACTTCGCCGTCGCCCGATACAACTCGAACGGCACGCTCGACCCCACGTTCAACGGCTCGGGGACCGTGCTCACGTCGTTCCATCCCGCGTCCGACTCGGCGACCGGCGTGGCCGTGCAGACGGACGGCAAGATCGTCCTCGTCGGCAACAGCACCGACGGCACGCCGCACATGGCCCTCGCGCGTTTCAACGCAAACGGCACACCCGACTCGTCCTTCGGTACTGGCGGCAAGACCGAGCCGAACGTCGAATCCGGAGCAGCGCTCGGGAACGCCGTCGCGGTCCAACCCAACGGCAAGATCGTCATCGCAGGGGGGAGCGCGAACGGGCTGCTCGCCGTGAGACTGAACGCGAACGGGGCTCCGGACACGACCTTCAGCGGCGACGGCGCAGCGGCCGTGCAACCGCAGACCGCGGGCGCCGCGAACGCCGTCGCGCTGCAGTCGAACGGCTCGATCACGATCGCCGGGTACTCGACCAACGGGACGAAGAGCAACTTCGCCGTCGCGCGCTTCACGAGCACCGGCACGCCCGACGCCGGCTTTGCGGGTCCCGGCTGGGCCATCACCGTCATCGGGACGGGTAACGACGTCGCCCACGGCGTGAACATCCAGCCCGACGGGAAGATCATCGTCTCGGGCACAACGAACGACGGAACGCACGACAGCTTCGCGATCGTTCGGTACCTCGCCGGCGGCGCGCTCGACAACAACTTCAGCGGCGACGGCAAGGCGGCCGTGCAACCGCAGACCGCGGGCGCCGCGAACGCCGTCGCGCTGCAGTCGAACGGCTCGATCACGATCGCCGGGTACTCGACCAACGGGACGAAGAGCAACTTCGCCGTCGCGCGCTTCACGAGCACCGGCACGCCCGACGCCGGCTTTGCGGGTCCCGGCTGGGCCATCACCGTCATCGGGACGGGTAACGACGTCGCCCACGGCGTGAACATCCAGCCCGACGGGAAGATCATCGTCTCGGGCACAACGAACGACGGCACGCACGACAGCTTCGCGATCGTTCGGTACCTCGCCGGCGGCGCGCTCGACAACAACTTCAGCGGCGACGGCAAGGCGACGACGGCGATCACGTCGAACGTCGACAACGTCGGCACCGGGCAGGCGATGGCGGCGAACGGCAAGCCGGTCGTCGTGGGGTACGTGCGCAACGCGAGCGACGACTTCGGCATCGCGCGCTTCATCGGCGACGCGGTAGCGCCGACGGCCGGCGTCGTCAGCGGTCTGACCCGATACACCACGAACCTCGGCTTCTCCTTCAGCTGGAGCGCGGCCGACGACAACACCGGCATCGGGCGCTTCGATCTGATCCGAAGCTTCGCCAACTACAACAGCAGCACGTTCAGCTCGTATCGAACGATCTTCAGCGGCCCACCGGGTGCGACCTCTTCGTTCTCGCTCAAGCCGGGCTTCACGTACTGCTTCCAGGTACGCGGCGTCGATCGAGCCGGCAACGTCGGACCGTTCGGCTTGGCATCGTGCACCGAGCTGCCGGTGGACGACCGCGTGCTCACGGTCCACGGTTCATGGACCAGTGCGACCAACTCGCGGGACTACCGGGGAACGCTGCGCCAGTCGAGCACGGCCGGCGCGTCCCTGACGCTCCCCGTTGCGTACCGCCACTTGGCGCTGGTGGTCACCGTGTGCCCGACGTGCGGGTCGGTCGGGGTGTACGTGGGCTCCACGCTGATCACGACGGTGAACCTGTTCAGCTCAGCGACGCACTACAAGCGGCTGATCGAGGTGGACGCCTCGGGCTCGGTGAAGTCGGGGACCCTGACCCTGAAGCAAGCGTCCGCGGGGAAGAGCGTGATCATCGACGCGGTCGGGGTCAGTCTGGTCTGAGACCCCTACGACGCCGCCCACACGTACGTCTCATGGGGCGGCTCGGCTGGGATCAAGACCTTGAAGTGCGCGCCGCCGGCCTCGCTGTCTTCGACCCAGGCGCGCCCACCGTGGAGCTCTGCGAACCCGGCGACGAGGGCCAAACCGACCCCTGCGCCCGGCGCGTGGGGCGACCGTTGCCGCCCCTGAACGAAGGGCTGGAAGATGCGGTCACGCGCTTCCGGCGGGATCCCCGGTCCGTCGTCTTCGACCTCGAGCAAGACGCCTTCGCCGGTCAAAGAGGCGCGCACGGTGATGCGCGTTCCGGGCGGGGTGTGACGGGCCTCGTTCGACAGAAGATTTTCGAGGATGCGTTCGAGCTTCGATGGGTCGATGTTGACCTTGACGGGATCGGCAGAGACAAGGACGGTTCGGTCTCGGATGTCGGCATGATCGACGATGCGTTGAACGAGCAGCCCGACGTCGGTGAGCTCGCGGCGGGTAGCCATGATCCCTCGTTGGAGCCGGTCGACGTCGAGGAGACCCCCGAGCAGGCGTTGTAGCCTTTCCGACTGCTCCTTGATCCGATTGGCGATCTCCTGCTGCGTCGCGGGGTTGAGCTCTGCGCCCCGCTGCTGGAGCGTCGACGCGAACCCGATGATCGACGTCAGTGGGGTCCGGAGCTCGTGCGAAACCGATGTGAGGATCATGTTCTTCATATCGTCGAGTGATCGGAGACGTTCGGCCGCGGCTTGCTCGCGCTCGAGCGATTCACGGAGCTGGTCTTTCCCCGCACGCAGCTCCTCGTTGGAAATGCGGAGCGCCTCGTTCGACGCACGCAGCCGCCGGCTTGCTCGTGCTGCGATAGGAAGCACGAGGAGATAGAGCAGGAGGAGCGCGCTCACGAGCGCGAGGTCGAGCTGTAAAACCGTGTGATCGATGGCAACCTGGGTGGGCCCGTAGTCCTGGTAAAGCTCCACCATGAGCTGAGGAGCGCTCGGCAGCCGCAGGTACGTGGAGAACATCGTGGGTGCCAACCCCCGCTCGAAAGCGTTCTCCGGAGAGGTCAGATCCGTGATCTCGCTGTGCGGCCCACCCTTCGTGGCCGCGAAGTCGTCGGCCGCGTCGAATCGCTTGCCGATGAGCCGAGGCTCGTCCGAGAAGACGATCGTGCCGTCGGAGCGCCAGACCTTCAGCCGCTTGATGCGCGCGCCGAACACCGCTGCCAATCGTGGTCGGATCCCGACCGCCACCATCTCCGTCACCGGCTTCTGCAGGTCGATGCCGTGGAAGATCGGGACGAGGAGCGAGTCCGTAACGAAGACCGCATGGAACTGGGCATTGTTTTGGTCGTCGGCTTGCACCTGACGTCGAACCACCGTGTGCGCAGCGACCCCGACCGCCAGGAAGACGACGAGCGAGGCACCTGCGAAACGGAGGGCGAGACGGGGGCCTCGTTGCTTTGCGTTGGCTCTCATGATCCTCCCAGAGATACCTACGCCAACCATCGGCAGAAGAATCTCCTCGGTTTCGCATTTCCACCGAAATGACCGCTCTGGCTGCGGCCGGCAAGGGGCCAAACCGCCCAAAAAGGAATCCCAACGCGCCTATCGAACGTAGTCCCTGACGATGCGTGCTCGGGGGATGGCGCTGGTGCTCGCGGCGATCGTGCCGTTGGCCGTCTTCGCGCCCGCGGGGGCCTCGGTGCGGCGCAGGCCACCGGTCGTCAACCTCGTCATCAACAGCTTCCGCTTCTGCAAGAAGGCGCCGTGCAGCCTGACCGACACCGCCTACCTCCGCTCGCCGGCCGGCGGGTCGCTGTACGACAACAAGCAGGCCTTCATCACCATCAAGGCGGGCTCGATCGTCCGGTGGAACTACAAGGACACCGGCACGCCGGGCTGCAACCAGTTCAACTTCGGGCCTGTGAACTGCCCGGGACACGAGGTGCGGCTGGAGAACGGCACGCCCGGCGGCGGGAGGCAGATCGGGTTCGCCGCCGCGCGCTCATCGAAGCCGACATCGATCTCGTGGTACATCCCGCCGAGCTACGCGGGGCGCACGATCCACTACTTCTGCAACATCAACAATCACTGGGCGTTCGGGCTCACCGGCGTGCTCGTGATCACGAGGTAGCCGGCGCCTCGATCAAGACGCATCTCGTGCCGCGGTAGATCGTCGGCATGCACTTGTTGCAGTGGATGCAGATCCCCTCGCTCGACGCCTTCGTCTTCAGCTTGTTGACGAGATCGGGCTCCCGCAGCAGCGCGCGCGCCATCGCAACGAACGCGAACCCCTCATCCATCGCGCCGGTGATCGTCTCCATACGGTTGATGCCGCCGAGCAAGATCAGCGGCATCGTCAGGGCTGTTCGGAAGCGGCGCGCCATCGGAAGGAAGTACGCCTCTTCGAACGGGTACGACTTGAGGAAGTACCGGCCGGCGACCTTGAAGCCCACTTTGAGCATGCCCGGCATCGCCGCGGCCATCTCTTCGAGCGGACGGTCGCCGCGGAACAGGTACATCGGATTCGCGAACGAGCTGCCGCCGGTCAGCTCGAGCGCGTCCAGCGTCTGATCCTGTTCGAGCAGCCGTGCGATCTCGATGCTTTCGTCGACGTCGAGCCCGCGGTGCACGCCGTCGCTCATATTGAACTTGGCTGTGACGGCCACTTTGCCGTCGACGGCGTCGCGCGCCGCGCGCGCAACCTCACGTGGGAATCGCGCCCTGTTGTCTGTGGATCCCCCGTAGCCGTCCGTGCGCCGGTTCAGCTTTGGGCTCATGAATGCGCTCAGCAGGTACCCATGGCCGAGGTGCAGCTCGATCGCATCGAAACCGGCCTCGACCGCGATGGTGGCCGCGCGCGCGAACTCAGCCGTGACGCGCGCGATGTCGTCGGTGGTGGCCGCGCGCATCAGCTTCATCGCCATCGGGCTGAAGACGCGTGACGGAGCGATCCCGGCCTGGCCGGCGCCGGCGACCGGTCCCGCGTGTCCGATCTGCGCGCACGCGGCTGCGCCGTCCGCGTGTACCGCGTCGGTGAGACGCCGCAACCCCGGCACCGCTTCGGGCGTGAGCACGATCTCTCCCGGCGCCGAGCGGCCGTCACGGGAAACCGCGCAATACGCGACCGTTGTCATGCCGACGCCGCCGGCGGCAACCTCGCGATGGAAATCGATCAGGCGATCGGTGACGACGTTCTTGGGCGAGCGGCCCTCAAAGGTCGCCGCTTTGATGATGCGGTTCCGAAGCGTGATGGGACCGAGGCGCGCGGGTGCGAACGGGTCGATCCGGGCGGCGAGATCCACGCGCGCATTCAAACATCGGCGCTCCGGCCGGACAACCCGGAGAGGTCCGAACGGGCCTGCCCTGGAACCGGCGAGAGCAGCAAAGTGTCATTAAGCACAGATGCGCATCTCGAGACTCACCGGGTTGGCCGCGGTTCTCTTGACCGCGTGCACCGTCACGCCCCAAACGGCCTCGCTGCCGCCGACCAACCCCACTGCGTCCCCGCCTACGTCTCCGTTGCCGTCCTCGAGCGCGACGCGAACGCCGACACCCGTCCAAAGGAGCTGCGTCCAGAGAGTCTTCGATCAACTCACAGTTCGCCAACGTGTGGGACAGCTCTTCATGCTCGGCCTCGCCGGCGATCAGCTCAGCGTTGAAACCGCCCACGCGATCCGAAGCGATCATCTCGGTTCGGTCTGGTTCACCGAGAACAGCACCGCGGGTGCCGCGAGCATCCGCGCGATCACGAGCTCCGTTCAGCGCCTCGCAAGCGGCGGTGTGCGGTTCTTCATCGCCGCGAACCAAGAAGGCGGCGAGATCCAGGCGATGAAGGGTCCGGGGTTCTCGTCGATCCCCGCCGCGACGCAGCAGGGAACGATCGATCCCGTAACGCTCGCGGCCGATGCGGCACAGTGGGGGAGAGAGCTGCGGTCGGCCGGCATCAACTTCAACTTCGCTCCGGTGTTCGACGTCGTTCCTCCCGGCGGCGACAGCACGAACCAACCGATCGGCGTCCTCCACCGCGAGTACGGTAACGACGTCCCGACCGTGGCGACGCACGCGCTCGCGTTCGTCCGCGGGATGGGCAGCGCAGGTGTCGAGACGAGCGCCAAGCACTTCCCGGGTCTCGGCCGCGTGCAAGGGAATACCGACTACAGCGGCAACGTGGTCGACGACGCCACGACGACGTCGGATCTGGGTTCGTTCGAGCAAGCCGTCAGCGGCGGGGTGCCCTTCGTCATGGTGGCGCTCGCCACCTACACACGGATCGACCCCAGCCACCCGGCCGCGCTCTCGCCGATCGTGATCGGGCGGGTCTTGCGAGGGCAGCTCGGATTTATTGGTGTTGTGATCTCCGACGACCTCGGCGCGACGGTCGCCGTCCGCAACATTCCACCGGGGACGCGCGCGATCGAGTTCCTCGAGGCCGGCGGCGACATGATCATCAGCAAGACGCTGAGCCCGGCAACGAGCATGTACGCGGCGATCCTTTCGCACATGTCCGCGAGTCAGAGCTTTTCGAGAGTGGTAAACGCCGCCGTTCTGCAGATCCTCGGCGCGAAGCGAGCGGCCGGCCTGCTCGTCTGTTCGTGACCGGACCCACTTAACGAACAATTTGCCTTACAGCGGCCTCATTGTCTTGGCCCCAAGGCCGCTCCGGTCCTCTCGTCCTCGTCTCCGTCGCCATCCCCAACTCCGCGACCGAGGCCCGCCCGCGCAACACCGTCGCCTTCATCGAGACCGCAGAAGACTGCCGTTTCGGCGGAGCACGCGTCCTCGTCCGTTGTGGCGGCCTCAACCTCCGGTCCCTGCAAGGGGAGCGCGATCCCCGCGCGCTGGGACCACGTGATCTGGATCTGGATGGAGAACCACTCGTACGGTCAGGTCATCGGCTCCAGCGCCGCGCCGTACGAGAACTCGCTAGCGCGCGCCTGCGGGTTGGCGACGAACTACCACGGGGTGACGCACCCATCGCTGCCGAACTACATGGCAGCCACAGGCGGAACCACAGCCGGGATCACGACCGACTGCTCACCGAGCTCGTCGTGCGAGTCGAGAGGTCCGAGCATCTTCGGTGAGATCGCGTCGAGCGGCCGGCAGTGGCGCTCGTACGAGGAATCGATGCCGTCCAACTGCGACCTCAGGTCGGCGGGGGAGTACGCCGTGAAGCACAACCCCGCGCCGTACTACACCGCGATCCGGTCCCAGTGCAGAAGCTGGGACGAGCCGTTCGGTACCACGTCGAGCGGACGGTTCTTGTCCGACCTCGCCGCCGGACACTTGCCTGCGTTCTCGTTCGTCACGCCGAACCTATGCCACGACACGCACGACTGTTCCGTCGCGACCGGCGACGCATGGCTGAAGGCGGTCGTGAGCCGGATCGTGGCCAGCACGACGTACCGGGCCGGGCGGACCTCGGTCATGATCGTGTGGGACGAGGGGTTCGGGTCGACGAACCAGGTCCCGGCCATCATCGTCGCACCGTCGATCCGGCCGGGGACTAGGAGCGCGACGCGGTTCAACCACTACAGCCTCCTGCGAACGACCGAGGAGATGTTCGTCCTTGCGAGGATAGGGTTCGCCCGCTCCGCGGCGTCGATGCGCACGTCATTCCGCCTGTGAGGATCTTCCGTCGCGCGATGAGTTTCTGTCCTCCGCATCGTCGTGATAGGAGAGCAGCGAGTTCAGTTGCATGGGAGGGATGACAGATGGCCAAGACCAAGATCGTCGATGTGATCACTGTCGCGGTTCCGGTGGCAGATCAGGATCGCGCGCTCAAGTTCTACACAGATGTTCTGGGCTTCGAGAAGCGGATGGAGGCGGAGTTCGGAGGCGGCATGAAGTGGATCGAGGTCGCTCCGGCCGGCTCGACGGCGACGATCGCGCTCCCGCCGCTGGGCGAAGTTAAGCCGGGCGTGGACACAGGGATCCGCCTCGCGACCGATGACGCCACCGCCGACCACAAAGCGCTGGGCGCGGCGGGCGTCGACACCGACCCCGAGGTCTTGCGCTTTCCGGGCGCGCCGCCGATGTTCTCGTTCCGCGACCCGGATGGCAACACGCTCTACGTCGTCGAGCGCGGCTAGCTCTTCTTTCGCTTCTTCGCCGGCGTTCCGTGCATCAGGTCGGGCGACACGGCGTTCCCTTGCGAAAACGCTTCGATGCCTGCGTCCACGCCCGCTGCGAACTGTCGGAGCGCGTCGAGGCGCTGATCGACGAACCTTCGTTCCTTATCTCGGGAGGAGGCTCCTTCGGCGGCGGTTCGTTCCGTCTCGTCGCATGTAGCGATCACTTGCCGCAGGTTCCAACGGAAGCGTCGTTCCATGATCTCTTGCATCACGCGCCAAAAGTCTGTGGCTGCTTCGTAGTGATCGCGGCGGGATCCCGGAACGGAGACGCGTCGCACGAGGTGCCAGTCGACGAGCCCACGGATGTTGATCGAGATGTTGCTCTTGCTCTGGTCGAGCGCGTCGGCGATGTCGTCGAGGGAAACCGGCTCGGGTTCGAGGTAGAGGAGGCCGAAGATCCGTCCTTGCAGCTGGCTGAGGACACCTGAGGTCGCGAAGGCAGCGCCCATGCCCTCCAAGAACACGGCACCAGCGCGCTTGACCATTTTGCCTTCCACCGGAGGTTTGTGTTTAGAATATTTCGAACATACTGTTAGTACGGCAGGTTTGAGTCAAGGACATTCTAGGACGGTGATCTCGATGCCGGCCATCATTCAAGAGCACGAGGTGCCCGCGCACATCAGCGAAGCGGGCGCT
>VAWS01000236.1 GCA_005884515.1 Actinomycetota bacterium
CGGTGAGGATCGGCGCGATCGAGATGCCGAACGTCTGCAGCAGGATCAGGAAGCCGACGATGTAGATGAGCAGCCGGCCCACTGTGATGAAGATCGAACTGGCTTGCATCACGCCGGTCGTGCGCAGCGCATACACCTTGATCGCGTCGGAGGTGACGCGCGCAGCGATCACCGTCGCCGACAAGATCACAAGGACGAGCAGCCCTCGCCCGACGTTGTGGTGCAGCTCGGCTGAGAGTGGCAAGAACGAGATCGCGAGGTACAGGCCGCCGAGCGTGAACCACGCGATCGCCACGTCGCGGACGGCGGCGACGGTGAAACCGACGCCGCCCGAGCGAGTCAGCGACTCGCTGCGTCGGATGCGCGCGCTGACCAGGCGATATACGAGATATCCGAGAACGACGCCCCCCACGAAGCTGCCCGAGGCAGCACCGATACGTGGAAGATCAAGGTTCGCGTGCAATTGGATTCCTCCCCAGGCTACCGAAGGAGCTTACCCACCGCTGCAGCGTTGAACACGGCTCACTGATTCTTCCATCCGAGAACGAACGAGTTCGCTGCCTCTCCGTGCGGCCGGCACGGGACGGCAATCGCCCGTCGGTCATATCTCGGGAACCGCGCCGAGAGTGCCTCCGTCTAAGGGCAAGGACACGGGAGGTGCTCCATGGCACGGCGACTGCTTCTCGGCTGCGCGATCGCGTGCGGCGCGACCCTCATCGCAACACCCGCCTACGCGTGCGGCGGCTTGATCGGACCGAACGGTGCGGTGAACCTCGCGCGCACCACGACCCTGGCGGCGTACCACAACGGTATCGAGCACTACGTGACGGCGTTTACGTTCACCGGCGCCACGAAGGGCCAGTTCGGCTCGATCGTGCCGCTCCCCGGTATCCCGTCGAAAGTCGAGCGCGGCGGTGACTGGACGCTGCAACGCCTCGAGCGGGAAGTGGCGCCGCCCGTCCTCGGCGCGTTCGGCGTGCCGGCGCCCGCGCACCTAGCAGCAGACAAGGCTGTCGTCATCCTCCAAACCAAGATCGACGCGCTCGACATCACCGTGCTCAAGGGCGGCGCGTTCGCCGTCGGCACCTGGGCCGAGCAGCACGGTTTCAACCTTCCGCCGGATGCGCCGTCGGTCCTCGACTTCTATGCGCGCCGCAGCCAGATCTTCATGGCCGCGCGCTTCGACGCCGCGGCGGCCGTGAAGCGCGGTCAGCGCGCCGGCGACGGCACGCCGATCCATCTGACGATCCCCACGAAGAACCCGTGGGTACCGTTGCGGATCCTGGCGCTCGGAAAGCAGGGCTCCGAGGTCATCGACGCGGACGTCTTCCTCCTGACCGACAACGTGCCGGCCATGCTGCCGCAGCCGATCGGCGGGCGGAACCTCTCAGACGCACCGTTGGCGACGGGGATGCAGCTCGTTCGCTCCGAGCGCGCAAGCGCGAGCCTCATGCAAGACCTGAAGATCGACAAGGGTATGGGGTGGATGCCGAAGTCGATGTGGCTGACGTTCATCCGCCTTGCGGCGCCGGCGAACACCCTCGGCTACGACCTCGCGATCGATGCGAGCGGTCAGAACCAGCCCTCTCTGCAAGCAGCCGGATTCCCCACCGGCATCGCCGCGGCCGCGAAGAACATCCGCGATTCGCTCCCGCTCTGGCTCGCATGGACGGCGGCCGGCGCGCTGACCGGCGGCCTGCTTGCGGCGATGCTCCGGCGGCGCGTCCGAACGGCCTGACATGACGCTCGCGCGCGCGGTAGCGGCCAAGCTCGTCAACGAAGACCCGATCACGCACGAGTTCATCATCGGCACAGCCGCGCAGCAAGAAGCCCACGAGATCGGTCCGGACGTCGACCACAACGGCCTTCCCGGGCAAGCGTCGCTCGCGCCCGGCGAGACGAGGACGATCTCGTTCACGTTCGGCAAGAGCGGATCGTTGATCTTCGCGTGCCACCGCCCCGGGCATTACGCATACGGGATGCGCGGAACCATCACGATCGCCTAACCGGCGACGATCTCCGTCCCGGCCGTCCCCGCAAGCGCTTCCGTCGCGTGCTCGAGCGACGCGATCACAGCGCGCGCGCCCGCCTCCACCGCGCGCGCGCCGGCGAGCACCTTCTCCCCCATCGAACCGCGCGCGAACTCACCGGATTCAACGCCTGCGCGCGCGTCCCCCACGGTGAGCTTGTCGAGCGGCTGCTCGTGATCGGTGCCGAACCCGCGCACGACGTGATCGACGTCGGTCAGCATCAGGAGCGCGTCGGCCGCAACGGTCGCGGTCAACACCGCGGCGGCCAGGTCCTTGTCGACGACGGCGGCGACGCCACGCAGCTCGTCGCCGTCGCGGATCACCGGGATCCCGCCGCCGCCGGCCGCGATGGGCACGATCCCGTTCGACAGCAGCGCGCGGACCGCGTCCGCCTCGACGATCTCGAGCGGCTCCGGTGAGGCAACGACGCGACGCCATCCCCCGCCGGCCGCTTCCGCGACCGGGATCCCGCGCAGCCGGTACTCGGCCGCGCCCTTCGCGCTGAGGAATGGGCCGACGGGCTTGCTCGGATGCTCGAAGCAGGGATCGTTCCCGTCCACGACGACCTGGGTCACGACCGTCGCGACCGAGCGGGGCACACCGGCGCGCGCCAACGCAGCGGTCAGCTCCTGCTGGATCAGATATCCGAGCTGCCCTTGCGTCTCCGATACGTGAAGGTCGAGCGAGAACCGCGGCACGCGGTCGGGCATCGCTTCGTCTTGCAGCATCAATCGTCCGA
>VAWS01000088.1 GCA_005884515.1 Actinomycetota bacterium
GCTGATGACGCGCGCGGGGCAGCTGTTCGTGTGGAAGACGGACGGCGCGGCGTGTCAGACACGCGAGTGGCCGAAGTACCAGCACGACCTCCACAACAGTGGCAACTACGCGACCGACGCCGAGCCGCCTTCGGTCGTCGGGGCGCTCCAAGCAACGCACTCGGGCGATTCGCTTGTGGTGTCGTGGCGCGCGCCCGGCGACGACGACAACTGTGGGACGGCGAAACGGTACGTCGTGCGGGTGAACGGCTCGCCTGTGACGAGCGGTGTTCCGGCGCCGAGTGCGGCCGGCTCGACCCAGACGTTGACGATCCCGGCTGCGAACGTCCGGAGCGTGACCGTGCAAGCGCAGGATGCCGCGGGGAACCTCGGGATCCCGGCGACGGTGACGCTTCACGGCAACAACGCGACCATGTCGAGGAGCGCGCACTCGAAGGCGTCGGGCGGTCTCGCGACGTCGCCCGCTGCGCGCGCGGCCGCGAAGCCTGCGGGGGTTGCGCGAGGGCTGCTCGGCGGATTCGGTGCGCTGGTGTTGCTGGTCGGGCTGACCGTTCGCCGGCGCGCGCTGAGGTGACCACCGGCGGTCCGGCGTCAGTTTCATGTATGTCGCTCCATCGGACCACGCGGTCCGGGATAGCCCGCATATCTGCGGGTGGATCCGGACCACGCGAGGGTCGGGGCAAGCCGACCCTCGTATGTGGGGGTAAATCGACCCGCGCTAGTGCGGCTTGCAGTTGTAGGGGGGCTTGCCCGCCTCCGCCGCCACGAACTCTTGCGGCGTCATGCTCAGGACCGCTTCCGTCGGGATCGTCATGCACCAGCTCGGTTGCGGCCCGAGCGGCCCGTCCGGGTCCTGCTCGGATGCGTACGCCCTCGAGAGGTGCGGCATCGGCGCGCGCGCGCGCACACACGCGGGGGCAAGGCCCTTCACCCAGCAGTCCATCCACGCCGAGAGGTACCAACCGCCGAGGCCGAGCGACCATGTCGTGCGGAAGATCGGCGGTTGCGACACGAAGTCCTCGTGCACGCCGCCTTCCAGAACGAGCAGCGACAGCGGCGCGCGGTCTTTCGACGCGCGCAGCGTGTCGTAGCCGCCCTTGATCGAGTGGTACCCGATGCCCTCGCCCGCGCCGCCGAGCTCGACGCCGGCGACCTCGGGCGCGATCGTCGTCGGTGAGCCGTCGTAGTCGGACGTGATGAACTCGGTCGGAACCGACGCGTGCGTCGGCAGCATCCCCGACAGCGAAACGGCGGCTCGAAGTGGCGGCAGTGGCCTGCCGTCGTAGCCACTCCCGGTGCCGAGCGCGCGCGTGTATGCCAGCGTCGAGATCGCGCCCATCGAATGGCCTGCCATACCGATGCGCGATGTATCGAGGATCGGCAGGATCGGATCCGGCGCGTTCGTGGCGGGGTTCTTTCGCGGTTCCGCGCGCGGCCCGCTGTCCGCGACCCGCACGATCGAGCGGCCCGTGAACCACCGTGCCATGTCTTGCGCGTCGATGCACGCCGCGAGGCCGATGCACGGCGACGCCTTGGGCAGCGTCACGCCGAACAGGTCGACGATGTTTCCTTCCGAGCGGCCCTGCCCGACCGGGTCGTACGTCAGGACGATGTAGCCGTCGGCGACCAGCTGCTCGGCGATCCAGTAATAGTGCTGCTGGATCGACGCGATGCCGTCGTTGAAGACGATGCCGGGGAAGCGTTTGCCGGAGAAGCTGCTCGAACGAACGCACGTGTTCCAGGCCGCGCGCGACGCGTACGACGCAGAGCCGATCGCCGGGCACGCGCCCTTCTTGAACGCGTTCGCCGGGATCCACAACGTACCGTCCATCACCAAGCCGCGCGAACCGATGACGCTCACCTCGCGCGCGACGCCCAAGCGGTACGGCGCGCGCCCGTTGCACGTGCCGTTCGTTGCGACGTAGTGCAGGGCCCAGCCGTCGCGCTGCTCGAGGCAAGGGTATCGGAAGTACGCGGTGTCGGCTGTAGAGTCGACGTCGACGTCGAAGTCGCCCGGCGCGCGATTCTTCGTTTGCTCGCGCGTGTCGCCGAACGCGCCGTCGTGGTTCCAGTCGGGGCTGTATGCGGGGTCGCCCGCGTCCATGATGTGCGTGTACGGCGGGTCCGGTCGCATGTGCGCCAACGAGTCGATCACGACCTGCATCTGCTGCGCGGGCGGATCGCCGGCGTGCGCTTGCAGCTGCTCGAAGATGCGTTCGGCCGCGTCGGCCCACCCGGCGTCGAACGTGTACGTGCCGCTCGAGTTCTGGAAGCTTTGTTGCGTTCCGCCGAGCCAGTCGGGGAACGACGTGACCGGATACAGCGGGTCGTTCGCGCGCGCGAGCCCCGGCGCAACGAAGACGATGACGACGGCAAGGACGACGAGGGTTCTACGCATGGATTGCTGTATTCGGTTAGCCGGTGAAGGGTTCCTTCCCGAGCTGCTCGCGGATGGGACGGAACTCGGGCATGAGCATGTGTCTGCGCTGCCAGTTGGCGCCGTCGACCGTCAACGTTGCACCCGTTATGTACGCCGCGTAGGGGGACGAAAGGAACGTCGCGGCCCAGCCCAGCTCGCGCGGCGCGCCCACGCGACCGGCCGGCTGTCGCTGGTCTTCGCCTTCGCCGCGCCCGGACACGCCCGTGATGTGCGCGACCTCATCCTCGTGCGGGAACAGGCCCGGCACCAAGCAGTTCACGCGGATCCCGTACGGCGCCCACTCGACCGCAAGCGTTTCGGTCATGTTCTTCACGGCCGCTTTCGCCGCGCTCGAATGCGCGAACCCCGGTCCACCGGTCCACGCATACGACGCGCCGATGTTGACGATGGAGCCCGGCGTCTTGGCGGCGATGTGACGCCGCCCGAACTCGCGCGAGCAGAAGAACGTTCCGTCCATCACGATCTGCGTCACCGCGCGCCATCCGTTCGGGCTGAGATCCTCGGCGGGAACGGGGAAGTTTCCGGCTGCATTATTGACGAGCGTCCCTGCAAGCCCGAGCGCATCTTCGACCGCGTCAAACGTCGCTTTGACTTGCTCCGCGTCGCGGATGTCGCAGGCCGCTGCGAAGGCCTTGCCGCCGGCTTGCTCGACGGCTTGGACGCCGGCCTTGCGATGTTCGGGGTCGCGACTGACGATCGCGACGGAAGCACCGAGGCGCGCGAACTCAACCGCGATGGCCTTGCCCAAGCCGGTACCGCCGCCGGTGACGATCACGACCCCGCCGTCGAACGTCCCCACCGGGAGCGCCGACGCGCCTTCGGGCGGGGGAGGCAGCAGGCCGCTCACGTTGCCGCCGCGTACAGGTTCCACGTGCCGGGAACACCTTTCAGCTCGCGCGCCCCCCGTTCTTCGAATTCGATGCCCGCGCCGATGACAAGGTCCTTCACGGTCGACGACACGAGGATCTCGCCGGGCTTCGCGTTGGACATCACCCGCGACGCGACGTGGACCGCGATGCCGCCGATATCTTCCCCGCGGAGCTCGATTTCGCCGACGTGCAAGCCTGCGCGGATCTCGATGCCAATTCGGTGAGCGTCTTCGCGAATCGCGCTCGCGCAGTTGACTGCCTTTCCGGGGCCGTCGAAGGCGGCCAGGAACCCATCGCCGGTCGTCTTGATCTCTCGTCCTCGGTAGCGTTCAAGCGCGCCTCGGATCATTCGATCGTGCGCGTCGAGAAGATCTCTCCATCGCCGGTCTCCGACCGCGGCCGCGCGCTCCGTCGACGAGACGATGTCGGTGAAGAGTACCGTCGCTAGGACGCGATCGGCACCGATCGTCACCTCCGTCTTCGCGGCCCCTAGGAAATCTCGGATCTCCTTGACGAAGAGGTCTTGATTGTCGCCTGCGAAAGGAAAGTGATCCAGTCCAGGGATCTCGACATAGCGCGCATCCGTGATGTTGTCCGCGAGAAATCGACCGTGCGATACGGGGAAGAAGCGATCACCACGCCGATGGATCACCAACGTCGGCACACGGATCGAAGCGAGAACGCTTCGCACGTCGAGATCCGCGGCGAGCGTGAAGACTTTCTTCGCCGTTGCTCGGGGAACGGCCAGCCGCTCGTATTTCGCTTGAAGCGCGCGCAACTTCTCGTCGTCTGCTAACGAGGGCGACGTCAGCCGGTTCTGATCGCCCGTCCCCCAAACCCGAAGCCACCACTCGGTGCCTCGTGCATTCATCTCTTCGGGGAACCCGATGGGGTAGTCCGGAGCAACCTTCATGCGCGCCGACGAGCCCAGCAAGATCAACCCTGAGACTCGTTCAGGGTGAGCGGCGGCGAAGAGCATCGCCATCATGCCGCCGAAGTCATGCGCGACCAGGGCGGCGCGCTCGACGCCAGCAGCGTCGAGGACGGCGCCGAGCGTATCCATCCACTCTTCGAGGGTCGTCGAACGATCGCCGGGCAGCGGATCGGACGAGCCTGTGCCCGGCATATCGAACTGAAGCACGCGTCCGAGCTCGGCGAGGCTCGAGAGCCAAGGGTGGATGGTCGGGAAATCCCAGATGAGATCGACCGACCACGACCAGTTCGACACGTACATCAGATCGACCGGCCCGTCCCCGAACTGCTGATACGCGATCTGGACGTCGCCGAAGTCGGCGTACTTGGTTTCCGGCGTGTTCACGCCGCTAGCGTGCCACGACGAGGGCGTCCAACGCGACCGCGCCCTTGGGCAACGCGACGAGGGGATTGATGTCCAGCTCCGCGATCTCGTTCGAGAGGTCCATCGCCAGCCGCTGCACCTTCATGATGGTCTTCGCCAGCGCGTTCAGGTCGGCCTTCGCCGCGCCGCGCGCGCCCTGCAGGAGTGGGAATGCCTTGATCTCGGCGATCATCCGACGCGCTTCGTCGATGTCGAAGGGAGGAACGCGGAAGGTCACGTCCCGATAGACCTCGACGGCGACGCCGCCGAGACCGAACATGATCGCGGGGCCGAACAAGTCGTCCTGCACGACGCCGACGACGGTCTCAACGCCGCCCGTGATCATCTCGCTGACGAGCATGCCTTCGAGCGTTGCGTTGCCGGCCCGTTCCGTGAGATGCGCGTACGCCTCTCGGACCGCTTTGTCGTTCGCCAACCCCACCTTTACAAGGCCGAGCTCGCTCTTGTGGAGTAGGTCGGGCGAGACAGCCTTCATCACGACCGGGTAGCCGATCGCGCGCGCGGCCTTCACCGCGTCGCCGGCGCGATTCACGAGGATGTCGTTCGTTACCGGGATGCCGTAGGCGCGGAGCACTTCTTTCGAGGCGTGCTCAGACAGATTGACACCCGGCCTCAAGAAGGATCTGGCCGCCTTGGCCGAGGCGGCCTCTCGTCCTGGGACTGTCTCGAATGTTGGTTGATATCTCGACTGGAAGTCGTGGTAGTCGAGGTAGGCCTTCACCGCGGTCAAGCAATTCCGCGCCGATCGGAAGAGTGGAACCTGCGACTTCAACAACGTCTCGCGGTAGCCCTCTTCGTCTGCCGTTGGGGAACCCCAGATGACGCACACCGGCTTGTCCGTCTTGCTCGCCGCGTCCACCAGGTCGCGCGCGAGCTTGTCGCTGATCGGCGAGAAGCTTCCGGCGACCGGCGCGATCAGCACGCCGACGTTCGGGTCGTTCAGGATCGCTTCCAGGATCTTCGGGCCGCGCTCGTCGCCGGTCGCGATACCGCCGGAGTCCACTGGGTTGCTCACGCGCAAGAATCCCGGGATCCATTCGCGCAGCTTCGCTTGCGTCTCTTTCGTCAGCTCGGGCAACTCCAGTCCCGTCGCGGCAGCCCAGTCCGCCATGTGCGCGCTCGTTCCGCCGGAGATCGAGTAGATGCACACGCCGCGCGCGGAAGGCTGCTCGGCGCGCGCGAACATCGCTGCGACGTCGGCCAGCTCGTCCAATCCGTCCACGCGCGTGATGCCATACTGCTTGAAGACCGCCGATGTGATCGCGTCGCTTCCGGCCAGGTGCCCGGAGTGCGACTGCGCCCAGGACCGCCCGATATCGCTGCGTCCGACCTTGATCATGACGATCGGCAGCCGATTTCGAGCAGCCTCGTCCGCCGCCAGCATCAGGGTGCGGCCGTCCTTGAAGCCTTCGAGGTAGCACGCGATCGCGCCGATGTTCGGCTGCTTCGCGTAGTGCGCGATGAAGTCTGCGGATTCGAGGTCTGATTCGTTTCCGGTCGGCGCCCACCCGGCGAGCGCGATCCCGTTCTGCTGCGCCTGGTAGATGGGCCGGCCTTGGTGTCCGCTCTGCGTGATCAGCGCGATGCGCTTGCCGGGAAGGTCTTCGCGGAACGGTTGGAAGCTGTTGAGCGGCGTGTTGGGACCGAGGACGTGCACGTCGCTCGACGCGATCAGGTCCTCCAGCTCCGTTTGGCGCGCGCCGCCGTCACCGCCCGTCTCGGCGAAGCCCGCGGTGAAGATCACGACGTAGGGGATCCCCGCTTTGATCGCGTCGCGCAGCGCATCGGCGGCGTTCGCCGTGATCACGACGGCGACGTCGACCTCGCCGGGGATATCGCCCAGGGATGGGTAGCACTTCTCGCCGTCGACGGTCTCTCGGTTGGGGTTCACCGGGATCACGCGACGGCCGAGCTGGTCCGACCAGCCTTTCACCATGCGCCAGTTGAGCGCGCTCTGGCTGGTCGGGGAGTCGGACGCGCCGACCACGGCGATCACCTTGGGGCGGAGCAGCCGCTCGAGATCGAGGTCGCGAAGCGCGACGGGACGGCCGGTGACGTCGGTCTTCACGGAACCCCCGGGGTCGTGGCAGAAATCTGACGGTGCGTCAGGTCGCATCGTATCATCGGGCCCCATGGCCTTCGAAGCCTCGATCGACCGCATGCAGAGCGTCGCCGAGCTGTTGCGCGCGCGCGCGGCTGCTCATCCGGATCGCGACTTCCTGTGGTGCGACGCTGAGCGTTGGACGTACGCCGAAACGGACCGGCGTACCGATGCGGTGGCGGCCGGGCTGGCCGAGACCGGCGTTGCCGCCGGCGACCGCGTCGCGGTGATCTCGTCGAACCGGCCCGAGATGCTGGAGCTGCTCTTCGCGCTGGCGAAGCTGGGCGCGATCCACGTGCCGCTCAACGTGTTCTTGAAAGGCGACTTTCTCCGCTACCAGCTGCAGGACTCGCAAGCGTCGACCTTGGTCGCCGACGCGGCAGGGCTGCAAGCGGTCAACGCGGTGATCGACGACCTGCCCGAGCTGAAGCG
>VAWS01000239.1 GCA_005884515.1 Actinomycetota bacterium
GGTGAACGTCAAGCTCTTCGCAACCGTGACCGTCACCGCCGTGTTGTTCGCAGCGAGTGTCACCGTGTTCGAGGCCGTCGGCCCGTCGATCGTTGCCGGCGCTGCCGTCTGGGTCGTGATGCTCGTCGTGTAGCTGCCGGCGCTGGAGCTATTTGTGAGGCCGGAGAACTCAACGTAGATGGGGATACCTGCGGAGACGCTGACGGCGCTCGTCACCGTATAGGTGATCGTCTGCCCCGAACGGGAAACGGTTCCGGCGCCGATGCCGTAGTTCTTCGCGATCGCCGGCGTACCCGCTAGGCCGGAGCCCGACACGGCGAACGTGATCGTCTTGATGGTTCCGGCCGTCGCCGTCTTGAAGGAGTACGAGTACGTGACGCTGGTCGCGCTCACCTGGTTGTTCGTGACCGTCCAGCTCACGTTCGTGAGCGTCCCGGCGGCCTGCGCGGCCGACGTGCCGAAGGAGAGCATTCCGCCGACAAGCGCCCACACGACGATCAGGGCACGGCGCGGCTTGGTCCCCATCAGATCCTCCGGTCATCACGCAAACCCGCGGCCTGGTCTCAAACGTACCAGTGGGCAGCGCCTCAATGCCTCATTCGGTCAGGCAAGTATTTGGCTTTACTCGTTTGGGTCGAGATAGGAGATTCTTAGGTTATTCAGCCTAGGAGAAAGCTCCCGAAACGCTCATCTCGCCTGGCCAAGGGATCCCCCGCCGTCGGATGATTTTGGTGTCGCCGGGGAGGGGTAGCCGGGTCGCTTGAGTTGCTCCGGCTGGGGCTGGTTCGGCTACTTCGACGTGGGGCGGTCCAGCTCGAACCAGACCGTCGTGGCGCCTTCGCCGTCGGTTCCCCATCGATCGGCAAGGCGATCGACCAAGAACAGGCCCCAGCCGCCGTCGACGCCGGGAAGGCCGGGCTCTTGCGGGACCGCGAATCCCGGGCCGGAATCGACGACCGACACGCGCACGTGCGTGTCCATCACCGACACGCGGACGCGGATCGGCCGCTGCGGAACGGACCCGCCGTGCCGGACGCTGTTCGACACGAGCTCGCTGGTCAGGAGTCGCAGGTCGTCCAGACGCTGCTCGTCCAGGACCTCGCTGAACAGGTCGAGCGATGCCGTGAGCGCAGCCCGCGCTTTGGCGGCTGCCCGCGCGTGGGGCTTGAACGTGTGCATGACGCTCCGCTCCATCCGACGAGAATCGGACACCGCCGGAGCGCGCGCATCGTGCAACTGACCCATTCGCCGAGGGATGGAATGGCCGCCGGACCGACTGCTTCAGGTCGAAAGAACGGCCGTGACCAGGTCCGATACGAAGGCGCCGACATCGCGCGCAGGGCTGCTCGAACCAGAGATCCTCTTCACGACGGCGCTGCCGACGATGACGCCGTCGGCGTATGACGCCACCGCGCGCGCGTGCTCGGCCGTCGACACGCCGATGCCGACCGCAACGGGCAGGTCGGTCTCCTCGCGGATCGACGCGACCAGCGCGCGCGCGCGATCGTCCATCGACTCGCGCACCCCGGTGACGCCGAGGAGCGATGCCGCGTACACGAAGCCGCGCGCGGCCGCGGCGATCGCGCGAAGCCGCTCGGGCGGGGACGTTTGCGCCGCGATGAACACCGGCGCGATGCCGGCGCGCCCGCATGCGTCGCGCCATGGACCCGAGTCTTCGACGGAGAGGTCGGGCACGATCGCACCGGTCGCTCCGGCGTCGGCCAACGCGTGCGCGAACGCGTCGAGGCCGTACCGGAAGATCAGGTTGTAGTAGGTCATCGCGACGAGCGGCCGGCCCGTCGCTTCTGCCGCGCGCGCGATCAGCTCGATCGCGCCGGCTGTGCGCTGTCCTTTCGCGAGCACAGCGTTGGTCGCCTCTTGGATGACGGGGCCGTCCATGATCGGATCGCTGAAAGGGATGCCTATCTCGGCGTCACGTCAGTGCGCGCCATCACGTGCCTTCATGATCGAGCGCACGGTCTCGACGTCCTTGTCCCCGCGACCGCTTAGGTTCACGATCGCGACCGCGTCGGTGCCGAGCGCGCGCGCCTCGCGCGCGATCCACGCGATCGCGTGGGACGACTCCAGCGCCGGAAGGATCCCTTCGGTTCGTGCGAGCAAGCTGAACGCGTCGAGCGCCTCGTCATCGGTGGCCGTCTCGTAGTCCGCGAGGCCTTGCTCGCGGAGGTACGCGTGCTCCGGGCCCACGCCCGGGTAGTCAAGGCCTGCCGAGATCGAGTGCGTCGGCCGGACTTGCCCGTCGGGGTCTTGGATCAGCATCGACAGCGCGCCGTGCAACACGCCGGGCTCGCCCGCGCCGAGCGTTGCGGAGTGCAAGCCGCTCGCGATCCCGCGCCCCGCTGCTTCCACGCCGACCAAACGCACGCCGGGCTCACCGACGAACGCGTGGAAGATGCCCATCGCGTTCGAGCCACCGCCGACGCACGCGGTGACGACGTCGGGAAGACGGCCCTCCGCCTCGAGGATCTGCGCGCGCGTCTCTTCACCGATCACCTTCTGGAACTCGCGCACGAGCAACGGGAAGGGATGCGGCCCGACGACGGAGCCGATCACGTAGTGCGTCGTCTCGACGTTCGTCACCCAGTCGCGGAGCGCCTCGTTGATCGCGTCCTTGAGCGTGCGCGACCCGGCCGTGACCGGCACAACGGTCGCCCCCAGCAGCTCCATGCGGAAGACGTTGAGGGCTTGGCGATGCGTGTCTTCTTCTCCCATGTAGACGATGCATTCCTGGCCGAACAGCGCGGCGGCCGTTGCCGTCGCGACCCCGTGCTGCCCCGCGCCCGTCTCCGCGATGATCCGCTTCTTGCCCATCCGCCGCGCCAGCAGGCACTGCCCGAGCACGTTGTTGATTTTGTGCGCGCCGGTGTGCGCGAGGTCTTCGCGTTTGAGATAGATGCGCGCGCCGCCACACGTTTCGGTCAGCCTGCGCGCGCGCCATAGCGGCGTCGGACGGCCCGCGTACTCGCGGCGCAACGTGTCGAGCTCGGCGTTGAATTCGTCGTCTGTGCGCGCGTCGGTGAAGGCCTGCTCGAGCTCATCGAGCGCGTGCATGAGCGCTTCGGGAACGTACTTACCGCCGAAGCGGCCGAAATGACCGCCGGCGTCGGGATCGGTTGAGATGCGCGCCATCGCGCGCGGAGTTTAGCAGCGAGCCCGCGGGTATTTCGGCGGAAAAACCATGGGGGCCGCGCACGCGCGGCCCCCATCGGTCAAAGCGAGATGGATCAGAACTCGTAGCCGACGATGGTGGCCTTCACATCGCCGCCCGCCGTGTTGGCGCCGAAGGAGTTCCCGTCGATGCAGAACGAGTTGCTGCCGTCGCCCGGGACCACGATCGGCTGCGGGAACGAAACGTGCACCGTCTGGTTGATCGGAACAGGCACGATCGTGATGACCTGCAAGCTCGTTCCGCTGCCCGTGCATGACGCACCCGGTGCGTTGTGCGCGATGAT
>VAWS01000067.1 GCA_005884515.1 Actinomycetota bacterium
AACGCCGTCATTCGAACGTTGAACTGGCCGATGCCGCTGTAGGCGGTCTGCGGGCGTGGCACCTGCGGCGGCACGTTGCACGCACCGCCCGGCACGGCGTCCATGCAGCTCTTCGCCGCGGCGATGTCGAAGTTCAAGCTCTTGTCGATCCCGTAACGCGCCGCGACGGCGTCGAACCTGTCGATCCCGATCCGGAGCGCGACCTGGGCGAACGTCGTGTCGCACGACACCTCGAACGCGTTCAGCATGGTGATCGGGTTTCCGCGCTTGCAGACGCCGCCGGTGAAGTTGCGCAGCACCTGATTCGTCTGCGGCAGGCGAAGGACGCTCGGGTTCGGGAACGACGTGAACCGCGTCATGTTGGTCTCGAGCCCGGCCGTTGCCGTCACGATCTTGAACGTCGAGCCGGGCGGGTAGCGCTCTTGCGTCGCGCGGAAGAGCAGCGGGTTGCCCTTCGCGTTCTCCAGCGCCGTCTTCGGCTTGACGCACCCGTCGCCGATCGCCTTCGTGACCACGTTCGGGTCGTACGTCGTGGACGAGTACAGCGCCAGGACCGCCCCGGTGTCCGGGTCGATCGCAGCGACGGCGCCCCGCTGGTTGCCGAGCGCTTGCGCGGCGATCTTCTGCAGTTTCGGATCGATCGTGATCTGGAGCGTGTTCCCGGGGTTCTTCCGTCCGAGCAGCTGGTCGACGAAGTTGGTAGAGGTCGCAGGCTCACGCCCGGCGAGGTACGCGTCGTAGGAAGACTCGAGCCCCGCGCTTCCGCAGAACACGGAGTTCGTGTAGTAGCCGGTGATGTGCCCGAAGAGGTTCTTCTCGGGGTAGACGCGCCGCCACGGGTAGTTCTTGTTGCCCGTCGCCTGCGATTCGGCCAGCACTGTTCCATCGGCCGCGAGGATCTCGCCGCGTTTGACGTTCAGCTCCGCGGTTAGCAGCCGTGGGTTGCGCGGGTCCGTCGAGTACTGGTGGGAGCGCGCGACTTGGACGACCTGCAGGTTGATGAACAACGCCAGGAAGACGAGGGTGATCGCCACCGTCACCTTTCGTATCGACGTGTTCACGTCACGGCCTCCCCGTCCGAGATCCGTATCAGCAAAGCGATGAGTATGAAGTTCGCGAAGATGCTCGATCCTCCGTAGGAGACGAACGGCAGCGTGATGCCGGTCAGCGGTAGCAGTCGCGAAACGCCGCCCATGATCAGCAGCGCCTGCACCGTGATGATCACGGTCAGACCGGTCGCAAGCAGCGTGCCGAACGTGTCGCGCGACCGAAGCGCGATGTGGAAGCCGCGCGCGGCGATGAGCCCGAAGAGCAGAAGGATCGCGACGGTGCCGATGAACCCGATCTCCTCACCGATCGCCGCGAAGATGAAGTCGGTGGGTAGCGTCCCGCTCCGTAGCCCGGGGTCGATCAGCTGCGGGTGACCGAGGCCGAGACCGGTCCCCGTCAGCCCCCCGGATCCCAGCGCGAACGCAGACTGCGCGATCTGCCGGCCGGCGCCGTTGATGCCGCACTGTATGTCGGTGGCGCTCCACGGGTGCAACCACGCGCAAATGCGGATCGACACGTGGGCGAAGTGGTTGTACGCGTACCACACGCCGCCGCTGAACATGACGATGCCGGCGAGCGCATACGCGCTTCGGGACGTCGCGGCGTAGAGCGTGATTACGAACAGGGCGAAGAACAGCGTGGACGAGCCGAGGTCTCGCTCGTAGAACATGACCGCGAGCGAGAGGCCCCACGCAAGGAACAGTGGGCCGAAGTGCCGTGGAGCCGGCAGGCCGAGTGGGCCGACGCGCGCGGTTGTGATCGTCATAACCTCACGCTTCGAGGCGAGATACCCGGCCAGGAATAGCGCGAGCACCACTTTCGCGAGCTCCGCCGGCTGGAACGCGAGCGGACCCAGCCTGACCCACAACTTCACGCCGCGCCCCAGGGTGCTCCCGATCGGCGACAGCGGCAGCAGCAGCAGCGCGATGCCCAAAAGCAAGAACGAATAGCGGAACTGATCGAGCTGTCGGTGGTCGCGGACGATCGCCAGCGTCGCGATGAAGGCGACCATGCCGATCGCGATCCAACCGAGCTGCGCGCTCGCGAGGTCCGGCGCGAGCCTACGGATGAATCCGTAGCCGAATCCGGCAAGCAGGATGGCGATCGGATACAGCAGAGGGTCGGCGGTCGGCGCCAGCCGCCGGATGGCGATATGGCCGAGGATCGCCAGAGCGGTGAAGGCGATCATGAATTTCGCCAGGTCGGGGGACACGTGCGACGAGCGCGAGAAGTCGACGAGCACGAACGTCGCCAGTGCGATGACGATCGACAGGATCAGCATGCTGAGCTCGGCGTTGCGCGGTCTCACGTTGCGCTCGCTTTCGGCGTTGCCTTCGGCGCAGGCGAGGGCGCGGGATTGAGACGCGCCTTTCCGGCCGCCGTGAGCGGAATAGTCGCGACGAACTCGCGTGCTTTCACGAGCGACGGCACACGGATGCCGACGGCGAGACGCGGCTGGAAGTACCCGACGACGTCGTTCTTCGTGATCTTCGTCGGCTCTTGTACGTGCGAGAGGTGCACCCCGGCGAAGGTCACGGGCAGGCCGCGATAGATCGCGACGCGGTCTCCATCGAGGCCGACGTAGTACGAACGATCGGCCCACGCCTTCACGCCGCCGTAGCCGCCGCCGATCAGTGCAGCAAGGATCAAGAGCCACACCACGAGGCGCCACGGGAACCGGCGCTTCCCTGAACTGGGGCGCGCGCGATGCGGCTTGCGGCCCGGGTGCGCCGGATCGCTGATGTCGATGAGGACGACCGTGATGTTGTCCTGACCACCGCGCTCGTTGGCCGCGTCGACGAGCCGGCGGCAGATCTCGTCGAGATCCGCCCCGGCGGCGACCTCGTCGCGGATCTCGTCGTCGCCGAGCATCCCCGTAAGCCCGTCGGAGCACAGAAGCAGCCGGTCGCCGTCGATCAACGTGATGCGCGATTCGTCGACGTCGACCTCCTTGTCCGCGCCGAGCGCGCGCGTCAGCACCGACCGTTGGGGGTGCGCTTCGGCCTGCTCGGGCGTCAGACGGCCTTCGGAAACCATGCGCGCGACGAGGGTGTGGTCGCGCGAGAGCTGCGTGATCGCGCCGCCGCGGATCAGGTAACAACGGGAGTCGCCGACGTGCGCGATGAACGCGGTATTGCCGGAGATCACGACGGCCGTCATCGTCGTCCCCATGCCGCGCAAGCTGTCGTCCGTCTCCGCTCGGTCGTGGACCGCGCGATTGCCTTTGCGGACGGCTTCGGCGACGCCCTTCGCGGCCGCGCGCGGCTCGGTCTGGTCGAGCGCGCGCACCGAGCCGAGCGCGAGGTCGCTCGCCACTTCGCCGGCGCGATGGCCGCCGAGGCCGTCGGCCACGGCGAACACGTGGTCGCCTGCGAAGCACGCGTCTTCGTTGCGTTCCCGGACGCGCCCCACGTCGGTCAGGAAGCTCGAACGCACCTGAACCGCCGTGCTCACGAGCGGCGGATCTCCGCGATCGTCTTGCCGACCCTGATCTCATCTCCGACGGCGATCGGGGAAGGGCTCGTCACTTTCACGCGGTTGAGGTACGTCCCGTTCGTGGAGCCGAGGTCTTCGACGAACCACGTGCCGTCTTTCGAGAACATACGCGCGTGCAGCGTCGAGACGTACGTGTCGTCGAGCTGAACGCGGCAGCTCTCAGAGCGCCCGAACGTGATCTCATCGTCCAGCGGGAACGTACGGACGGGCTTGTCCTGCTCGGTCACCACGATCGAACGGGGAGATCCGCGGCGCCGCGCCGGCGCTTGCCGCGCGCGCCCGTCGCGCGGCTTCGGAACGCGCGGCCCGACGAGGTCGAGGTACACGACGCGCACCGCGCGCGCGATGAAGAGATAGAGGAGGGCCAGGAAAAGGTACTTGAGGGTCGTGAGTACGATCGTCGGCACTTACGGTCTCCGGAACTCCAGCGTGGTCTCTCCAAAGACCAGCCGGTCGCCCGGCGTCAAGCGGTGGCGGTTCACGCGCTTTCCGTTGATCTCGGTGCCGTTCGTCGAGCCGAGATCGATCACGACCCACTCGTCTCCCTCCCGGCGGATCTCCGCGTGACGGCGCGAAACCCCGGGGTCGGCCAGGATGACGTCGCAGCCTTCCATGCGGCCGATGACGACGGCCTCCTTCGAGAGCGGCCACGTGCGGCTGGTCTTCCCGAGCTGGACGAGCTCCGCGTCGGCGTCGAGCGACATCTGGATGAGCTGCGTCTGGGGACCGGCTTCCGGCTCGGGCGTCGCCGACTCGACGAACTGGGCGGCGATCCCGAAGGTCCCGGCTTTGAACGTTGCATCTTCCGTGATGTGGATCTCGGGAGGTCCAACCATGCGCCAACCCTCGCTTGCGGCCGCCCGCCTGGCTACGGCCGAAAGTTCCTTCCGCAGCGTCGAGGAGATCTGGCTCAGCCGTTCGAAGTCCTTCTGCGAGAGGTTGAACTCGAAGGCGTTCGGCACATACGTCGCTCCGCTGGCGGCCGCCGTCTTCTCCTCTTCCATCGCGCGCACCATGCGTTTGCCCAGCTCGACCGGTTGGACGCCCCCGCCGGGAAGCGCGCGCGCGAAGAAGCCCTCGACGAGACCTTCGAGGCGCTTTTCGAATCCGCGGAGGAAGCTCACAGGTGACTCCCGGCTCGACGGCCGTGACGAGGTGATTCTAACTGCTGGCGCTGGTCAACCGGCGTGCTCGCACCGCTTACCCTCGTTCCGCAGGCTGGTAAACTCGCGGTTCCGCCTACCCGGGATGTGTACGCGGGGGACTGGCGGAACATGGCAGACGCGCACGGTTCAGGTCCGTGTGAGCTTACGCTCATCGGGGTTCAAATCCCCGGTCCCCCACTCGGTTGAGCCCCTCGATGTTCGAGGGGCTCATGCTTTCTTGCCGTATGCGTGCGGCGCGAGGAAGATTCACGCGCCATGGTGGAGACGGTGGTCGTTCGCGGCGCGCGCTTATACGACGGGCGCGGCTTCGACGTGGCGGATAACGCCGTCGTGGTGTGTGAAGGCGGCCGGATCATGTATGCGGGCCCGGCGACCGGCGCGCGCGGCTTCGACGCGCTTCCCGGCGCGGTCGACGCGGATGGGCGCACGATCATCCCGGGCTTGATCGACGCGCACGTCCACCTCTGCTCCAACGGCAGCCCGGACTTCGCCGCCGACGCCCAGTCTCTGTCCGCGCACCAGGCGCGCGATCGGTGCGCCGAGGCCGCGCTGCGCGCGCTCGAGGCCGGGATCACGACGGTACGCGATCTCGGCGGGATCGGCCTGGTGACTGTGGACGCGGCGCGCGCGCAAGCGTCGGGCGGGCTGAAAGGCCCGCGCATCCTCACCGCCGGGCAGGTGCTGACCGTCCCCGGCGGGCACGCGCATTACATCGGCCGCGAGGTCGCGTCGGTCGCCGAGATGCGCAAAGCGATCGAGTCGCTCGGAGAGGCGGGCGCGACGGCGGTAAAGGTGATCGCGACCGGCGGCGTCCTGACGCCGGGGATCGGGGCACAGCAGTCCTCATTCCCGCCCGAGCAGCTGCGCGCGGCCGTCGAGGAAGCGCACCGCCTCGGGCTGCGCGTCGCAGCGCACGCGATCGGCGCCGAGGGGATCGCCGCCGCGGTGGACGCCGGCGTCGACTCGATCGAGCACGGCTGTTTCCTCTCCGATCCCGTGATCGGAGAGATGATCGGGAACCCGACGTGGCTCGTCGCGACGCTGTCCGCGCCGGAGCGGATCGTGAACGGCGGCACGGAAGCGCCGGCGTATGCGATCGAGAAATCGACGGAAGTGATGAAAGCGCACCGGAAGTCGTTCGCGCGCGCTGTGGAGCTCGGCGCGCGCATCGTGAGCGGCACCGACGCCGGCACGCCTTACAACTTCCACGGGGGGCTTTCGCACGAGCTGAAGCTGATGCACGAGTCGGGGCTCGGGCTGGAACGTGTCCTGACCTCGGCGACGCGCGACGCCGCGCAGCTGCTCGGCCTGGGAGACATCGGCTCGCTCGAGGCAGACAAGATCGCCGACTTCGTCCTACTCGACGGCGACCCGCTCAACGACGTCGGTGCCTACGCGCGCGTTGCGCTCGTCGTGCAGAACGGGCGTATCGTCATCGACCGGCGATGAACCGCGTGAAGGCGCACGACATCGAGCTCGCGTGGGACGAGCTCGGCTCCGGCGAACCGGCGATCCTCGTTGTACCGCAGTGGTTCTTATCGTCTCGCTCGATGCGCGCCAGCGCGCTCGTCCGCCGTTTGGCCGAGCAGCATCGCATCCTGCTGTACGACCGGCGCGGGACCGGCGCGTCGGACAAGCCGGGACCGCCGTACACGACCGCGCGCGATTCGCGCGACCTTGCTGGGATGTTCGAGGCCTTGTCGTTGGACGGCGTCGTGATGCTCGGGCACGGCGTGCGCGGATCGCAGGTTGCGATGCACTTCGCCGGCCACTTCCCGAAGCTGGTGCGCGCGGTCATCTGCATCGGAGGGACGCCACGGTGGCGTGCGGGCGCCGAGTGGCCGTACGGGCTGAACGACGGCGCCTGGGATGCGGCGTTCGGGAAGCTCGAATCGTCGAACGAGCCACCGCCGGGGGCGTCGTTGGCGATGAACGAAGACTGGGAAGCGGCGGGGCGGGAAGGGGCGCTCGACATATTGGTGCACACGCGCGATGAGGACCTACGGCACTTCTTGCCGAAGGTCACGCCGCCGACACTGATCGTGCACATGCGAGAGGACCGGTTGGTCCCGTTCGAAGCGGCGCAGTGGCTGGCGGAAAGCCTGCCGCATGGGGTGCTCGAAGTGTTCGACGCGCCGCGCGAGATCCCGTTCCACGCGCACGAGGAGCTGGCCGACCACATCGAGGAATTCCTGCGGACCGCCGGCTGACGGTTCGCTTGGCACGCGAGCGGCTGCGATAATTGCCTCCCCGCCTCTTCCGCGGGACCCAATCGCGAGAGGTCCAACGTGACGCATCTGATCGAACCTCACGGCGGTGTGCTCGTCGACGGCATCGTCGACGATGAGCGCGCGGCCGAGCTGAAGAAGCAGTCCTCCGACTGGCCGTCGTGGGATCTGACCGAACGGCAGATCTGCGACCTCGAGCTGATCCAGTCCGGCGGGTTCTCGCCGTTGCGTGGGTTCATGGGCAAGGCCGACTACGAGCGCGTGCGCGCCGAGATGCGCTTGGCCGACGGCACGCTGTGGCCGATCCCGATCGCGTTGGATCTGACGGAAGAAGCGGCCGGGGGGTTGGAGCCCGGCACGGCGGTGGCGCTGCGTGACCCAGAGGGCGTCATGCTGGCTGCGCTGCACGTGAGCGAGGTATGGCGGCCCGACTTGGAGCTGGAAGCGCGCGAGGTGTTCGGGACGACGGACGACACGCACCCGGGCGTCTCGTATCTGATGAATCGCACGAACCCCATGTACGTGGCCGGCGAGCTCGAAGGGATCCAGCTTCCTTCGCACTACGACTACCGAGAGCTGCGGCTGACGCCGAAGGAGGTCCGCGAGCGGTTCGCGCGCGCGGGGTGGCGCAAGGTCGTCGCGTTCCAGACGCGCAACCCGATGCATCGCGCGCACTTCGAGCTGACGTTGCGCGCGGCGCGCGACGTGGAGGCGTCGTTGTTGGTGCATCCGGTCGTCGGCATGACGAAGCCGGGCGACGTCGATCACTACACGCGCGTGCGCTGTTACAGGGCGATCATGCCGTCGTACCCGCATGGGACGGCGATGCTCTCGCTGTTGCCGCTCGCGATGCGGATGGGCGGTCCGCGCGAGGTGTTGTTGCACGCGATCATCCGGAAGAACCACGGCTGCACGCATCTGATCGTCGGGCGCGACCACGCCGGGCCGGGGAAAGGTCGTGACGGGGAGCCCTTCTACGGGCCGTACGACGCGCAGGAGTCGCTGCGCACGCACGAGGCG
>VAWS01000068.1 GCA_005884515.1 Actinomycetota bacterium
AACAGGATCCGTGGGATCAAGCCAATCGCCACGAACAGCAGGAAGAACCCGCCTGCGATCAGCAGCATGCGGAGCCGGGCCAGGCTCTCCAGCCGGAGGCCGTTGACGAAGAAGGCGACCCACAAGATCCCGAGGACGACCGCGTAATAGGCGAGCACCGCACCGAGATACGTTATGTAGTGGATCGGGTTGTGCACCCCCGGGATCGGGACCCGGTGGAAGTTCGCGTCGAAGGTGATGTCGGGCCGTTCGATGATTGACATCACGATCCAGAACACCGTTCCAAAACCGAACAACGCGCTCAGCCACTGCGGGAACGGGATGAAGTTCGTGAGGAAGAGCAGGAAGCCGTAGATCGCAAGCAAGCCGATGATGCTGGAGACGATGCCGATCCCCCGCGGCGCGATCTCGCCTTTGGTCGAATCGTAGAGCGTCGTTGTTATCGCACCGATCAGCGAGGAGAGCCCGAACAGCACCGTCGCGGTGGCCAGCGTGGCCGATGCGCGGTCGTGCTGTCGAAGCCACGAAAGGACGCATCGGACCCCGAGCAGCGTGAAGAGAGCCGCTTCGATATAGCCGGTAACCAGTGCGGTCGTCCGCATCTCAGATCTCCTGGATCAAGTCTTTTCGAAGAACCGTTGGAACCGTGTGGACGTCTCTTCTTCCGTCTGTTCCGCCGGCGCAGAGCTCTTCCCGGTGATCAGCGCGATGAGCCGCGCAAGCAACCCTGGGTGCTTCGGCGATGGCGGCGGGTTATCGGTTGAAGAACTCACGGAATTTTTCCTCGGTTCGAACCGGCGTCCCGGTCAACACGCCGGCCATGCCCGTGAACTTGCCCTTGACGGAGGCGCCCTTCCCGCCTATCTCGAACTCGACCAGGCTCTTCACATGGTCGCTCTCACGCATCTTGACGACCGTCAGCGCGCGCCTTATCTCCGATTCCAGTTCGGTATAGCGGAGAAGGATGACGTTGTCGACAACGAAGGATAGGCCACGGGCCAGCTCGAACGCGGGGCCGAAGAACGCGGCGGTCTCGCTGGTCACGAGCACGGTCGCGCCGCGTGTGCGCAATCCGGACATCAGCGCCCAGAGGAAGTCGGGGAATCGGGCGGCACCGTGGGCGGCGTGCTCGAGCTCACCCATGCTGTCGATCACGACCCGGCGCGCGCCGCCCTCCACGAGCTCGGTGATCTCGACCGCGACTTTGTCTAGCGAAAGCTCGACCGGCTCGAAATGCCGCACGACGAGCGTGCCCTTCTCGATCGCATCGCGGAAGTTCCAGCCGAATGCCTGAGCCTTCGCGACGAGCTGCGCCTCGGACTCCTGCAGCGAGACATAGACGCAGCGGTCCCCGTGACGGAGGCCCTCGGCGACGAAGTGCATCCCAACCACGGTCTTCCCGCCGCCGGATGGGCCGGCGACGAGTGTCACGCTCGTCTCGGGGATGCCCCCGCCGAGCATCTCGTCCAGGCCGGGCACACCGGTCGCAACCCGCTTCTCCCCGGCCGGCGCCGAGCGCACGATGTTGGATTCCTGTCGTGGGTAGACCGCGAGGCCTTTCGGCTCGATCGTGAACGTATGCGTTCCCGACAAGTAGTCGGATCCCCGCAGCTTCAAGACGCGGAGCAGCCGCTGGTCGAGCACGCCTTCCGATTCGTTCGACATGTAGACGATCGAGTCCGCCACCGCGAACTCGGGTGCGGTCGCAACGTCGGCCAGCGAGTACTCCCCGACGAAGATCAAAACCGAGTTCGTGTGCGCGATCCTGCTCGCGAGGTCGTACACGATCGCGCGGAAGTGTTCGGCGTGCTCCATCGCTTCGTGCAAGGCCTTCGTGCTGTCGATGACGACGACAGACGGTGACACGTCGAAACTATGCCGCACGACTTCGGCAACGGCCGTCGCAAGGTCGCCCTCCTGGGCCAGTGTCGACAAGTGGTTCAGCTCAACGGTTACTCCGAGCTTGCTCCGGTCGAAGAAGTCGAAGCCTTCGAGATGCCGGACCATCTTCGAGTGCGGTTCGGAAAGCGTCGTGTAATAGATAGCACGGTTCTCGGGTGTTCCGTTCGAGAAACAGACCTGCTGTGCGAGGATCGTCTTCCCCGTGCCGGGTGCGCCGGCAAGGACGACGAGCGAGCCCATCGGGATCCCACCGCCGAGGATCCGGTCGAGCTGCGTGTTGCCCGTTCGCAGGCGTTCCATCATGATCCTGACGCGAGCGCCTCGACGCTCTCGACGATCTCGGTGTTCGAGAATGGCTTGCGCATGACGACGTCGGCTCCAAGCGCTCCGTTCGGGTTGGCCGTGAGCATGAGGACCGGGATCGAGGCCGTATCCGGATCCGCCTTCAGGTTCTCCAGAAGCTCGCGTCCGTCCATAACCGGCATCATCAGATCGGTCACGATGACGTCCGGCCGCTGATCCTGGATCGCCTCCAGCGCCGCCTGCCCATGGGGAGCCTCCATTACCCGATGACCGGCTCGCTCGAAGATAACGCGAAGCAAGAATAGGACATCGGGCTCGTCGTCCACGGTCAGGATAAGCGCCATCAGGCCGCCAACCTATGACTCCAACTGAGGAGCGGGATGGAACGCCGAGATTTCGGGCCGAGACCCGGGATGCTGCTGCTCATCGTCACGAACACTCTCCGGCCGCACGCCGAAGATCCGGATCTCTTGCGCGCGTTGTGAGTTTGCTCTCGACCGCTTATGAGACCGCGCCGGGGAACGGAAGAAAATGGGCCAACTGAACCAGGTCCGGTGGTGCTGTGGTCCCAGTCCGGCATTTCTCTGCGCGATGAGCTACTTCAACGAACGCCGTCACTTGGCGTCTCCGCGCCCCGTTTGTGTCTGCGTCGCCGGATCCACGCCGATCAAGCCGCTCAACCGCCACGCGCGCGCGCCACGGAGAGTGCTCAGACCGCGACGGGTGGCCTCCTCGCGAGCAGCCGTCACCCACGGCGATCGGCCGGCGGCGGCTGTTGCCTTCGCGCGCTCGTCGCGCCAGATGCGATCGATCGCAGCGAGAACCGCAGTCTCTTCATCGGGCGTCGGCGAACCGGCGCGGATGCGCGCCTCGGGACCCTCCGTCACAGCGGGATGTTCCCGTGCTTGCGAGGCGCCAGCGTCTCGCGCTTCGTCAGCAGCATCTCGAGCGCGTTGATGAGCCGAGGGCGCGTTTCGCGGGGGTCGATCACGTCGTCGACGTACCCGCGCTCGGCGGCGACGTACGGGTTGGCGAACTTCTCGGTGTAATCGGCGATCAGCTCTGCGCGCTTGGTCTTCTTGTCATCTGCCTTGTCGAGCTCTTTGCGGAACACGATGTTGACTGCGCCCTCGGCGCCCATCACGGCGACTTCAGCGGTCGGCCACGCGAACGCAACGTCGGCACGGATCGACTTCGAGTTCATGACGACGTACGCGCCGCCGTACGCCTTGCGCGTGATCACTTGCATGCGAGGCACGGTCGCTTCGCTGAACGCGAACAGCAGCTTCGCACCGCGCCGGATGATGCCGCCCCACTCCTGATTCGTCCCCGGCAAGAACCCCGGCACGTCGACGAACACAACCAGAGGGATGTTGAACGCGTCGCAGAAGCGAACGAAGCGCGCCGCCTTCTCAGACGAATGGATGTCGAGCACGCCGGCAAGATGCATCGGCTGGTTGGCCACGATCCCGACCGCGTGCCCGTTCAGCCGAGCGAACCCGGTCAGGATGTTCTGCGCGTAGTGCGGGAAGACCTCGAAGAAGTCGCCGTCGTCGAACACGTGCTCGATGACGTCGTGCATGTCGTAGGCCTTGTTCGGCTCGTCCGGCATCAGGTCGACGAGCTCTTGCGCTTGACGGTCGGGCGGATCCGACGTCGCGAACGTCGGCGGGTCCTCCATATTGTTCTGCGGGAGGAACGACATCAGGTAGCGCACCATCTGCAAGCAATGCTGCTCGTCCTCGGCGACGAAGTGTGCGATCCCCGACTTGGACGCGTGTGCCATGGCACCGCCGAGGTCTTCGAAGGTCACCTCTTCGCCGGTCACCGTCTTGATCACGTCGGGACCGGTGATGAACATGTGCGACGTGTCCTTCACCATGAAGATGAAGTCCGTCATCGCGGGCGAGTAGACGGCGCCGCCGGCGCACGGACCCATGATCACGCTGATCTGCGGGATCACGCCCGAAGAGCGCACGTTGCGATCGAAGATGTAGCCGTAGCTGGCGAGAGAGACCACGCCTTCCTGGATGCGCGCGCCGCCGGAGTCGTTGAGCCCGATCACCGGCGCGCCGGTCGACGCCGCGAGGTCCATGATCTTGCAGACCTTCTCGCTCATCACTTCCCCGAGCGATCCCCCGAACACCATGAAGTCCTGGCTGAAAACGAAGACCTTGCGCCCGTCGATCGTCCCCCAACCCGTGACGACCGCGTCGGAGAGGGGCCGGTTCCGGTCGATGCCGAACCCGTGCGTGCGGTGCCGCGCCATCCGGTCGGTTTCGACGAACGAACCGGGGTCGACCAGCAGGTCGATGCGCTCGCGCGCGGTGAGCTTCCCGCGGTCGTGCTGCTTCTTGACCGCCTCGGCCGACGCCGCGTGCAGCGCGTGGTCCTTGCGCTTGATGAGCTCGTCGATCTTGTCCTCGACGGTTGCTCCTTGCGCGCGCGCCGCCTCGACGGCGGGCGCCTCCTGGACGACCTCCTCGGCCGGTTTCTTCTTCGTCGCCAAAGCGCGCGCATCCTAACAGCGGCAGGCCGGACGGCCTACTTCCCTTGTGAAAGCGCGACGTTCGAGCAGCCCGCGCGCGACGCTATGCTTTCGGCCCGATGACCGCCGCGATCGACGTCAAAGGGCTCCGCAAGTCCTACGGTTCGCTCGAAGCCGTCCGAGGTGTGGATCTCGAGATCGCAACCGGCGAAGTGTTCGCGCTCTTAGGACCGAACGGCGCCGGGAAGACGACGATCGTCGAGATCCTCGAAGGCTACCGGCGTCGCGACGCGGGCACAGTGTCGGTGCTCGGCTTCGATCCCGCGCGCCGCGACCGGGCGCTGAAGGAGCGTATCGGTATCGTCCTGCAGTCGACCGGCGTGGAGCAGTTCTTGACCGTGGCCGAAGTGATCGAGATGTATCGCGGGTACTACCCCGCGCCACGGCCGCTCGACGAGATCATCGACGTTGTCGGCTTGAACGAGAAACGGGACGACCGCGTGAAGACTCTCTCGGGTGGGCAGCAACGGCGGTTGGATGTGGCGATCGGGCTTGCCGGCGACCCCGAGCTGCTGTTCCTCGACGAGCCGACGACGGGGTTCGACCCCGGCGCGCGGCGGCGGATGTGGGATGCAGTGAAGAACCTCGTCTCGCTCGGGAAGACGATCTTCCTCACGACGCACTACATGGACGAGGCGCAAGAGCTGGCGAACCGTGTCGCCGTCATCAGTGCCGGGCGTATCGTGGCCGAGGGCCCGCCGCGCTCCATCGCCGGGCGCGAGCTGTCGCACACAATCGTGCGGTTCCGGCTCCCCCCGCGCGCGCCTGCGTTGCCGCGTTCGTTGAAGAGCTCGGCTGCGACCGGCGACGGCAGGGTCGAGATCGAAGCGGCCGACCCCGTGAAGGTGTTGCACGAGCTGACCGGCTGGGCGCTCGAGAAGAACATCGCGCTGGCGGAGCTTGAGGTTGCGCGCCCGTCGCTGGAGGACGTCTACCTGCGGCTCACGGGCGGAGAGGCCGAGGCGGCCGAATGAACGACCTCGCGCTGACCGTTCGGCAGGTCACGTATGAGAACCGCTCGTTCTGGCGGAACCCGGCGTCGGCGTTCTTTACGTTCGTGTTCCCGATCATGTTCATGATCATCTTCAACCTTATCTTCGGCAGCTCGAAGTACTCGCCGTTCGGATCCAACGCGACCGTGTCACAGTTCTACACGCCGGCGCTGATGGCGTTCTCGATCATCACGGCGTGCTACACGAACATCGCGATGGGCGTGGTGTTCGCGCGCGAGGAAGGCATCTTGAAGCGCATGCGAGGAACCCCGCTCCCGCCGTGGGTATACCTGTTCGCGCGGATCGCCGTGTCGGTGATGGTGGCGGTCCTGCTCGTCGTGATCATCGGAGTGTTCGGACGCGTTTTCTACCACGTGAAGCTGCCGGGAGTTCGCACCCTGCCGGCGCTTGCGGTCGCGCTGGTCGTCGGAGCGGCAACGTTCTGCGCGATCGGCTTAGCGATGACGAGCTTCGTGCCGAACGTCGATGCAGCGCCGGCCGTCGTGAACGCAACGATCTTTCCGCTGTTGTTCATCTCCGACGTCTTCATCCCGATTCAAGGCCACGGTGTACTGACTCACATCGCGGACGTCTTCCCAGTGAAGCACCTGTCGAACGCGATCATCGCCACCTACAACCCCCACACGGTCGGCACCGGGTTCAAGGGAAAGGATCTCGCAATCATGGGCGCGTGGGGCGTCGCCGCGTTGATCGTTGCACTCAGACGGTTCCGCTGGGAGCCGCGGGAGCAGAGCTAGCCGGGGAAGCGCGCGCGCAAGCGCGCGAGGCGCTCGTCCCACTCCGCGCCGGTCTCGGCCATCCACGCGACGGCCTGGCGCATCGGCGCGGGAGTGAGGTGGTACCGCACCTCTCGGCCGTGCGTCTCCGAGGCGACGAGGCCGGCTTCAGACAGTGTCGAGAGATGCTTCGCGATCGCCTGGCGCGTGACCGGGATCTGCGATGCGAGCTCGGTCGCCGTCATCTCACCTTCGCTCGCGAGCACCTCGACGACTTGCAATCGCGTGGGGTCGCCGAGCGCATTGAACACAGCACCGATCTCGTTCTTCTTCATGCGGTCGCTCCTGCGAGCGCGCCGTCCATTCGGCGCTCCACGACGAGGATCTCGACACCCTCATCGGTCGGCGACAGCGTGATCTCTACGCGCGCCTGCGGCCGTGGGACAGTCTCGCCGTTCTCGTCGCGCGCGAACGGCAACCAGCGGAACGAGAGGTAGCGGGGTGCGTCGACGTCCTCGAAGACGGCGGCCCTGGTCATCCCGTCGGCCCACGAGAACTCAGCGCGCGCGCCCGG
>VAWS01000069.1 GCA_005884515.1 Actinomycetota bacterium
CGGTGCGTTCTTGGCCCCCGCCCACAGTCGGGTCTTCGTTCGGCTCCTCGTGCAGGCGATCTCGGATGCCAAAGCAACCGAGGTGATAAGCGGCTTACGTGTCGACGCCGAGAGCTGGAGCTGGGCTCATACGACGCTGATCCCCTTCCAGCAACCGATCAAGCTGGAGAAACCTCGTTAGAAGAACGGCGCGCGCACGGGCGTATTGTTGCGACGATGGCCGTCATCGAGGTCGAAGCGCTTCACAAGGAGTTCCGTCGTCTCCGTGGCGGCCGCACCATAGCGGTCGACGGGCTGGATCTGGCGGTCCCCTACGGTGGGGTTTTCGGTTTCCTCGGCCCGAACGGTGCCGGCAAGACGACGACGATCCGCTGCGCGCTTGGGCTCGTCAAGCCGACGGCCGGCAGAACCCGGGTCCTCGATGCCGAAGCCAACCGCCTCCACACCGTCATCGATCGCATCGGCTCGATCGTCGAGACGCCGACGTTCTTCCCGACATTCTCCGGACGGCGGAACCTCCGGCTGCTCGGAAGGGTGGACGGCATCGGAGCGGCAGCGGTCGAGCAGGTGCTCGAACGCGTCGGTCTCGCCGAGCGGGGCGACGACATCTTCAAGAACTATTCGCTGGGGATGAAGCAGCGTCTGGGGATCGCCGCCGCGCTGCTTCGCGAGCCGGAGCTCCTCATCCTCGACGAGCCTGCGAACGGCCTCGACCCCGCGGGGATCAAGGAGGTGCGTCAGCTACTGCGATCCCTTGCAGACGAGGGCCGCACGGTCTTCCTGTCGAGTCACCTTCTCGGTGAGGTCCAGCAGATCTGCGATCGCGTTGCGATCCTCGCGCGCGGCAAGTGCATCGCGCAAGGCGAGGTCGCCGACGTGCTCTCGCGCGGTCAAGCGGCACGCATGGTCGTAAAGGTCGAGAACATCGACGGCGCGCTCCAGGTCCTGACCGGCGCCGGATTCGACGCCAATGTCGAGCGAGACGAGATCCTCGTAACGGCGCCGGCGAGCGACGGCGCGCGCATCAGCCGGACCCTCGCGTTGAAGCGCATCTACGTCGCAGAGCTGCGGCCCATGGAAGTTTCGCTCGAAGACGTCTTCCTCCAGCTGACGGAGGGCGGCTCGTGAGACTCGTCGGCGTCGAGCTGCGACGCGCGTTCGCGCGCCGGCTCACGAAGCTCGTCATCGTGGTCTCGATCGCCGGCATCGTCGCCGCCGGCCTCGCCGTGTACTTCCACTCGAACCGAACGACGGCGGAGATCTCGCCGGCAGCGCCGAAGATCGAAGACGTCAAGAACCGAGCAATCCAGGACTGCGTCAACGGCGGTTCACTTGATTTCCCGACACCGCCGACGGCGTTGCCGCCGGTCGGGAGCGCGCAGCGCGCGGGCGCGTGTCAGAACCTCGTGGACCAGCTCCAGTTCAACCAGGCCGTCGACAAGCGGTTCCACGTGACGCAGCTCGCCGACGTCTTGCAGCACGTGAGCGCGTTCGCCGCGATCATCGCGTGGCTGCTCGGCTCGTCGCTCGTCGGCGCCGAATGGCGCAGCGGATCGATGGCCACGCTCCTGACGTGGGAGCCCAGGCGCATCCGCGTGACGATGGCGAAAGCGTTCGCAGCCGTCGTCGCGGCGTTCCTCATCGTGATGGTCTTGCAAGGGCTGCTCGTCGGCGCGCTCTACCCAGCCGCACGCTTCCGCGGCAGCACGGCCGGAGCCACGAATGAGTTCTGGCGATCGCTCAGCTACCTCGGCCTGCGATCGGGCGGCCTTGCTGCGGGCGCAGCGCTCATCGCCTTCTCGGTGGCGTCCATTGGTCGCAGCACGGCGGCGGCCCTCGGCGCCGGCTTCGGATACCTCGCGCTGGTCGAGGGCGCACTGCTGGGCGCACTCGTTCCAAGCTCGCGCCCGTGGCTGATCGTTCGCAACGCGGTCGTATTCATCACCGACCGACGGGGCTTCGATGTGCCGGGCCGATCGCCCGAGCAAGCCGGGTTGTTGTTGCTGGGCTACGCGCTGGGGTTCTTGCTCATCGCCGCGCTCGTCAACCTGCGGCGCGACGTTAACTAGGCTCGCGCGCCCTTCAGCGTTCCCTCTTGTTTCTGGCTGATCTTGGCGACGTCCGACTTCGGGGCGACGCGCCAGACGTGGCGGAGGCTCACGTCTGCGTCGGACATGATCTCCGCCGCTTTGCGCGATCCCGTCAGTTCCGCGTGGCGTGCGATCAGCGCGTGCACGCGGTCGAGTTGCTCGGGCGTCGGGCGGTGCGCCTCGACCAGCTCGGTGTTCACGAAGACGGGCAAGCTTGCGGCCGGGTCGTAGACGTAGCATTCGCCGCCGGTCATCCCAGCGCCCAGGTTCTGGCCGACGGGACCGAGCACGACGACGGTTCCACCCGTCATGTACTCGCAGCAGTGCTCCCCTGCGCCTTCGATCACTGCGGTCGCGCCGGAGTTACGCACGGCGAAACGCTCGCCGGCTCGCCCGGCGACGAACAGCATCCCGCCGGTCGCGCCGTACAGCACCGTATTCCCGACGAGGTAAGGGTCGCCGGCGTCGTTCGAGGGTGCGCGCACGGCGATCAGCCCTCCGCCCATGCCCTTGCCGACGTAGTCGTTCGCTTCACCGGTGAGGTGCAGCTCGACGCCGTGCGCGAGGAACGCGCCGAACGACTGGCCTGCCTCCCCCTCCAAGCGCACGATCGCGCGCCCCGGGGGCTCGCCTTCGCCGAACTCGTGACCGATCGCGCCGCCCAGGCGCGCACCGATCGTCCGGTCGGCGTTGGTGATCTCGTACTCCAGCTCGATCGTGGCCCCATGTCGGATCGCGCTGAACGCGTCGGTCACCAGCCTGTCTCCGAGTCCCGCCTTCGGCTGCATGATCGGCAGCGTGCGACGGAAGCGGCGCTCGCCGCCGAAGGAACGGAACAACCACGAGAGATCCACGGCGTCCGCTCGCGCGAACGCGTGCCGCTGACGCAGCAGATCGGCGCGGCCGATCGCCTCGTCCAGCGACCGCAGCCCGAGCGACGCGAGGATCCGCCGTACCTCTTCGGCCACGAACATCAAGTAGTGCACGACCATCTCGGGCGTCCCCGCGAACTTCGCGCGCAGGTCCGGTCGTTGCGTAGCGATACCGACAGGGCACGTGTCGAGATGACACGTACGCACCATGATGCAGCCTTCCGCCAACAACGCAGCGGTGCCGAACGAGTACTCGTCTGCCCCCAGGAGCGCAGCGATCACAACATCGCGGCCGGTCTTGAACCCGCCGTCCACGCGTAGGCGCGCGCGATCACGCAAGCCGTTCTCGATCAGCGTTTGCTGAGCCTCGGCGAGGCCGATCTCCCACGGCAAGCCCGCGTTCTTGATCGAGGACATCGGCGACGCACCGGTTCCGCCGTCGGCGCCGGAGATGTGCACCACGTCGGCCAAGCCCTTCACGACACCGGCGGCGATCGTCCCGACGCCGACCTCGGCGACGAGCTTCACCGACACGGCCGCTCGAGGGTTCACCTGTTTCAGGTCGAAGATCAGCTGCGCGAGGTCTTCGATCGAGTAGATGTCGTGGTGCGGGGGCGGCGAGATCAAAGCGACACCGGGCTGTGTGTGGCGGAGGCGCGCGATCTCCTCGGACACCTTGTGTCCCGGAAGCTGGCCGCCTTCACCCGGCTTCGACCCCTGTGCGATCTTGATCTGCAGCTCGTCGGCGAACGAGCAGTATTCGGGGGTCACACCGAAGCGGCCGGACGCCACCTGCTTGATCGCCGAGTTCTTCTCGGTGTGGTAGCGCGCCGGGTCCTCGCCGCCCTCACCGGTATTCGCCTTACCGCCGATCCGGCGAAGCGCGATCGCGAGGGTCTCGTGTGCCTCCTTGCTGATCGCGCCGTGGCTGATCGCACCCGTCGAGAATCGCCGCGCTATGTCGCCGACCGGCTCGACTTCCGCCAAGGGGATCGGCTCCGCCGTCGGAACCATCTCGAGCAGGTCGCGGATCGCCGCCGGAGGCCGCTCGTTCACCATCCGCGCGAACTTCACGTACTGGTCGTAGCTGGGGTCTGCAGTGATCGCGCTTTGAAGCACGTGTGCCGCTTTCTCGCCCGCGTCGGTGTCCGACTCGGTTATATCGACTTCCTCGTCACCTTCCTCATCGCCGGCTTTGGTCGACTTCAAATGCACCAAGCCGGGGTCGACGGTCTCGTGCAGATGGCGGACGACGTTGGGGTTGGTCTGGTGGTATTCACCATCGCGATGGAACTTGATAAAGCCGGGGTTCGCGAGCTTGGGCACTTCGCCGCCGAACGCTTCGGTGTGGCGCGCGAGCACGTCGGCGGCGACCTCTTCGAAACCGACGCCGCCGACCGGCGAGGGGGTCCCCTCGAAGCAGAGGTCGACGATCTCTTGCGACAGGCCGACCGAGTCGAAGATCTGCGCGCCGCGGTAGGAGTCGACGCAGCTGATCGCCAGCCGCGGGTAGATCGCTTCGGCGCCGTACCCGAGGAGACACGCGAAGTGGTGAGACTCGCGCGCATCGTCGGTCTGCACGACGATCGATGTGCGCGTGCGGTGCCCGGCTCTCAGCAGCGCGGTGTTGACCGCGCCGACCGCAAGCAACGACGGCACGGGCGCGCGCTCAGCCGACACGTTCTCGTCGCTGATCACCAAGATGGCGCTGCCGGTCGTCGCCGCGCGCTCGGCGCCTTCCGCCAGCGACGCGATCGCCGCGCGCAACCCGTCGGCGCCGTCGGCGGCGGCAAACGTGGCGTCTAAGAACGTGCCACCCGGTGGCTTGAACAACAGGAACGTCTCGTACTCGAGCAGCGCGCCGCCTTCCGGCCGCTCCCAGAGAACGGGGTCGCGCGGGCCGAGCAGCGTGCGCAGGCTCATCACGTGCCGCTCCCGCAAGTGGTCGATCGCCGGATTGGTGACTTGCGCGAAGCGCTGCTTGAAGTAGTTGTAGAGCGGCCGGCGGTGCTCGCTGAACACCGCGGCCGCGGTGTCGTCTCCCATTGAGAACGTCGGCTCTTTGCCGTTCGTCGCCGACGGCCGCAGCACCAACGTAATTTCCTCACGCGTGACGCCGTGCGTGATCTGCAGCTGCGTCAGCTCGTCGGGGATCTCGACCTGCGGATCACCGGGCGACGCGTCTGCGCGGTACTCGGACAGCCACAAGCCGAACGGCCGCTGCGACGCGATGCGCTTCACGGGGTCTGCTTGGAAGCCGCCGTCTGTCGGGTCGACGAAGATCATGTCGCCGGGTCCGAGCTTCCCTCGCCGCACGCGCCCGTGCCCGCGCAGCGAAACGGCACCGGCCTCGGATCCAACGGCGATCAGCCCGTCGTCGCACACGAACGTCCGCAACGGGCGCAAGCCGTTGCGGTCCAACGACGCGCCGACGCGGAAACCGTCGGTGAAGATCAGCCCGGCCGGGCCGTCCCACGGCTCCATCAGCGACGCGTGCCAGCGGTAGAAGTCGGCGACCTGCGGGTCCATGTCGGCCGCGCGCTCCCATGCCGCTGGGATCATCATCGCCACGACGTGGCGGATGTCGCGGCTCTCCCCCGGCTTCGGGCCCTCGCGCACCAGCAGCTCGATCGCGTTGTCGAGCATCGCGGAGTCCGAGCCCGTTTCGTCGATCACCGGCCGCAGCACTTCTTCCTCGAGCAGCGACCACTTCCCGAGCCGCCCCTCGCGCGACCGCATGCGGTTGACGTTGCCGGCGATCGTGTTGATCTCGCCGTTGTGGCAGAGCATGCGGAACGGCTGCGCGCGCGTCCACGACGGCGACGTGTTCGTCGAGTAGCGCTGGTGATAGATCACGAACGACGCGTCGAACCGCGGGTCGGCCAGGTCCTTGTAGAACTCGGCGAGCTGATCCGCCGCGACCAGTGCCTTATACGTCACGGTGCGGAAGCTGAACGACGGGAAGTAGATCGAGCGGCCCTCGCTCAAGATCGTCTTCTCCGCGCGACGGCGGGCGCGGTGACAGTGGCGCTCGGCTTCGTCCGCGTCGACGCCGACCGGCCGCAGCAGCAGCGCCTGGCGGATACGCGGCATCAACGCGAGCGCGCGCCCACCGAGCGCATTGTGCTCGACCGGAACGTCGCGCCACGCGATCACATCGATCGCTTCCGCGCGACACGCTTCCTCGACGATGCGCTGGAGATCGAGCTCGGAGGTGTCGTCCATGACGAAGACCATGCCGACGCCGATCCACTCCGGTTCGACCTCCGGCAGCCCGAGCCGGGTGGCCTCCGCGGCGAAGAAACGGCCGGAGATCGGGACGAGCAGCCCTGCCCCGTCGCCCGTCTTGGCGTCGGATGCGACGGCGCCGCGATGGCGGACGTTGCAGAGCGCGCTGATGGCCGTCTCGACCATCGCGCGGCTCGACCGGCCTTCGGCGTCGGCGACGAAGCCGATGCCGCAGGCGTCCCGTTCGATCCGAGGATCCCAGCCCATCAAAAAGCCTCTGCTTCCTGGGGAAATAGAAAAGGCGCCCCACTCGGAGCGCCGTTGCTCGTCAGAAATCGATCGTACCAGTGTTACAGGCGTGTGACCAGCGTGTTCTCCAGCTTTCCGCGGGTCCGATACGTGCCTCTACCTGCTGCTATGCTGTGTTCACGGATGGCACCGTCATCCCGTGAGGTTTCGCTTCCGGCTCCTCCTTTCGGACGACTCGGGTTTGGGACCTCTCCGAGTGTCCGACCTTCGGACATCACCGACGTAGCTTTGCTGCGCCAAGGAGGAACACCGCATGACACCAGGTACACCCGCGCGCGCCGAGGACGACGTGGACGAAGAACACGTTGAAACAGAGGTCCCCGTCGCAGTCCCCGCGCCGAGCTTCGCCAACTTCGGGGTCTCCAAAGCCGTCGTCGACGCATTGTCGATGCGCAACATCGATGGGACGTTCGAGATCCAAGCACTGGTCCTCGCCGACGCGATCGCCGGACGCGACGTGCTCGCCAAGTCGCGCACCGGATCCGGCAAGACGCTCGCGTTCGCCGTCCCCATCGTCGAGCGGCTCGAGCACGACCAGAAGAGTCCCACCGCGCTCATCCTCGTTCCGACACGCGAGCTCGCAACGCAGGTCGCCGACGAGTTCCGCGGCATCATCGACCCGAAGGGCATGAAGGTTGCCACCGTGTACGGGGGCGTTGGGCTTCAGGATCAAGGCAAGCGCGCCGCGAAGGCAGACGTCATCGTTGCGACGCCCGGCCGGCTGATCGACCTCGTCAACCGCAGGCTCGTGAAGCTCGACCGGGTGCGCATCTCGGTGCTCGACGAGGCCGACAGGATGCTCGACATGGGGTTCCTGCCCGACGTGAGCAAGATCCTCGCGATGCTTCCGCCGGAACGTCAGACGATGATGTTCTCCGCGACGCTCGACGGTGAAGTTGGTCATCTCGCGCAGCGCTTCACGGTCGAGCCTGTGCGTCACGAGATCGTGGACGACCGGCCGCTCGTCCGCGAAGCTGATCACAAGTTCATCCCGGTGGACCCGGGAGAGAAGATCAACGTCCTCGTGCGCGAGCTTGCCGCCGAGCGCGGGCTGACCTTGATCTTCGTCCGCACCAAGCGCGGCGCCGATCGCCTCGCCGACACCTTGAAGACGCACGGATTCCAGGCGCAGGCGTTGCACGGCGACATGAGCCAGCCCGCGCGCGAGCGCGCCGTCCACCGCGTCGGCCGGACGGCGCGCGCAGGCCGTGGCGGCACCGGCATCACGCTCGTGCTCCCCGACCAGCGAGGCGACGTGAGCCGCATCGCGCAAGCGCTCCAGCTGCACACCGAGCTGACCGACGCCGGCATGAAGATCCACCCGCCGCGCGTGATCTACCGCGGGGGCCGGGGACGGAACGCCTTGCTCGGCCGCCGCTCGAAGCGACGCTTCTAAGCCAGCCGGTAGATATGCGACGCGTCCGAGTAGTACAGGACGTGGTTCGGCGCTTGCGTGACGGCGAGGCGGCATCTCGAGGGACCGTTCCGGACCGAACCACCCGACAGGATGAGCATGCCGCGCGCGTACGTGCAGAACACGAGGTGTCCTGCATAGCCGCTCGGGCCTGAGGAATCGACGTACCACGCGCCGGTCGGGACAACGGTGCTCGACTCGCTGCTCCAGGTCGGACCGTGCTGGCCGGCACCGCACGACGTGTGACTCCCCAGCGGGTGGCTGTAGCCGTAGCAGTTCGGCCACTGGTATCCGCCGCCTCGCACGACGCCGTCGACGACGGTGTCGTATCCGGTGCTCGGGCTGCCGGCGTCGCCGGTCGGCCCATTGCTCGTGATCGCGATCCGTCCCGACGACGAGATCGCGAGGCCGAACGGGTTCCGGAACCCGTAGGCGTACACGGCGTTGCCGAACGGATTGCCCGGCGCCGGCCGGCCGCTCGGCGTGTACCGCAGCAGCTTCCCGCGCACGTCGCCCTTGTTCTGAGCGGAACTCGCAGTGTGCTCGTCCCCCAAAGACACGTAGAGCATCCCGTCCGGCCCGAACGCGATCCGCCCGCCTTTGTGACAGCAGTCCCCTCCGGCCGGCAACGTGATGATGATCCTCGGCTGGGTGCCCTTGCCTGCGCAGTCGGTCCAGCGGATCACGTACTGGTGCGCGTAGTCCGATCCCGAGAAGAACGCGTATACATGGCGGTCGCGCGTGAACGTGGGACTGATCGCCAGTCCGAGCAGCCCTCGCTCGCTGTACGAGCCGCCGGGTTCGGTCGTGACGGTGGACACGCGCGCGAACACCCGGGACCGGCCACCCTGCCAAACGCGTACCGTGCCTGAACGCTCGGTCCAGAACAGACGGCCGTCGGGGGCGAACGCGAGCGCCGTCGCGAAGTTGGCGTTGATCGTTCCGCGCGGCGCGGATTGTTGCCCGACGCCGCAAGACGCAACTGGAGATCTCGAACGCGTCTGTGCCGGCCTCGGAGTTGGAGACGAGGAAGATACCGTCGGACCGGGGGCTGGAGAAGAGGAAGACGGTGTCGCCGCGGGTTTCCGCGTGCCCGACGAACACGCGATGAGGCATAAGCAGAGGACGAGGATGGACCCGGCAAACGGTCGTCGATGCACGGCATCTTTATAGTCGCCGAGACCCGATGAAGCTGCGAAGAGTTTCCTTCTCGAGACCTGAGCGTGCGCTGTGAGGACACGCGTGACCGGGGCGGATCCGACCTGCACATCGGATCCGCCCCGACCTACTCCACGTTGCTGGACTGCTCCGGCTTCGGCGCGACCGGAATCACGCCGGGCAGGCCCACGACCAGCGTGCTACCCGGTGCGCCGCCGATCGCCTGCAGCATCCGCAGCTGCAGCAGTGCTGGGTTGTCCTTCACCGCGCGCGCGGCGTTCGCCAGGTTGCGCAGGGCTGCCGTCTCACCGCGCGCCCTCTCGAGCGCGGCCAGACCCTCCTGCTTCGCCTGAACTACCTGCGCGAAGATCTTCTTCAGCTCGCCGGGGAACATGATGTCCTTGATGTCGGCGGCGAGCAGCCGCAGGCCGAGTGCTGCGATCGGCTCGGTTGCGGTCTGAAGGAGACCCTCCCCGAACCGCGAACGGTTCTCGAGGAGCTCGTCGATCTTCGCGCCGCCAACGATGTCCCGAAGCGCCATCTGCAGCGTCAGGTACAGGGCCGACATCGCGTCCTGCGTCTTGTTGAACGCGACGTCGAGGTCGGCTACCTCGTACTGGGCGACGATGCTGACCTTCAAGGTCACGCCGTCCGAAGACAGGACCTCCTGACCCGGGATCGTCACGAAGGCAGGCCGGATGTCGACCGGCCGGACCAGTGTGTCGCGCGCGCGTAGCAAATAGCGGCCCGGCTCGAGCACGCGAATGAATCGACCCTCGCGGTACAGCATGCCTCGCTGGAACTCGAAGATCACGACCTTCAGGAACGGACCGCGACGAACACCGCTCCGGGGGCCGAAGAACATCTGCGAACGCATCATCATCATTGCTCCTCCTTTCCTTTTCTTCGTTGTTGTCTCGAGACTGTGGTGCGCAACGCTCGAAGGGTCACAAGCGCGAAGCGGAGATCCGAAGATCTGCAAGGCTTCGAGCTTGCTGCGGGAGACCGCCGACCCTTGCGAGCGCGCGCGGTGGGGGAGTCGAACCCCGGTCGCCAACCGATAGAGACGGACCGATGGGCAAAGCTGCATCGACGATGTCGACGCCGCTGCTGGGTGCTCCCGTCGAGCCGCGCGCAGGACTCGAACCCGCTCCTGCCGTTTACGAGACGACTGCTCTTCCCGATGAGCTATCGCGGCCGTGTGCCCCGGGAGGGAGGCGAACCCCAACGACTTGCGGCACCGGTTTCTGAGACCGGCGCGTCTTCCGATTCCGCCACCGGGGCAGGTTCGCCGCCAGAGAAGGGATCGCACCTCCGTCTCCCGGGTTTCAACCGGGCGCTCGTCTGCGTGAGCTATCTGGCGAGACGTCGTCGCGGGTGCGGGGATCGAACCCGCATCGCCGGATTATGAGACCGGCCGGGCACCACGCCCTGCCACCCGCATCGCGCCTCGGGCCAAGGATTCGAACCCCGATCCGCACGTTCAGAGCGTGCTGTGCTTCCGGTTGCACCAGCCCGAGATTTCAGCTGTCAGGGTGGGAGTCGAACCCACACAGTCGCGGAGTAACGGTCCGCCGCGCTACCCGTTGCGCCACCTGACAATGAGAGCGCCCGGAGAGATTCGAACTCCCACCACCCAGGGTCGAAGCCTGGTGCTCTTGTCCGTTGAGCTACGGGCGCTTGTCTTCGTGGGTTGCCGAGGACTCGAACCCGCTCGTCCGGGTAAGAGCCGGATGCTTTCCCCGCCAAGCTCGCAACCCCATGGTCGGCACGGATGGAGTCGAACCATCGTCTTCCGCGTATCAGACGGATGCTCTCCCGTTGAGCCACGTGCCTTCGTCGCGATATGGATTTTTCAAGGTCTTCGTGGACCCGGTCGGATTCGAACCGACGTTCCCTGGTTGCAAGCCAGGCGCTCTTCCCGATTGAGCTACAGGCCCATCGTCGAGACGGAGGGAATCGAACCCCCACCCTCCGGATCCCAAATCCGGTGCGCTTCCGTTACGCCACATCTCGTTCGAGTGGACGACGGGAGTCGAGCCCGCGTCTTCACCGTGGCACGGTGACGTGCTGCGCCGCTGCACCACGCCCACAAGTAGAAAGCTCCCTTCTCGCGAAGAGAGCTTCGTCAAACGGAACGACGAGAACTACTCGCTCGCGGGACCTCCGATCTGCGCGCATGTCGGGGCGGCAACCGTTTCAATAAAGACGTGCGCATCGAGCGCGCGCTCGAGACCGAGCCGCAACCGGAACACGTTGGCACACATCGTTCGTCTCATCGCTTCCTCACTCATCGGTAAGTGCATCAATAGTACGCGAGGATACGGGCACACGATCGTGATTTTCCGAGACGGCGTCTCGTTGGTCGCGACGTGAGGCGAAGGGGCGGTCCGATAGGACCGCCCCTTCTGCAGCCTTGCGCGTGATCAGGCCAGCGTTGCCAGCAGCTCTTCCAGCCGATCCATCGTCTGCGCCGCGCCGTCCTGCATCGCTTCGGCGTGCCCGTCGCGCATTTCCTTCGACGGCCAAAGCATCGTCGTTCTCGCGTATGTCCGGCCACCGCGGTCTTCGAGCTCGACCGTCTCGATCGCGACGTTTTCGTTGAAGGGTGCGACGTCGAAGATCCACGTGTAGGACAGCCGCTCGACCGGCGTGATCTCGCGATACATGCCGCGGAAGAGGTACTCGGACCCGTCCTGGGCCCTGCTCACGTAACGCCACTCACCACCGACGCGCAGATCGATCTCGCACGACGGCAGCGTGTAACCACGCGGGCCCCACCACTGCTTCACGTACTCGGGCTTCGTCATCGCGTCCCAGACGAGGTGCCGCGGCGCATCGAACTCACGCTCGAGCAGGATCGTGGTGTCGGTCGGGAGCGTCACCTTCAGTTGGTTCGTCTTAGCGGCCATTGCCCTTCCTCCCCTTTTTCTTGCCGGGCGCCGACGGGCCGCACGCTTGTGAAGCCACTTTCGCGGAGCACGCGCAGATGCTGGGACACGGCCGGCTGAGACACCCCGAACTCCGCCTGGACGATCGCGGTGATCTCCCCCGCCGGACGCTCGCCGTCTGCGAGCAGCTCGAGCAGCCGTCGCCTGACGGGATCTCCGAGAACATCGAACGCGTGCATGACAACGGTGTATCATGCGCCCCTTATATAAGTCAAGGCTAATCTTACCGTGATCGATCCGGTGGTCCTGGTTATCGACCCTTCACGGTTTTCCCGGGGGATACGACCCCGGCGGCCACGGATACACCGCTTGCGGCCAGAAGCACCCGTGACCGAACGGACCCGGCACGCAGAACCCTCCGACCGGCATCACCGGCGGCCAATGCTGGGACGCCACCGCCCCGATCCGCAGACCGACTGCGGGGCCGGACGTGTTGCCCCACCGGTCGGTGAAGCCATGCTGCGGCACGCGGATGGTTCCCGAAGTCGCATCGCCCGGAAGACGCGCGATCCACGCGTGCGTGGCGGTATCGAAGGTGGCGCGACCATGCGCGCCGTCGTGCGTGAACAGGATGGCGCCGCCGTCCGGAGTGCGAGCCCGGTCCCAGAGATTCACGTTTGGGTCCGGAGCCGGATTGGCCGTGAAGAACCGCAGCACCGTGGCACCGCCGCTCCGCCGAGCGGTCACGCCTAGGATCGACAGCCGGCTCGAATCCGCGATCGCGAATGAGTGCGAAACGAGCGTGTAGCGCGCGCTCGTGATCTTGAAGCGGTACGTGCCCGTCGGGAAGTCGGTAGGAACATCGAAGACCGCGCTGTATATCGACGAGCTTCCATCGAAGCGCCATTCGAACCCGGGGTTGAGATCGCTCGTGACGGCGCGCCACGCGTTCGGCGTGGAGGCGTGTCCCGACGATCCCGGCAAGCCGAGGAAGATCAAGGTTCCGATGACGAGTTCTGCGGCGGCCGCGCTCGCCGTCCGCGGGCGTCGCCGCATCAAGGTGCCCGCTCCACCTGCGATGCCGAGGAGCACGATGAAGCCTGCGGCAGCGGGGCGCGTGCCTGGGGGCGACGGTGATGCGGCTGCCGCCATCCGGCCGGTCGCGCCGTTGCGCTCGAGGGTGAGGAAAGGACCGCCGAGCGGCCGATCCTTCCCAGCTGCGCCGCCCTTCCAGCGAACCGAGACGGTGCGCATGCGCTCGACTCTCGGCTGAGGTTGTTGCGTGATGCTGCCCGGTGCCCTCCATCGCCCGTGAGAACCGGAGCTTGGCCGATGTTCGAGCCCGGTAGTGTCCCGCCCGGCGCCGGGTCCGGCTTGCCGAGCAAGAGCCGCCGCGCGAGATCGCCGTGTGCCTGGATGATGAGATCCGACGACCACTTGCCGAAAACCGTGTGACCACCCTCGTAGAACTGCTTGTCGTACTCCTGGGGCGTCGTGTAGTACCCCGTGTATTCCTGGGCGAGGCCGACGACGACGGTGAAGTCGATGCCGCGCGCGGGCGTCGCGCCGGATCGAGCCATCGCAGCTTGGATCCGTCGGCCCACTTCGATGGAGGGCTCGCCCGGGACGCTCGCGATGATCGCGTCGCCGATCCGGACCTCGCTCAAGGGCATGACGGTGGGATACGGGACGGGGAACGCGAGGATCTTGCGCCCCCAGACGGGGTCGGCCAACTCTTTCGGCCGCCTCTTCCCCTCTGTTTGGAGCGGCTGGTAGAAGATACTCGGGCCGTTCTGGGCTCCCCCGAGGAACGATGCTCCCATGAAGCCCTGAGACGCGACCTGCTCCTCGCTCCCGTTCTGATCTTTGAACTTCTGACCGCAGAAGCAGATCACTGCGGTCCGCACGTCTCGTCGCCGTTCGCGAACAACGCGACGACGCCCCGGTGACCTTGGGCAGCAAGGTCCTGTTCGAATCGCCATTCGGATAGGCCCGACCAGTCGCTCGTATACAGGTCGTTCGCCGGTGGGAATGCAGTGTCGTGCGCGGAAAAACGGAACCACGCCGCCATCGGCACGGTGTGGCTTCCTTCGACGGCGTCGATACGCAGAAGCCCGAGCACGGGATCGATCGCATCGAGCGGTCCCTTCGGATCGTCAGCGGGCGTCTTGGTATGCGGAGGAGCGTCGATCCCAAAGTTCGCGACGTGTGCCTCGAGACTGCGGTTGTCGCTCGCGTTCGGAATCGAAACGCTGCTCCACCCGATCGAAGCCGGCCGAAGGTTCGCGTACGCACGACGAACCGAAAGGGCGATCTGCTGAACCAGGAACGCTTTGACGTTCGCGCCCGGGTTGCCGGCTTCGATCGTCGGCGTGCTCGTCGTGTTGATCATCATGTCGGGGCCCGAATGCGTGTGCGATCCCAACAGCAAGATGTTGTTCTCCGTCAGACCGAGGTCTGCGACCCGGCCCGCAAGCGCATGGTGCATGTCCCCGAGAGCGCCGACGAGGTCCACCGACACGAGCGCGATCTTGCGCGCACCGCGCGTCAAGACGAGGGTGCGTGCCCAAAGGCGCGTCGCCACGCCGTTCGCCAATATGTCGGGTCGAACGTAGCCGTCGAAGTTGCGACCGAGATCGGGGGTGATGTCCGCGACCCCAACGCCGGCCTGGAGTCGGGTGCTCGCCGCCCGGACGCCTCCCCCAGCCAGCGACACTGTCAGCGCAAACACGCCGACGGCGGATGCAAGCGCGACCCGCCTAGTGATCTTGTTCCGTTTCCCGATGCGCACGCTCCGGCCCTTCCGGTCATGGCTACTCCAGTGAACTTCGCCGAACCAGTGGCCGTTCCTGCGCCGACCCGACCGCCTGCACAGGGCCTCGTGTAGGCTCGCGCGCGTCATGCGCCTGCCGATCGGGATCGAGATCCCCTACACCGACCTTCAGGACCGCGCGTCGCTGATCGCGCTCGCGCGCGAGGCGGAAGACCTCGGTTACGACTGCATCTGGTGCAGCGAGGTCTACACGTACGACGCGTTCACGACGCTCACGCAGATCGCGTGCGAGACCTCGACGATCAAGGTCGGCACCAACATCGCGCAGATCTACGCGCGCACACCATCGCTCCTTGCCACGACGGCGGCGTCGCTCGACCAGCTATCGGGCGGGCGCTTGATCGTGGGCGTCGGCGCGAGCGGCCCTCAGGTCGTCGAGGGATGGCACGGCGTCCCCTACGACCGCCCTGTCCAGCGCACGCGCGAGATCATCGAGATCGCGCGCACGGTGTGGTCGGGCCAAAAGGTGCTCCACGACGGTCCGATCTATCACCTGAACAAGGGCCTGAAGCTGCTCAACGCCGGTCATCGCAAAGACATCCCGATCTATGTGGCCTCGCTCGGGCCCAAGAACGTGGAGATGACGGCGGAGGTAGCCGACGGGTGGCTGCCGTTCCCGTTCTCATCCGCGCACGCGCGCGCGGTGTTCGACGCGCCGATCAAAGCCGGGCTGGCGAAGCGTTCGGCAGAACGCGGTTCGTTCCACGTCGCGCCGTTCGCGCCGGTCTTCGTCGGCGACACCGAGCAAGGCTTGAACGGCGCGCGCATGGTGGTCGGCTTCTACATCGGCGGGATGGGCTCGAAGGAGAAGAACTTCTACAACCAGCTGGTGCAGCGCTACGGCTTCGTCGAGGAAGCGAAGAAGGTGCAGGAGATGTTCCTCGGCGGCGACAAGGCCGGCGCGATCGCGGCGACGCCGGACGAATTGGTCGATCAGGTATCGATCGTCGGTGACGAAGCGCGGGTACGCGACCGGCTGCAGGCGTTCGCCGATGCGGGCGCCACAGAGCTCGTCGTCTCGTTCCTGGGAGACCCGGCGGCGCGCAGTGACATGATGAAATCGCTGGCGCGCGCGAACGCCTGAGCTATTTCGACGGCGTCGAGCACGGGTAAACGATCACCGAGACGATGACGCGCGTCCTCCCGTTCAGCGGCTGGGTCGCCGCCGAAGCGCTCCCGCACCCCCGGCCTTTCAGCGAGCCGGTCCGACCCTCCGGTCTCGCCTGACCGTCCGTCACCGTCCAGCCGGCCGTCTTGAGCGCGCCGGTGTACCTGCTGTAGGCCTGGTTCAGGCCGAAGGTCGAGAACCATGTCGCAATACACTCGGAGGAGGAGTCATAACCGATGTAGGCCGTGAAGCCCGCCGGTGTGGGAAGGTGCAACTTCGTCGCGCACGGCGGAAGCCCTCTGATCCGGCTCGGCTGTGGCCCCGGCTTTATGACGGTGGGTGACGCCACCGGAACCGACGTGTTCGTCAGCCCGATCGTGATCCCGGCGGCGAGCGCAACGGCGGTCACCACGATGCCGATCCACCCGGGCTTCCCCGTAAACCAGCGGGGGCGCATGACGAACGCCGTGTTCTTCGACGCCATCCCGGCGAGGAGCGCGAGGCCGAGCGCGCACGCAAGCGACACGAAGATCCAGCCGTCCGACGGAAGCTTCGCGTCGAAGGCGATCGGTTGCAGGTAGCGCTTCAAGATCAGACCGATCACGCACGCCCATCCGATCCCCTCGACCACGAGCGGCGACTCGACCGGGAACGCGATCGCGACTCCGGCGCGCCGCAGGATCACGATCGCGAGCGCCGCCAGCGAGAGGAAGAAGATGATCGGTCCCCACGTGCCCGAGCTCCAGCCGCTGACGTTTCCCGGGCTGCTGTGGTACCAGGGCAGGAACACCGAACCGGCCAGCAAGACAGCGAACACCCCACTGCCGAGCTCGGCCCACGGCTGGTCGACGATCTGCGGCGACTCCTTCGCCGGCGCAACCCGTACCGGCACCTCGACCGGCGCCGGAGCGGCCGACTCCCAAAGCGCGCGCCCCTCGCCGACCGCGACGGGGCGGGCGGGCTGCTCGGCCTCGTCGCGCGTGATCTCGACGCGAGGCCGGTCCTTCGCACGCGGGGACGGCCTGGATGCTCGAGCAGCCTTCGCGCGCGGCTTCGGCTTGGCGCGCGCCTTCACAGCCCTCACCTTCACAGCCTTCGGCTTCGCGCTCGATGTGGGTTTCTTCTTCTGGGGAGACATCGGACTCACCAGGCTACTGGGTGCGCCGAAGCCGGGGAATCAGGGCGCGTTGGCGGCCAGCCACGCGCGCCCTTCGGCGCAGTCGCGCTTGAAGTCGCAGAAGCGGCACTGCGGGCCCGGCGTCGCCTCGAACTTGCCGGCGGCGATCGCGGTAAGCGCCCCGTCCAGCTCGGCCCGGATCTCGCCGGCCGAGCGCGCCGCGTACGAGCGCTCCGTCTCGTCGCCGAGATACACGAACGTCACCGTCAGCTCGTCGGGCTTCTTGCCCCAGATCTCTTGCGCGGCCAGCGCATACAGGTCGAGCTGCCATCGCTCGGCGCCCTCTTCCTCGGGACCGCGGCCGCTCTTCCAGTCGACGATCTCCCAGCCGCCTTCGGGCCGCTCGAACACGGCGTCCATGCGGCCTTGCACGATGTGGTTCCCCACAACGAGCGAGATCGGCCGCTCCGCCATCATCGGCGGTACGCCCGAGAAGCGGGTCTTGCGGAACGCTTCCTTCAGCCGCGTCATCGTTGCTTGGTCGAGCTCCGGACCGCGCTCCTCGAAATCCTCCGGCTCGATCAGCGTGCCTTGGCCCTTGCCCTCTTGCTCGATCCACGAGTGAACGACGGTTCCGATACGTGCGGCGCGTGACGACTGCCGCGGGAGCGGGCGGATCACCGACCAGTAGAACTTCTTGGGGCACTGCGCGTAGGTCACGATCGACGTCACGTTCAGCGCGCGCGGGCGGGCCGGCGGGGCCGGCTCGATCGGCGGGAACAGCGATTCGTCCGGCGTGGTGCGTGCGCGTGCCTGCTCGACCGTTGCCGCGATGCCGTCGGGGAACAGCGGGTCGGGATCGCGCTTCGCCGCAAGCGGCCAGACCTGCGCGCGTTGCGCGCGGCGTTCGATCAGGGGGTTCTCTTCGGGGGCATCCGATTCCACGATGACCTCCACGTCACCGAAGTCTCGCACCTCGCGCCAGTACTCGCTGGGTCCGAGCGGCTCGGTGAGCGCTTCGAACATCCCGGACGGGTAGTACCAGTGGGCCGCCGTACACACGAGGCGCTTTCGCGCGCGCGTCACGACGACGTAGAACAGCCGGCGCTCCTCTTCCTCCTGTCGGACCTTCAGCTCGTCCGTGTACTGCGACAGGTTGCCCATGAAGCGGGGGAACACTTCGGCGTCACCACGCAGGTCGGTCGGGATGTGTTGCGGCGACGTGTACGCGTTCCACGTGCGGGAGATGTCGGGAAAGATCTGCGAGCGACGGCCGCGCGCGAGCCCCGGCACGACCACAAGATCGAACTCGAGGCCCTTGGCTTGGTGGATCGTCATCAGCTTCACGGAGTCTTCGTCGGTGGGCTGGGCGGCTTCGATCTCTTCATCGGCTTCTTCGATCGCGTCGAGCCACTCGATCAACGCGCCCAGCGTTGGTTCGCCTTCGAGCGGCTGGAACGCAGCGATGCGGTCGAGGAAGTTTGCGAGGTTGTGGCGCGCCGCCGGCGCGGCGTTCGACGGCGACGCGTCGAGCTCGGCCACGATGCCGATCATGTTGAGAGCTCGCTGCGCGAGCTCGGGCAGCGGCAGGTGACTCTGGGCGCGCAGCTCGGTCAGCATCGCGTTGAAGCGCGTGAGGCGCGCCCGCGCCTCGTCGCTCAGGCCCTCGACTTCGTCTGCCGCCGCGACCGCTTCCGCGAGGGAGAAGATCACGTCGCCCGGCGCGTCGAGATCGCCGAGCTGTTCCTTCAGGGAGCGGTTCTTCTCGGCTGCTCGGCGAGCGATCAACGCGAGATCGCGGTGGCCGATCCGCCAGCGCGGGCCGCGCAGCAGGCGCGCAAGGGCAACGTTGCGCATCGGGTCTTCGAGCACGCGCAACAGCGAAACCAGGTCGATGACTTCCGGCATCTTGAGCAGCCCGCCCAGCCCTATCACTTCGAAGGCGATGTCGCGCGCGCGCAGCTCTTCGACGAGCGGCCCGAACAGGCGCTTCTTGCGGCACAGGATCGCGATCTCGCGCCACGGCGTCGTTCCGGCGGCGTGTGTGCGCGCGATCTCCTCGGCGATGCCTGCGGCTTCGGCCGATTGGTCGGGCCACAAGCCGACGGCGACCGCGCCGTCGCCGAGGTCCGGGAAGTGCCGCAGGACCTTGTCCGCGGCACGCCGCTGCGGCGACACGTGGTCGATCAGCTCGTTCGCCAGCGACAGGATGCGGGCGCCGGAACGGAAGTTGACCTCGAGCGGCAAGATGCGCGCCTTCGATCCGTCGCCTTGCACGAACTGCTCGGGGAACGCGAGAAGGTTGTGCAGGCTGGCGCCGCGCCACGCGTAGATGTTCTGGTCGGGGTCGCCGACGGCCATCACCGGGTAGCCGTCCGGCATCAGCCGCTTCAACATCCTCGCTTGCGCGATGTTCGTGTCTTGGTACTCGTCGAGCAGCGCGAACCGGTAGCGCGACAGGAAGTCGGCCACGACGCGCGGGTCGGCGGCGATCTCGCTGGCGAGACGGATCTGGTCGCCGTAGTCGAGCACGCGGCGCGCTTCCTTCGCCTGCTGGTAGGCCTCGACGACGCCGGCGAGCTCGATGCGCTTCCTGGACGCGTCGACGATCTTGGCGGCGATCTTGTCTGCGGAGTTCTTGATATTCTCGAGGAACTGCTCGTCCCACGCGACGATCTCGCGCGGATCGACCAAGTGGTTCGAGCAGTCGTCGGCGAGCTGCCGGACGTACGAGACGTGCCAGAGCGTACGCGCCTCCATGTACTGGTACGTGCGCGCGGAGTACAGGGCCTGATCGCGTCGCGCACGCGACGGAGCAGGCTTTCGGCGGCTTTGTTGGTGAACGTGAGGCCGAGGATCTCGTTCGCCTTGGCGTGTCCGTTCACGATCAGCCACACGATGCGCGCAGCCATCACGGCGGTCTTGCCGGAGCCCGCGCCGGCGATCAGGACGCTCGGTTCCAGCGGCGCGCTGATCGCGGACCACTGCTGCTTCGTCGGCCATCGCTCGCCGAGCGCCTCGTAGACCTCGACCGGCGCGTCGGTGACGAACATGCTCGCGGTCACAGCGGCACCTCGTCGCCTTCGGGCCAGACGGGGCACAACGTCTTGAAGCGGCACCACTTGCAGTCTGCGCCGGCGGACGGCGCGAATCGCTCCGCGCGGATGCCATGCACAAAACCTTCGAGACGTGCCTGAGCCTTCTCTCCGAATTCCGGATCCTTGGTCGGGTCGACTTGGGCTCGCATGAATCCGCCGCTTTTCGGCATCGCGCCGAGATAGGCGAGCTGAAGGATCTTCGGTTTGCCTAACTTCGCAAGCTCGGGGACACGGGTCAGCGCAAGATAGTAGGAGGCCAGCTGCAGGTCCTCTGCGGCTTCGTCGTCCGTTTTGGCATTGCGGCCCGTCTTGTAGTCGATGAGCCTCACCATCGAGCCTGCGAAGCGAACCACCCGATCGATGCGACCTCGCATAACCGCTCCATCGATCGAAAACTCGAAGGCAACTTCGCTCGCGAGCGTCTCGAGATTTCCATCTGTGGCGAGCCAACGCCGAAGCATCTCCCGGCAATCGAGCTTTCGGCGGTGCTCGATCGCAACGCTTTCGAACACGGTTGGGTCCCACAGCTCGTCGAGAGCCGCGAGCAACGCTTCTTCCGTGCCCGCGATCTCGCCGCGCGCGCACCGGTCGACGATGTCGTGCACCCACGTGCCGACGAGCATCTGGTGGCTGGTGTCTGGATCGAGCCCGAGCTCGACTTGATACAGGTACTGCAGCGCGCAGTTGTCGTATGAGGACAGCCGCGAGTAGCTGGTGCGCAGATCTTCCGCGACGAGCGGCGTTCCGGGATCGGTCCACTCGTGCTCGTACCACCAGGTTTGTGTGTCGACGCCCGGAAGACGCGCGATGTGGTCGAGGGCGTCGCGGCGTTCGGCGTCGGCGATAGACGCGTCGCGCATCGTGCGTCGCCACGTCGCTTCGGCCTCGTCCCGCGTTAGCGGTTCCGGCCTCGCCGGCGCCGTGCCCCATTCGAGCCCGAGGTGATGCAGGAACGATGATGGCACTTGCGGTTCGCGTTGGCTCGACTCGCGCGCGCACGTGAGCAGCATGTGCCGGCGCGCGCGGCTTGTCGCGACATTGAAGAGCCGCCGCTCTTCCGCGAGCCGGTTCATCTGCCGGTCGAACGGCGACGCAGGCGCCAGAAGGTCGCGCAGGTCGAGCATCGCGCGCTTGTCGCGCGGGTCGGGGAACTCGCCCTCGACGCAGCCGGCAACGATGACGGCTTCGTGTTCGGTGCCCGCCGCGTTGTGGGCGGTGAGCAAGCGGACTGCGCCGGGCCTGCGCTCGTCCGGCATGTGCCACGGCTCGGGGCCGAACTCGACGCCTTCGAGCACGTCGAGGTAATCGTCGAACTGCTTGCCGGGGCGGCGGTCGCTGAACCGCTCGATCGCCTGCGCGAACGCAGTCACCGCGTCGAGCGCGTCCTCGTCCTCGTCGGCGACGGCCTGTCGCAAATAATCGAGCGACTCCCACAGGAACCAGAAGACCTGGTCCGGACGCTCGCGCATGTTGCGGTCGGCTATGTCGTCTATCAGCGCGCGCAGACGATGCAGCTGCGCGACGATCTTCTCCGGCAGCTCACCTGCCGGTGCGTCGATCATCGCCGCCAGCGACGCGCCGCGGATGTGCGCCTCGCGCCGAAGCGCGCGCACCTCGTACGGGTCGAGCTCGCACACCGGCGACGCGAGCAGCTTCGGCAGCCGGTCTTCGCGTTCGGCGGGCCGCAGCGCTGCGCGCGCAAGCTCCACCAGCGGGATCAGCACGGGTTCCATCGCGAGCGGCCTGTTCTCGCCGACCACCACGAACGGGACGCCTTCGCGATCGAGCGCGCCCCGGATCGCGCGCGACGCGGGTCCGTACCGCCGCACGATGATCGCGATGTCGCCCCACCCGATGCCTTCGCGCGCGCGCAGCCGGTGGCACTCGCGCGCGATCGCGTCGGCCTCCTCGGTGAGGTGATCGAACTGCCAGGCCTTCGTTTCGGGCGTCCCGCGATGGCTGCTCGACAGTTCGATCGTCTGCGTGCCGGGAAACGCCTTTGCGAACGCGGCGCCGGCGTCCGGCAGGCTGCCGCGGAAGCCGTAGATGCGCGCGTCGGGGTTGACCGTCGCAGTGACCGAACCGCCAGTGACGAAGAGCGCGCGCAGCAGCTCGTGCTGCGCGGGCGAGACATCTTGGTAGTCGTCGACGAGCAGGTGCTTGGTCTCGGCACGGACCTCGTCGGCTACGTCTTGGCTTTCGTTCAGCAGCTGCCATGCGCGCGCGATCACGTTGGCGTGGTCGACGACGGCGTCGTCGCGCGCGTCCAGCGTGGTTAGGTAGCGGCGGAAGAATCGCGCGGCTTCCTCCAGATCGGGCCGGCCGGCTTGGCGCGCCAGATCCTCCAGCTGCTCGGGCGACTTCAATGCGTCTTGCGCGCGCAGCACGAACTCACGGAGCTCTTCGACGAAGCCGGCCAAGCGGGTCTGCTTCGGGAACGCCGACCAATGCTTCTGCTCGGTGGGGTCGTCGAGCATCTCGCGCACCAGCGTGAACTGCTCGGGACCGGTGAGCAGCCCGGGCTCTCGGCGGTAGCCGAGACGCCGGTAGTAGTTGCGCAGGAGGCTGAGGCCGTAGGAATGCCAGGTCGTCACGCGGACCTGGTCCGTGGAGGTGCCGAGCTCGAGGAGGATGTCCTGCGAGAGCGCGCGAGCCGCGCGCCGGCTGTGGACGAGGAACAGGTTCCCCTTCTCGTTCGCACGGACGAGGTCCAGGTATCGGTTCCGCAGGTGGGTCGTCTTCCCCGACCCGGCCGGGCCCACGACGAGAGAAGCCCCAGCTAGTTGGATATTCCCGAGCACGTAAGCAGCCTTTCGATTTCGACGCAGCGGATACTAACCGGCTGCTGTGACAGGAACCCCCGGTGCGGGAAAAGTTGCGACGATTTTCATGATCTGCTCGCCGTAGCGTTGCATCTTGAGCGGCCCGACACCCGAGATCGCACGCAGTGCAGCGCGCGTGTCGGGATGGACGCGTTCGATCTCGGCGAGCGTGGCGTCGTGGAAGATCACATACGCGGGCAGTCCCGCCTCCTTCGCGGCGGTCGCGCGCCAGGTCTTCAGCGCCTCGAACAGCGGGCCGCCGGTGCGAGCCGCGGGCTTCGCGCGAGCAGGCACCACGTCGGCCACCGGCCGCTCGGACGGGGGCGTGATCTCCGATAGGAACGGACTCGGCCGCGGCTTCGAGCGGCGCTCGCCGTCGCGCGCGCGCGCGAACGAGATGGCGAGGTACCCCTTCGCGCGCGTGATGCCCACGTAGAAGAGACGGCGCTCTTCCGCCCGATCCTCGTCCGACGTAGACAGCGCGAACGGCAGCTCTTTATCTTCTAGGCGCGGCAGGAACACGGCTTCGAACTCGAGGCCCTTCGCTCGGTGGAAGGTCATCAGCTGCACACCGCGTCCTTCCTCTTCCGACGCGAACCGCGCGCGCAGGTCCGCAAGGAACGCCTCCATGTCTTCGCCGGGGAACTCGGCGGCAAGAACCACCAGCCGCTCGAGATCGGCTTGCCGGGTCGCTTCGTCGCCGCCGTCGTACTTGCCGCGCGGGTCGTAGCCGAGCTCGGTGGCGACCCGCACCGCAGCGATGGCGACGGGGCCGGTCGCGGCACGCGCCCTCACCGCGAAGCTGCGTGCCGCCGGCCGTTGCAAGAACGAGCCGTCTCGGACCTGGAACGGGATGTGCGCGCGCGCGAGTTCTTCCTCGAAATCTTCCGAGCGACCGTTGATACGGAACAGCACGGCCATGTCCTCGTACGCGAAGCCGTCGGAGTGCAAGCGCCGGCACTCCGAGACGATCCAGGCGATCTCCTGGCGGCCTGTCTCGAAGTCGCGTAGCTCGTGGCGCGCGCCCGACGGCTTCGTCGCGCGCAGCGTCTTCTTCGAGCCACGGAGGCGCGGTACCAAGCGGTTTGCAACCGTGAGGATCTCCGGCGTGGACCGGTAGTTCTCCTCCAGCGTGACGATGGTCGTGTGGTCCCAGCGACCCGCGAAGCGCAGCAGGTGCTCGGGCGTCGCGCCGGTAAAGCCGAAGATGCTCTGGTAGTCGTCGCCGACCACGCACACGTCGTCCCGCGCGCCGACCCACAGGTCGAGCAGCGTCTGCTGCAGCAGGTTGACGTCCTGGTACTCATCGACGGTGAACGCGCGGTACCGGCCGCGCACGACGCCGAGCGCGCGCTCGTCCTCCTGCAGAATAGTGACCGTCTGCTCGAGCAAGTCCTCGAAGTCGATCATCCCCGCCGTGCGCCTCCGCTGCTCGTAAGTCACATAGACGCGGTGCATGAGGTCGGCGGGGATCGGCGGCTCGTGCGGCCCGAGGCGTTCCAGGTAGTCGCGCGCTGGGATGCGACGGTTCTTGGCCCACTCGATCTCTCCGGCGAGATCGCGCAACGCCGTGAAGCGGTACGGCATCGGCAGCGACTGCGCGATCCGATGCAGCACCTGACCTTTGTGCGAGAGGATCTCGGGCTGCTCGGGCGAGAAACGGCGGAACTGCGCCAGGGCTTCGGCGTGGAACGTGTTGGCGCGCATGCCGGTCGCGCCCAACGCCTGCAACCTGCTGCGCATCTCCCCCGCGGCCTTCGCCGTGAACGTCACCGCCAAGATCTCCCCGGGCATGAACGCGCCGGTCAGGACCTGGTTCGCGATGCGGCGCGTGATGGTGGTGGTCTTCCCGGTCCCGGCGCCGGCAAGGATGGCGACCGGACCGGTGACCGCTTCGACCGCCTCGATCTGGGCGTCGTTCAGGCCGTCGAAGATCGGGTTCTCCCCCATCGCCGCAACAGTAGAGGCGAGGTGTGACAGCTTCGTGGAGGCTCGTTAGCTGGAGACTTCCGCCAGCGGGCGTAAGAGAAGGGGCCTCTTTCGAGGCCCCTCACTCCACCCGGCTCCCCACTCAGATCAGCTTGCGCACCTCGTCCATCGTGAACGCGCGCACGGTCTCGGTTGCGACGTTTCCGCGACCTGCGACCAGCAGAGTGACCTTGGCAACCGTCTCGTCGTCGGGCGCGTCGCAGATCACGATCTGGTCGTACTGCCCCATCGTGAGGTAGTGCCCGACGATCTTGACGCCCATGTCTTCGACGCGCTTCTGGACGAACGGGCGTCCGTCTTGCTCTCGTCCTACACCCAGCGCGCGCGGAATGGAACCCCTTCGTTGAAGAAGAAAAAGGGAGGACCCCCTTTCGGGGGCCCCCGATGAAGAGCGGGCCTATAAGCGGGATCCTGTCCTCCGCCGAAGCGGAGGGGCGACCATCCCTCTGGGATCGCCGTTACCGGCGACCTCGTGCAGCCGACCCGGGAGCATCGAGCGGGCTACTCGCTCCCTGCTTGGCCTTGCTCCGCGCGGGGCTTGCCGAGCCGCGACGGTCACCCGCCGCGCTGGTGAGCTCTTACCTCACCGTTTCACCCTTACCTGCATCGCTGCAGGCGGTCTGTTTTCTGTGGCGCTTTCCCCGGGTTGCCCCGGGTGGGCGTTACCCACCGCGCTGCCCTACGGAGTCCCGACTTTCCTCGACACGGTCACCCGTGCCGCGGTCGCCCGGCCTGCTCTCCGGCACCAGTGTAACGCCTAGAGCAGCCCGTCCAATGCCAGATTCACGAGCTCGTCCGCGCGGACATTCTGCTCGCGCCGCACGTGCTCGTACGTGACGCGGTCGAAGGCGCGCGCCAGCTCGATCGCCTCGGTGTGCAGCTCCTTCAACCCCGGGTTCTTCACTTTGTAGCGTCCGGAAAGCTGCTCGATCAGAAGCTTCGAGTCACTGCGCACGTGCACCGCGCGCGCGCCGATCTCCGCGACACGGCGCAGCCCGGCGATCACCGCGCTGTACTCCGCGACATTGTTCGTCGCGACGCCGATCGTCTCGCCGATGCCTTCGATCTCGTTTCCGTCCGGCGTCTGGATGGACACGCCGTACGCGGCCGAACCGGGGTTGCCGCGCGAGCCACCGTCGCAATTGATGATCAGTTCTGCCGGCGGCTCCGGCCAAAGTGTCAAGTGAGCCTTGATCGATGGACGCTTCCCCATCGATCCCTCATCCCGGCCATCGATCAACCCTCAGGAATGACGAGCAGCCGGCGGCAGTTCTCGCAGCGGATGATCGGCTCGTCGCTTCGCTTGATCTCGTCGCGTTGCATCGGTGACAGCGGAAGGCCGCACGCGCGGCAGGTCCCGTCGACGAGCGCGCCGACCGCGACGCCGCCGCGCCGCGCGCGGATGTCTTCGTACAGCGCGAGGACTTCCGGGTGGATCGTCGGCACCAGCTGCGCGCGCTCCTCCGCGAAGCGCTTCAGCTCGTTCTCGATCTCGATCGATGCGTCGTCCCGCCGCTTCGTCGCGTCGGCGATCTTGCCGTCGAGCTCGGCAAGCGAGGTGAAGAGGTCGCCGTGCTCATTCTCGATGGTCTCGCGCCGCTCCATCACCTCGAGCTCCTGGTCTTCGAGGTGGGACTTCCGCCGGCGAAGCGCGTCGAGCTCGGCTTGGATGTTTGCCAGCTCCTTGGGGTTCGAGACCTCGCCCGAGTACAGCCGGCTTTGCTCGTGCGAGACCTTGTCGTCGATCTGTTGGATCTCCGTCTCGAGCTTCGTCTGCTCGCGCGCGACCGAATCGAGGCTCGCTTGCGCCTCGGCGTGCGTGACGGCAAGTCCCGAGCGTTGCTCGTTCAGCTCGTCGAGCTCGCGCTGCTCGGGGAGGTCGGCCTTCCGTTGATTCAGGCGGTCTATCCCGCTATCGACCCGCTGGAGATCAAGGAGCGGACGCATCGACTCGCGCGTGACACCTTCCACCCCTTCGGTTCCCCCCTGTTTTCAGGTCGTCGCGCCCAACCTAGCAGCGCCGCAAGCCGTCTGCGAGTGGACCTCCCGCGCGCAACTGCGCAACGGTATCGTTTGAGCCGATGGCCGAGCGGATCTTGCTCGTTGAGGACGACCGCCGGGTGCGGCGCGCGACGGCGCTTACCCTGGCCGACGAAGGCTACGAAGTGCTCGAAGCGGAAGATGGTTCGAGCGGCCTTCGCTTGCTCGCCGAACGCCGGCCCGAGCTTGCGATCCTCGACGTCATGCTGCCCGACATCGACGGGTTCGAGGTGTGTCGCGAGATCCGCAAGCGCAACGACCTCCCGATCATCTTCCTCACCGCGAAGACCGACACCGTCGATGTCGTCGTGGGGCTGGAGTCCGGGGCCGACGACTACCTGACGAAACCGTTTGCGCCGAAGGAGCTGGTCGCGCGCGTGCGTGCCTTGCTGCGCCGGTTCCGCTCGGAACCGCGGCCGGTGCGGATCCAATTGGGCGACGTCGAGATCGATCCCGAAGGCGGAGCCGTTCGCAAGAACGGCCGGCAGGTCTCGCTGACCAAGACCGAGTTCAACCTGCTTCGTTGCTTGGCGGAACGGCCGAACCAAGTATTCAGTCGCGAGACGCTGCTCGAACGGGTGTGGGGCTACGATTATCTCGGCGACTCGCGCCTCGTCGATGTTCATGTGCGCCGGTTACGCGCGAAGATCGAAACCGATGCCGCCAACCCCACGGTCATCGTGACCGTGCGCGGGCTCGGGTACAAAGCGTCGAGCGAGCCGTGAGGTCGCCCCTCAAGTTCTTCCGTAGCCGGAGCCTCCGGTTCCGGATAACGCTGGCGTTCGTTGCGTCGGGTTTCTTGCTCGCCGTGATCCTTTCCGTTGCCACGTTCTTCACGGTGCGGTCCTTCCTCGAGAACCAGCGTGTGAAAGCGTCCACACGCCAGACACTCTTCGGAGTACTGTTCGCGCGCGAGTTCTTCCAGCAAGCGCGCGGCAACACCGAAGACATCGTGTCCCTGCTCCAGACCCGCAGCGGGCTGGACGCGATGATTATCCAAGGTGATCAGTACCTGGCCACGTCGCTCTCTTTGACCCCCAGCGTCGTGCCGAAAGACCTCAAGCGGCTCGTCGCCAACGAGCGGCTGGGCTACCAGCAAACCGAGATCGGCAGCGCCCGCGAGCTCGCCTTCGGAGCGCCGCTCCCGGCGCCGGACACCGCGTTGTACTTCTTCTATTCGCTCGCCGACATCGACAAGACGATGAGTGTTCTCTTGCGCGCACTCATAGTCGCCGGCTTGGCCGTCGTCATGATCAGCGCAGTGCTCGCGCTACGGGTCGGCGGCAGGATCCTGCGACCCCTACACGAAGTATCGTCGGCGACGCAGCGCGTTGCGGAAGGGCTGCTCGAAACACGTGTTTACGCCGCGACCGAGGATGAAGTCGGGGTGCTGGCCGCGTCGTTCAACGAGATGGCCTCCGCGTTCCAAGGCATGCTGGAGCGCGAGCGCCGGTTCGTCGCCAACGTGTCGCACGAGCTGCGCACGCCGCTATCGGCGTTACAGAGCGCGAGCGAGCTGCTCGTGACGCACCGCAACGACTTCTCGCCGTCCTCTCGTGAAGCCGTCGATCTGATCGCCGATGACGTTGCGAGCTTGCGGAGGCTGGTCGAAGAGCTGATGGAGGTATCCGAGGTCGACGCTGGTAAAGCGATCATCCGATGGGAAGAGGTCGACCTGCGCGCGCTGACGACCGCGGTCGTTCGTAAGCTGCACCGCAACGCGCCAGTGGCGGGACCTGCAGTCGTCACTCTGTCGGACAAAGCGCGGCTCGAGCGGATCATGTCCAACCTCGTGCACAACGCGTTCGAGCATGGGCGCGGTAACGACGTGCATGTGACGATCGGCGAGGAGAACGGGACCTGCCGGCTTGCCGTTTCCGACGGCGGACCAGGGATCCCACCCGACGCCTTGCCGCATCTGTTCGACCGGTTCTACAAAGCCGACCGAAGCCGCTCGCGCGACCGCGGCGGCTTCGGGCTGGGATTGGCGATCGCGTTCGAGAACGCCCGGCTCTTGGGGGGCACGATCGAGGCGACAAGCCCATTGGGCGGCCCCACCACATTCACGGTTCTCATCCCCCGAAAGGCGGCCCCGCCAGAGGAAACGCCGTGAGACGAGCCGCGGCCGGGCTCCTTCTCCTCCTTGCCGCGTGTAGCAGTGTGGACCGAGCCACGGCGATCCCCAGCGATGAAGTCCCGTTCTCGCTGTCGCGTGCCTCCGAGTCGCCCGCGCCGGTTACGGCGACTTCCCCCTTCGTCCTGACCTTCGTGCTCCACGGGCGGCTCGTAGACGTGACCAGACAACTCGGCTCGGCACAGCCCGAGGAGTCGGTCCTTGTCGCATTGCTAGACGGACCGACGGCGCGCGAAGCCACTCGCGGCATTAGGACGGAGATCCCTGCCGAAGCCCGCCTCCTGACAGTATCCGTGACCGGCGGCGTCGTACAGGTGAACCTCAGCCGCGAGTTCCAAGCCGCCGGCTCGAGCCAAAGCGTGCTCCTGCGCGTCGCTCAGGTCGTCCGGACCCTCACCTCGATCAAGGGGATCTCGCTCGTCTGGTTCCAGATCGACGGCGAGTTCGTCGGCGTTCCGACCGACTCCGGCGTGGTTAACCGCCCGGTCGGTTCGACGGACTACGGGTCGATTCGACCGCGTCCTTAGAGACAGAAGAGCCGAATCGTCACGCGACTGTAACGAGTCCGTAGGCGTTTCTTCATCTGGGGGCGGCATCCTAAAACGTGCGGCACCTGAGATGGTTTCCCCCACTCGGATCCCTCGCCGCGCCGCACGCACGGCGAGGGACTCCGGGTATTTTTTTGGGCTATTTTTGGGTCTGTTTTCCGCGCCACTCGTCGGCCGTCAGCGCGTACATCCGGTGGTCTTCCCACACCCCGTTGATCAGAAGGTACGCCGGTGCGTGACGGGGGCCGAGCGGCTTGATCGAAGCGACCGTCCCGTCGATCGCGACTCTCATCCCCCGCGCTCCGCACGTCGAGCTGCCTTGTCGGCAACGCGGCGCGCCTCGGTCGCTTCTCGGCGCGCGAACCGAACCTTCTCTTTCGCCGCGTCGGCGCGGGCCCGCGCGTCGTCCGCTTCCTTCGCGAGCTGGGTGGCGCGCGCTTCTGCTTCCGTGGCGCGGCCTTCCGCTTCCTCGGCGGCCGTTTGGAGCTTGGCGGACTCCTTCTGCAGGCGCGCGCTCGTCTGACGGGGTTTATCTTCCTCGGCGCGCGCGGCCGGCACCACACTCAGCGCGCCGACGTCGCCGAAGCCGGCTCGTTTGAGCTCCTTCGTGAGCGTGCCGTTGCGGACGGCCTCGCGGCCTTCGTCGTCGACGGTAGTCGCGTAGAAGGTGTCGGCGACTCGCTCGAGCAACGCCTCGTTCGGCGTGTGACCGGCGTCGGAGAGGATCTTCCGCGCGCGATCGACCAGATCGCGGACGGCTTTCCGCTCTGCCGCCGTCGCCTCCTTCACGGCCGCCGCGTCGCCCGACCGTATGAGCTTCTTCTGTGCATCTCGAAGAAGCGCACCCGCTTCGAAGAGCGACTCAACGGCCTCGGGATAGGCGCGCGCAACCTGATTGACGGCCCAGGCCGGGACGCCCGGCTTCTTGAGCGCGCGCACTTCGGCTGCTGCGTCCTTGTCCCCGCCGGCGGCCAGCTCCTTCGCGAGCGCGTTGCGCGCGCCCGTGAACTCGTCCAGCGGGAGCGCGTACAGGTCCGACGTAGGGTCTTTCGCCACGCGCGAACTCTACCGCGCCGCCGCTCAGGCAGACTTGCGCGCGCGGCTGCTCGAACGTTTCTTCGTCGACTTGCGCTTGGAGCCGCCGCTCTGCTCGACCGAAGCCTTCAGCGCTTCGATCAGATCGACGACCTTCGGGGTCTCCTTCGCTTCCTCGTGGATCGTGATCGTCTGTCCCTTGGCCTTCTTCTTGATCAAGCCCTCGACACGCTTCCGGTACTCGTCGTGATACTTGCCCGGGTCGAAGTCCGTCGCTAGCGAGTCGATCAGTTGCTTGGCCATCTTCATCTCGCGGTCGGCCAGTCGCTGCTGCTTCGGCAGCCCGCGGAGCTCATCGACGGACACGATCTCGTCGGGGAAATACATGGTTTCGAGCGCCAGCGCGCGCTCGTACGGCCTGATCGCCGCGAGGTACTCCTTCGTCCTGATGACCACGCGGCCGATCGCGACCTTGTCGCTGTCCTTCATCGCCTTGAGCAACAACGAGTACGCCTTGTCACCGCCGGTGTCCGGGGCGAGGAAGTACGTGTGCTCGTAGTAGATCGGATCGATCTGCTCCAGCTCGACGAAGTCTTCGATGTCGATCGTGTGCGTCGCCTCCGGCGTCAGCTTTTCCAGTTCCTTCGGCTCGATGACGACGTACTTGTCGTCGCCGATCTCGTAGCCCTTTGCGATCTTCTCGTAAGGAACTTCCCGGCCGGTCTTCTCCGAGACGCGCTTGTACCGGATGCGCGCGCCGGTCTTCTCGTCGACCTGATGGAATGCGATGTCCTTCGGCTTCACCGCGGTGAAAAGCTTCACGGGGACGCTGACGAGCCCGAAGTTGATCGCGCCGCTCCAGATGGCACGTGCCACGACGACCACCTCCTGGCAGTGCTTTACCCGGGCGCGAGGTGCGAAAACACTCGCTTCAGCCGGATGAAAGTGGCCAGGTCAGCCGATGTACTTCTCGACCGTGTTCGCGTCCCGGACTTTGGCCGAGTCGGGATCGAGGCCCGCCGCGCGCCGCGCGCGCCGCTGATGCAACAGGTCCCAGCATTGGTCGAGCGTCACTTCCAGCTTGCGAAGCTCCGCGCGTTCCTCGTCGGTGACGCCGGCTTCCGCTTCCTTCCGGAAGAGCTCGTGTTCCTTCTCGGCAAGCTTGTTGATCTGAGAGAGAACCTCTTTGTCGTCCACGGCTGCTCCTTCCTCGGGCGCACCAACCGTCGCGGCCGACACTCTATTCCTTCCCCATCCGAGCAGCCTCTCCCGGCACACTCGGCTCGCTCGGCGCGCGCTCGATGGAGTAGCGTCTGCGCGGAGCTGGCGAAGAGAGGAGGAGCCGTGTCGAGGTTCTTGGTGCTGTATCGCTCGCCGGTTACCGCCGCCGAGCAGATGGACGTCACGCCTGAGCAGGCGAAGGCCGGCATGGATCTGTGGATGGGGTGGGCACAGCACGGAGTCGGTGGACGACGCGGTCACCTTGCTGAAGGACCACCCGCACTTCCACTCTCCGGGCGAGTCATCGATCGAAGTCCTGGAGTTCGTCACCATCCCGGGGATGTAGCTCGCGTGGCCGAACTCGGCGTCTTCGACGTGCTCCATTCGCTGCGCGCGATCCGGGAGTTCGAGCCCGACCCGATCCCCGATGATGCGATCGCGACGATCCTCGAGGCGGGGACGCGCGCGCCGAGCCCGCAGAACTCGCAGCCGTGGGCATTCATCGTCGTACGCGATCCTGCGACGAGAGCACAGATCGCCGAGATCTACCGCCGCGTGTGGAACCTGGTGAAAGAGCCCGTGTACGGGGACATCGACGCGATCGAGGATCGGTCGCAGAGGCGGTTGCTGCAAGCGACCGACCGGCTGGCGGCCGCCGTCGACGAGGCCCCGCTGTTCATCTTCGCTATGCTCGACCGTTCGAAGCTCGGCGTGATGGTGACGCCGGACCTGCAGACCCTGCTCGAACCGTCGTCCGCGTACGGCGCCGTGTGGGCGGCGATCGAGAACATGCTGCTCGCCGCGCGCGCGCTCGAGGTCGGTGCGATCACGACGAACCTCACGCGGCTGATGGACACCGAAGTGCGGCAGATCCTCGGCTATCCCGAGCACGTCGAGACGGTCAGCATGCTCGCGCTGGGGCGGCCGCGCGCGCCGGCGCGATTCGGTCCGACCACGCGGCGGCCGGTCGGCGAAGTCGGCCATTCGGAGCGGTGGGGCCGGCCGATCTAGACGGGACGAACGCCCCCTGTGGCCCGGGCGGGGCGGTGCCGATACTTACGCCGTGGGGAGGTTCGCGCGCGCGCTCGCAGTGGCAGCGATGGTGATCGCCGTCGCCGTGCCGGCCGCCGCCATCCCACCGCCCGGCGCGCCGGCGTGCTCGGTCTTCCCGTCGAACAACGTGTGGCACGCGGATGTCTCGAAGCTGCCGGTGAACTCGCACAGCAGCGCGTGGCTATCGTCGATGAACGCATCCTCGACCCACTTGCACCCCGACTTCGGGCCGTCGGGCGGCTTCCCCTACGGCATCCCGTACGACGTCGTGTCGAG
>VAWS01000235.1 GCA_005884515.1 Actinomycetota bacterium
GCGCGCGCTGTCGAAGCGGCCGGCTCGAGGAGTGCCTTGCGCCGGAGATCATGGGGTTCATGTACGACGGCGCGTGGGCCGAGTACGTCCTGGCGCCTTTCTACGCGCTGAGCGCGGTGCCGGACAACGTTCCGATGGAGCAGGCGGCGATCGTGGCCGACGCGGTCTCGACGCCGTTTGCGGCGCTTTCCGATCGAGCGGCCTTGCGGCCCGGCGAATCGGTCGGCTTGTGGGGGATCGGGGGCCTCGGGACGCACGCGGTGCAGATCGCGCGCTTGCTCGGCGCAGGGCTGATCGTGGCGGTCGACCCGCTCGAGAGCGCGCGCAAGCGCGCGCTCTCGCTCGGCGCGGATATCGCCGTGGACCCAGCGGCCGAGGACGTGCAGTCGATCACCGCGCGCGAAACCGGCGGGGTCGGGCTCGACCTCGCGGTCGACCTCGTCGGGAAGAACGAGGTGCTGATGCAGGCGCAATGGTGCCTTGCGCGCGGAGGTCGTCTCGTCATGGTCGGGTTGTCGCTCGATCCACTGGAGCTCGGCCCGGGGATCCTGTTCGGCGCGCGCTCGATCTCGTTGCTCGGCCACCTCGGCTACCGGAAGCAGCACCTCGACGATCTGCTGTCGCTGGTTTCGCGAGGGCGGCTGGACCTGTCGGGATCGATCAGCGACGTGATCGGCCTGGACGAGGTGCCCGACGGCGTGCGGCGCTTGTCCGAGAAGGAAGGCGATCCGGTCCGGATCGTCGTGAGACCGAACGGCTAGCTGCCGCGCGCGCGTTTCGTAGCGACACGCGCGACGGCGAAACCGACCACGACGATCGCCAGTGCAGCAAGCGCGATCTGCGTCGCGCGGCTTCGAGTGGTCGACGCCGTGGGTCCGGCCGCCTGCGCAGACGCGCTCGGTGAGACCGTCGGCGCGACGGCGAGGACGCTCGATGACGGGCTCGCCGACGGCGGAGCCACGGTCCTGGCCGGGCTACCGGGCTTCTTCGTGGTCGCGTGCGTCGTCGCCGGCGTCGGCGTGGAGCTCGAGCGGTGCGTCGCGCGCGGCGTCGGCGTCCCGCTCGGATGGGAGGTCGCGCCGACGGCGCGCATCGCGTTGATGCGCCCGATGCCGCTCACCGTGTCGGCGGTGTTGTTGATGCGCGCGACCGCTTGCGCGTTCGTGTAGCCCTCGGACAGCAGCAGCGCCGCGAGGCCGGACACGTGGGGCGCCGCCATCGATGTGCCCTGGTCGACGGCGTACCCGCCGTTCATCCACGTCGACAGGATGCAGTTCGACGAGTTCTGACAGTTCCCCGGCGCGTCTCCGCCCGGCGCGTACACGTTGGCCCCCGTGTTCGAGTACGACGCGACCTCGTCGTTCGGTCCGGTCGCGCCGACCACCTCAAGCGCGTTGCTGCTGTACGCGGACTTCAAGCTTTGGTTCCCCGCTGCGATCACGACGACGTCGCCCCGCCCGTACGCGTACTCGGCAGCGTTCTGAAATTCCCGTGACGATGTCGCTGCAACGTCCGCTGCCTTGCGAGTCCAAGACCTTCACCGCCATGAGCCTGGCCGACGGTGCCACGCCTGCGATGCCGACGCCGTTGCCGGTAACGGCCGCCGCGATCCCGGCAACGTGCGAGCCGTGCCCGTTGTCGTCGTTGCCTGCTCCGGAGCCGGTCACGCACGAGCCGCTCGTGCAGTCGTAGTGCGACGCGACCTTGCTCTTCAGGTCGGGGTGCGTGAGGTCGATCCCGGTGTCGACGATCGCGATCGTGATGCCGGCGCCCTTCGTCTTCGTCCATGCCTGATCCGCGTGGATCTTCGTGAGCGCCCATTGCTGCGCGCGACCCGGATCGGTCGTTGCAGAAGCCGGCGACACAACGCCGGCTAGAGCGATGAACGCGGTGAGGAAAGCGAGCGCGGGACGCTTCACGTGCAAAGAGTAGCGATTCCGTCCAAGGGCCGCATTCGACGCCTGCCGGATTGTTCGATTCGGTAGGGTTTACCAGTCGGAGGGCCACGCGGAGGGAGAGTGATGACCGATAAGGAAACGATCGTCCGCGCATTTCTCGCGGACTGGAGCGCGGGCGACGCACGCAAGCTAGCCGACTACTTCACCGAGGACGCTGTGTTCCAGATGATGCCGCGCGGCGACCAAGTGCGCGGTCGCGAGGCGATCCACGAAGACTTCAAAGCGCAGCTGTCGTGGTGCACCGACTGCGCGTTCGAGATCATCGCGCTCGCCGTCTCGGGGAACACGGTCTTCACCGAACGGATCGACCGCATGAAGATCACGGGCGCGCCCGTCGAGGTGCGGGTGGCAGGCGTGTTCGGGGTCGACGACGCTGGCAAGCTGACCGCGTGGCGAGACTACTTCGACATGAACGCGGTGATGACGCAGCTGAGCGCCGCGGGGATCGGTGGCGATCCACAGGGTCCGATCTCCGAGGGACCCGGCTCCCAGGGGTCGTACACTTACGAGCAGCCGGGCGCGTAGCTCAGTGGCGAGAGCGTCTGCCTTACAAGCAGAAGGTCGGAGGTTCGATACCTCCCGCGCCCACCATCAGCAGAGTCGGGGTTCGGCAAACCGGCCCGGACGGAAGCTCAATCAGCGGCAGACCTAGGCTTGCGCCGTCTCAGGAGAGCGTTGTGACAGTCGACGACGCGTGCAGATAGCGCCATCGGTGCGCGCCGGATGGATGACTCAACTTCGACGCGACGAACTCTGCTTCACGTCGAGGGAGTCCGACGAGATGGAGTACGCGACATAGATCGTCGTCGGCTGCGCGCCGCCCACGCAGACGAGCCTCGATGCGCCGCCCCGGCGCGGGCGAGAGGCTCACGTACCCCATCGTCGTCCTTACCTCCATCGATCATCCCCGACCTCAAGAGAAGGAGCCATTCCGCGCGCAACGGCGCACGTCGGAGAAATTCTGCAACGAATCATTGGGGAGGGTCCTACACCTCTTGTCATAAGTCGTTCAATGGGTCACTTGTGCGTTAACTCATAGGGAAGATACAAACTGCGCGAGTTCGACCTTCGTTACGAATGACACTTTCGAACTGAAACGTCAAGAGGGTAAAGCGTCTTGTTCGAAGTTTGTTGCGCGCGCGAACACACCTAGCGTTCATCATCAGGCGTGACACACACGTCTAGTCACGACTGACCCCGGCGATCGCATTGGCGCCCATCGCCTGCGCGTGCTGAACGAGCCTGTCGAGCGCATGGCGGCGGGCCTGCTCGAGGACTTCTGTGTACTCATCAACTTCACCGGATCGGAGCGCGCGGATGCTTCCCGTGATCCCCCTGGTGAATCCGATGCTGCGCACGACGAGTCCCCAGGCCAGGCCGATATGGCGCTCGACCTTCTTTCCTGGGAAATCGAACGTCGTCGAGCAGGGCAGCGGCAATAGTTCGCTCGTCAGCTCGGCCATGTCTCCTCCTTGCCCGATGCGGTCAACATCCCTCGGCCTCGAGGTCATGCTATGCGCCTGCAAGGTTCCGTATCCCGTGAGGACCTCGTGTACCGTCTAAGCCTCATGCCCAACCGGGATGTGTATCGAGCATGAGCGCCAGCGTGGCCTTCGGCTTGCTCGTTTCGCTCGCATCGGCGTGCGTGATCAACCTCGGGTTCTTCGTTCAACATCGCGCGGCGACCGGGTTACCCGAGCTCAAGCTCCGTCATCCGATCGCCACGCTCATCCCGCTGCTGAAAGACCGCGCGTGGGTTATCGGCAATCTCGCGGGCGTTCTCGGCTGGCTCCTCTACCTGCTTGCGTTGTGGCTTGCGCCGTTATCCCTCGTTCAGGCTGCCTCGGCGGGCGGCGTCGGCGTTCTTGCCTTCGCGGTGTGGAAAGGCGGGGGCGTCCCGCTCTTGCGTCGCGAGCTGGCCGGGGTCGGCGCCGCGATGGCGGGGCTTGTCTTGCTTGGGATCTCGCTTGCGGCTGGGAACGATGAAGGTGTGAAGACCGACCTCGGTCCACTCCTCATGTGGCTGGGTGGTTCGGTTGTGGCGGCCGGGATAGCGGTTGGACCGTTGGCGCGCGCGGTCGCGCCGGGAGCCGGACTCGGGATCGCAGCCGGGATACTGTATGCGGCAGGTGATATCTCGAACAAAGCTGCATACGGTGGTCGGTATTGGCTGTGGCCGGTACTGAGCGCGTTCCACCTGGTTGCGCTTATCGGACTGCAACTCGGTTTCCAACGAGGCGGCGCCCTTGCGACGGCCGGCAGCGCGAACCTGCTCTTGAACGCATTGCCGATCGTTGCGGGGGTCGCCCTGTTCCATGAAGGGATCCCGTCCGGTGCTCTGGGCGGCGCGCGCATCGCGGCTTTCGCGTTGGTCATCATCGGAGCTGTGCTGCTCGCGCGGAGCGAACCCTCTGCCACACCGGGTGTTCCACGGGCCGAGGCCGGGGTCTGAGTCGGGGGCGTGTGATGGGGGACTACTTCGATAACTAGCTCCTACTGCTGCACGGCGGTCCCGGCGCCACGCACGAGTACTTCGAAGCAGCCGACAGCTATCTTCCTGCTGCCGGGGTCGAGTACTACTACTACGACCAGCTCGGATCGGCGTACAGCGATCAGCCGGACGAGCCGGACCTCTGGGAGATCGTGCGCTTCGTCGAAGAAATCGAGCAGGTCCGCGGGCGCTTCGTCTCGACCGAAGCAGCTTCTTCCTCCTCGGTCATTCGTGGGGCGGCATCCTTGCCATCGAGTACGCGCTCAAGTACCAGCAACACCTGAAGGGTCTGATCATCTCGAACATGATGAGCAGCGTGCCCGCGTATAACGAGTACGCGGAAACGGTGCTGATGCCCGCAATGGATCAAGACGCGCTCGCGGAGGCGAAGGCGCTGGAAGCAGCCGGTGACTACGAGAACTCGCGCTATATGGAGATCCTTGTTCCGCATCATTACGTGGAGCACGTGTTGCGCATGCCGGCGGACGGCTGGCCCGATCCGGTGAATCGTGCCTTCGCGCGCATCAACCAGTCGATCTACGTCCCGATGCAGGGGCCGAGCGAACTTGGGGCGCGCGGCAAGCTGCTCGAATGGGAACGCACCGCAGATCTGCACACGATCAGCGTTCCGGCCCTCACCATCGGCGCCCAGCACGACACGATGGACCCGAAGCACATGGAAATGATGGCCAAAGAGTTGCCGCACGGGCGCTACCTGCACTGTCCGAACGGGAGTCACCTGGCGATGTACGACGACCAAGAGACTTATTTCGCCGGCTTGATCGCGTTCCTGCGGGAAGCTGACCGCGGGGCGTGACTGCTTCGATATGAACGAGCAGCTGAGTGCGGCGGGGATCTGGGGCGAACGGAGCCTGATTCGCTTGCGCCGATTTGAGACAATCTGCAGGAAGACGGAGGTGCCCGACGACTGCTACGGACCGTAAAGGTGCTCACATCCGCTCGGTGCGGGCGATCCTGGTTGCGCTCGCGCTACTGATCGCAGCCATCGGGGGGACCGTGCTTGCCTTCACGACCGGCCCACGGCGGTCTGTCCCTCGTCCGTCTTTCCCTACCTACGGCCCCGTCGCGATAACACAGGTTGCCAAGCCGGGATACCTTCAGCCCTTCGCGGATCCGGCGTTCGGCTCGACCGTGGAACGGATCGTGGGAGATCCCGGCCGACCCATCCTCTATCCCAACAGGTCAAAAGGCATTTGGGGCGCTCACTCACGCCACCACTATGTGGATGACCAGCCCTGGAACGCGGACGGATCCCTTCTTTGGCTGGAGAATGTGTCGGGCGGCTCTCCCACGCGCGTTGTGCTGGACGGCAAGACGTACAAGCCCCGGTTCAAACCATGCTCGAACTACATCTATTACGACGACCGCTGGCACCCCACCCTTCCGCATGTGCGAGTGGCGTGGGGAGGAAAAATCCTGCAGTGGTTCGATGTTGTGCGATGCAGGCAGCTCCGCCGCTGGACGATGCCCTTCCGCCTTTCTATCGATTCGCAGGGCGGCCCCTCGCGAGACGGATCGATGTGGGCTCTCGGCGATTCCACGCGCGTGTTCGCCGTCCGGATGGACCCCTTGCCGGGCAAGATCGGTCCCGCGTTCGACTTCTTCCACAACTGCGGGCTTCCCGATTGCACGGCAACCCACGTTTCGATCGCACCGTCCGGCCGCTACGTCCTCATCCACTACACAGGGGACCACACTCGGATCTTGGACGTGGACGCCACCACGCTCGCGTTGACGCCACATGTCTATCCCTCAGGCACGCCGGAATGTTTGGGGCACGATCCGGCGAATGGCTATGTCTTCGACGTCGGCCACGCCGATCTCACCACCGATGCTCAAGGAAACGACATCATCGTCGCCCAGAACCGGGACTGGTGCCCTCAACGACTTGGGCAAGTCACGCTAGGCCAGATCTACAGCGTGCGCTTCAGCGACGGGACGGTGACATCGCTGCTCGAATCCGGAACCGCACAGAGTTACCACATCTCATGCCGCAATTATTCGCG
>VAWS01000070.1 GCA_005884515.1 Actinomycetota bacterium
CGATCCCGTGCGCGAGCGGCCCGACGGCGTTCCCGGAAACGACGAGGCCGGTCTCCTCCGGGATCACCGCTTCCGGGGCCCCGCCGGAGTCGCCGGTGATTGCCGGGCGCGCGCACGCCTGCGCCTCGAGGTAGACGAGGCCCAAGCCTTCGACTTCCAAGCCGGCGTAGCGCGAGCGGCACGGCATCGCGAAGACGTCACCGGCCGCATAGTGCGCGGCCAGCTCGTCTTCGGGCACTTCGCCCGTGAAGATGACGGCGTCCTGCAGGCCAAGTGCGCGCACTTTCGCTTCGAGCCGCGCGCGCATCGGGCCGCCGCCGACGATCAGAGCAGTCGCCTCCGGCACGCGCGCGCGCACGGTGGGCATGGCTTCGATGATCCGATCCTGGCCTTTGCGCGCGACCAAGCGGCTAACGCACGCGACCACGGGCCGCTCGTCGATGTCGTATCGCTTCCGGATGGTGACGCCGTCCGCGTCCGGCGAGAATCGGTCGAGGTCCACGCCTGTTCGCAGCAGATGGATCTTCTCGGCCTCGCCGACGGCGCGGTCGACGAAGCGCGCCGTGAAGTCGCTTACGACGGTGATGAGCGAAGCTGCCCGCCCGATGCGGCGCAGGGCCTGCCGCATCACCGGCGCGCGCGCCCAGGCGACCTCGAAGCCATGCGTGTGGACGACGACCGGTCGCTCAACCTTCGGGGCGAGAAGGTTCATCGGGAGCACGGCGCCGAAGGCGACGACGTCGGCGTCGCGCGAGAGCTCGTGGACCTTCTTCTCGAGCGCGGGCGTCGGCCACGCGACCGCGCGCGGCCACCGCACGACCTCCACGCCGCTCGCGCGATCGAATACCGCATCGCCGGCGAACGCGGGCGCCAAGACCCGAACGTCGACGCCCAAGCCACGGTAGATGTTCCACAGGTAGCTCTGGATGCCGCCGACGCGCGGCGGGAAATCGTTGGTGACCAGCAGGACCCTCATGGATGCTGCGCCTCGTAGTCCAGCGCGGCCTGGATGCGTTCCATCGTCGACGGGTGCGTGAAGAACACGAACTCGACGAACGTGTTCGGCGTCAGGTCGGCCAGGTCCGCGCGCGCAAGATCCGCTTCGAGCGACACGGCGCCCTGGGGATCGTTGGTTGCGACGAGCGCCGCGTGATCGGCTGCCGCTTCGATGTGCCGCGATACGTAGTTCTGCAACGGCAAGGTGACCAGCGTCGCCACCGCGATGAAGAACGCGAGGAACGGCAGCACCGCGGGATCGGCGTGATCGCGCGCGCCGATGTAGTCGAGCAGCCTCCGCCGCCGCAGCAACCACCAGACCGCCGCCGTCCCCGCGATCACGCCCGCCGAACCCAGCAGCGCGCCCTTCAGGATGTCGTTGTGCTTCACGTGCCCGATCTCGTGCGCGACGACGAGGTCGACTTCCCGCGGCTGCAATCGTGCGAGCAGCGTGTCGTACAGCACCACGCGCTTGGTCGCCCCCAGACCCGAGACGTATGCGTTCTCCGTCGTCGTTCGAACGCTCTGCAGCGAGATCAGGACCTTGTCCACCTTCACGCCTTCTTTCGCGGCGATCGCGATCACCCGCGCGCGCGTGGCGGGGTCGACCGGCCGGAAGCTGCTGAACACGGGCTCGTAGATGATCGGCAAGATGAAGATCGCTAAGAACGTGAGCGCGCAGCCGGCGGCCGCGACGGCGAAGGGCCACGCGCGCGGGAGCTTCTTCGCAAGCACGATGTAGACCAGCGCGACGACGGCCGCCGCAACGAGCGAGAACCCCGTCGCTTTGGCGGTATCCGATAGGAAACCCGAGAGCTGGTTGGTCACCAGCCCGAAGGCTCGCTGGTGGTACCAGGCCGCGATGCCGGCCGGCAGGACGACGAGCGTGGGCACGACGGTGACAAGCCCGGCGAGGATCACCGCTTGCACCCAGCGGCGCCCGCGCGCAACGCGCGCCGACCATACGCCGAGGCCGCGCGATCCTCGTCCGAGCCCGAGCAGCCCGAGCACGATCAGGTTCAGCGCGAGCGACACGAACCCGAAGAAGTAGGCCAGGCCTCGGTAGTCCTGCGAGCGCGCGATGTCCGCAGCCGAGAAGTAATCCTCGACGCGCGCGCGCGGCGCGTGAACGGCAGCAAAGGCCACAGCCGGAGTGGCGGCGATCACAGCGAAGACGACGATCGAAAAGAAGACGAAGCGCTTCACAGCCGGGTCATTCTAGAGGTGGAGCGTTGCCCGGCCGGGCGCCGGTGGTTACGAGCCCGGAGGCGCGAAGAACTCGAGCGCGTTGTTGTCTGGGTCGCGGAAGGACAACCCCGAGCCGTAGTCGGCCTCCACGATGTCGCCGTGCGCGATGCCGAGGTCGTCGAGCTTCTTCGCCCAGTTCTCGAGCTCCTGACGCGTCTCGACGCCGAACGAAAGGTGATCCATGCCGACACGGAACTCGCTGAAGCGGTCCTTCGGGTCGGTCGTGCCCTTGGCGAAGCCGTGCAAGCTGACGAGGCTGCCGGTGTCCGTCGTCCAGACCACATGACGGAACGGACCCGTGTCTTGATCGAGCACCGGATCGGATCCGATCAGCGCCTGGTACCACGGCACGCTTCGATCGAGGTCCGTCACGGTAAGTGCGACGTGTGTGATCCCTGGAAAGCCTGCCATCGATCCCCCTTGTCGTCGACTGGCGCCAATCTAGTGGCCTGCTGCGACTCTGTTCAAGCGACTACCATCCCGGACGTGTCCGACGAAAAGCCGCTTCCGCCCGCGCGCGCAGGCCGCCCGGCACCGACGTGCCCCAGCTGCGGTGCCGCGATGGAGTTCAAGGAGGGCAAGCAAGTGCACGACCTGTGGGCGGAACGGTTCGAGTGCGGCACGTGCGGTCGCGAGATGTACCGGACGTACGGGCGAGGGTCGGTCTGACCTAGCGCCTGCGCGCGCGCGATCTCGAGCGGCCGCGCCCGGCGGGCTTGCGCCGCGCGGCGGGCTTGCGCCGCCCGGCGGGCTTGCGGCGCGCGGCGGACTTGCGGCGCGCCGGTTTGCGTCCCACCGGCTTGCGAGAAGCGGGACGTCTCGCGGCTTTCCGCCGAGAAGCAGGCTTCCGTCGAGCGGAGGCTCGTTTCGCCGTCTTCTTGCGCGCCGGTGCCTTCCTTGTCGCCGGTTTACGCGCGCTCGTCTTTTTGCGCGCGGTCTTCTCGCGCGCCCTCTTCTTCTTGCCGGTTTTCGCCGCGGGCTTCGATCCGTTGGGAGACGGGACCTGGGCTCGCGAACGGGAGCCGCCGATCCAGCCGACGTCGATCGCGAGTTTGTTCGCCGGCTCGAGCGAGCGCGTGCGCTGATCGAACCGCCAGCGCGCGGTGCGCGCGCGCCCGCGGAACGGGAAGATCAAGCTCACGATCCACGGCTGGCCTTCTTGGCGCGTCGCCATCCAGGCGTCGGCAAGTGCGTCCTCGTCCAAGCGGACGCGACGCGACACGAGGTTCGCCGCGACTGCCTCGCCCAGCGGCAGGGACGACGGCCCGAGCCGCTGCTTCTCTTGGTACAGCGCCTGCGCGTCCTGGATGACGCCGGCGCGCTCGTACAGGACGGGGGTCAGGAACTGTTCGACGTACTCCTCGGTCACCCCGGCTGCGCGCGCGACCTGCGCCGGGGACTGGCCTGCTCGCAGGAACTGCTGGATCTCCCGGAGCGGGAGCTTCGACTCGATCTCGATTCGAGCCGGCATGTGGTGCTGCGGCTTGGCCCGGTCCCTGCGCCCGTAGACGGCCTTCTGCAACACGTCGAGCAGCCGCTTGTCGATCGCGACCACGTGAGAGCCGGTTCGGCCCTGAGGCTTGTTGCTCAGGATCAGCTCGTCGAATTCGGGCGACGAGCCGATGACGCGTAGTTTCCTCACGAATGTCCCCCCAGTACTTCGGTGGGCATTCTTGCCGAGGGAACCCCAACGAGCAAGCGAGCGGGCATTCCGGCCCCGGAAATGACGAGGGGCGCCGGCCGCGGGCGCCGCCTCGCTCTCCTGGGGGAGGAGAATCTGGAAACTAGCCGGTCTTCCGGCCGAATCTCACGTCTGGGAGCAGCCCTCCTTCGCGCAGCGCGCGCAGCGCGCGCTCCTCTGCGGCGTCGAACACGATCGCGCCCTCGGGGCGGTCGAGCACGTACGCCACGAGACAGTCCTCGCACGGCTCTTCCGTCCGGTTCGGACAGGTGCTGCAGTCGATAACGAATCCCGGCTCGCTCATCGGAACCTCCACGACGGGATGCTAGAGGGGGCGTGTGACAGAAACCCCTGACCTGCAAGAACGCCCCGACCGTGGTGGCTAAAGCGCGCCCTCGTCGCGAAGAGAGGCGATCTCCTCAGGGCTGAAACCGGCCTCTTTCAAGACTTGCTCGGTGTGCTCGCCGAGTCCCGGGGCCGCACGCAAGGGAGGGTCCTCGACCCCGTGGAGCTTCAGCGGGTTGCCGATGGTGTTAACCGTGCCGGTTGGCGTCGGCACATCGCGGACCATGTCGCGCGCGCGCACCTGCGGATCGACCATCGCTTCGGCGATGTCGTTCACGGGACCGAAGCACGCGTCGAGGTGCGCGAGCTCCGCGACCCACTCGTCGCGCGTCTTCTGCAAGAAGATCTCTTCCAACCGCTTGTGTATCACCGCCTGTTCTTCTTCCGGCGCGTACTGCAGCTCGATCAGATCCGGAACACCGAGCGCCTCGCACAGCGCAGCCCAGAACTGCGGCTCGAGGGCGCCAACCGTTACGTACTTCCCGTCGCCCGCTCGATAGATGCGATAGCACGCCGGTCCACCGGACAAGCGCATCGTCCCGCGCGCTGGTATCACGCCGGTGATCGCATAAGCCTGCGCATGCATCTGCAACCACGACACCGCGCCGTCCATCATCGAGATGTCGACGAACCGTCCGCGGCCCGTGACCTCACGTTCGCTCAACGCTGCAAGGATCCCAACGGCCGCCATCAGCCCCCCGCCGCCGACGTCGGCGATCTGCACACCAGGAACGACCGGCGGTCCGTCACGTTCGCCGATGATGTCGAGCACGCCGGCGTATCCCAAGTAGTTGATGTCGTGTCCCGCGCGCATCTTGTACGGACCGTCTTGGCCGAAGCCGGTGAGCGCGCAGTAGACCAGCCGCTCGTTCTCCGCCGACAACACGTCATATCCGACGCCGAGCCGGTCCATCACGCCCGGCCGGAACGATTCCAACACCACGTCGGCCGTTCGCACGAGGCGCTTCATCGCGGCGACGCCCTCGGGATACTTCAGGCTCAACGTGATCGAGCGCTTCCCCCGGTTCAAAGCGAGATGACCAGAAGAGAGGTCGCCGGCCATCGGCGGCATCCAGCGGATGTAGTCGCCCCTGCCCGGCTCCTCGACCTTGATCACATCGGCGCCCAGGTCGGCCAAGAGCAGCGTGCAGTACGGACCGGGAAGCAGCCGCGAAAGGTCCAGGATCCGAAGATGCTCGAGCGGCCTCACCAAACGCTCACTCTGCGGAGACGGCCGGGATCGTCTCGATCTGCTCGCTGTTCCCACACCACCGGCACGTGACGCGCTCGATCGTCTCTTCCAGAACTTCTTCCTCTTCGACGGTCGGCTCACCGGCCAAGGAGAAATGGAGGAACCGGCGCGTGTGCCTGCGCGCCTCAACGTCGAACCGAGTGAGGTTTCCGCAGGCTGCGCAGCGATAGCGCGTTCCTGTCACCACGGGTGCGGAGTATAGCGGCCGATGTTGGATCACTTTGAATCGGCCGGAACGGCGCTCGCGGTGCAGCGGTCGTTCGACGATCTCGGGACCGCGCTCGTGGACACGGAGTTCTGCGTGTTCGACCTGGAGACCACCGGCGGCTCGCCGGAGAGCAGCCGCATCACCGAGATCGGCGCTGTGAAGGTCCGGGGCGGAGAGGTTCTGGGCGAATTCGCAACGCTGATCAACCCCGGCGTCCCGATCCCGCCTGCGATCACGTACCTGACCGGCATCACGAACGCGATGGTCTATCCGGCGCCGACGATCGACGCCGTCTTGCCGAGCTTCGTCGAGTTCATCGGCAACGCCGTCTTCGTCGCGCACAACGCGTCGTTCGACACGCGTTTCCTCGCGGCGAACCTCGCGCGTTACGGCTACCAACCCGCACGGAACCCGATCGTCTGCACGGTGCGGCTCGCGCGCCGGCTCGTCCGCGAGGAGGTGCCCAACCTTCAGCTTGCGACCCTCGCGCGAGCGTTGCGCGCGCGCACCGCACCCTGCCACCGCGCGCTCGACGACGCCCGTGCGACGGTCGACGTCTTTCATGCGTTGCTCGAGCGGGCCGGCCGCTGGGGTATCTCGCACCTGGACGACCTGCTGTGGTTCCAGTCCGCGCGGGGGCACCCCTCGTACGACAAAGTGAGGCTCGCCGATGACCTGCCGCGCGCGCGCGGCGTCTATCTGTTCCGGGGAGCGCGCGAGCGGGTCCTGTACGTGGGCAAAGCCGCCGACCTGCGAAGCCGCGTGCGGTCCTACTTCGGCGGCGACGACCGGCGCAGGATCGACGGCTTGCTGCGCGAGGTCGAGTCGATCGAGCACATCCTCTGCGCGACCGACCTGGAGGCTTCCGTCGTGGAGGCCCGCCTGATCCCGAAGGCGGCCTCGGGCCGCTTTCGTCGGGCACCGCGTCTGTCGTCCGCGAGGCGCTCGAGGAGGCGGCCGACATCCGGACCTGCACGCCCCGGATCACCGTCCGGACGCGGTTCGCCTCTTGTGTGCGCGGGCAGATCGGGCGCTGCCCGGCACCGTGTGACGGTGCGATCGAGCCGGCTACCTACGCCCCGATCGTGGGTCCGGTCGCAGCGGCGCTCACTGGTGATCCGTCGGAGATCATCGAGATCCTGGCCGAGCGGATCGAGCACCTGTCGGCGGTCGCGCGCTTCGAGGAGGCGGCGACGACCAGGGACCGGCTGGGCGCGCTCGTCGAGGCGGTCCGGGGTCTGCGGGCCGTGCGCGCCATCCACGCCGCGCGCATCGAGATCGCAATCGGCGACGTGCGAACGGCGATCCACCGGGGGTTCCTCGTCCTGGAACCGGACAAACCTGCCGCAGACGGCCACCCTGACGAGCCCCGGCTGGTCGCCGCGTGGCTGTGGCGAAACCGCGCGCGCATCCAGATTCAGGCCTGCGACGGAGAGGTCGCGTCGGCGATCGCCGGCGGCTCGGCGCTCGCGGCGTGGGCCGAACGTCTGCGGAGGCTCCGCCTCGTCGAGGACGGGCGAACAGCCGGGCGGTAGGCCGGGGAGTCACCCGGCGTATCCATCTGCCCACGACGCGCGCTCTGAAGGTAAACACGGGAAGAAGGGGCGGACGCCGTCATGAGGTTGTGGGGCAGACTTAGGCACGAAGAACGTGGGATCAGCGCGGTCGTCGCCGCGATCAGCATCGTGGGCCTGTTTGGGGCCCTCGTCCTGTCCCTCGACGCCGGGAACCTCTGGTCTTCGAAGCGAGCGATGGTGACCGCGACCGACGCAGGAGCCCTGGTCGGCGCGCGGACGGCGGAATCCAACGGGATCACCACCATCGGTCCGTGCCCGCAGGTCGTTCAAGACTCCGTTACGACGCAGATGACCGCGAACCAACCCACGGCCACGTTGGACGCGTGCACGCTCAATCCCAGCAACAGCAAGTCTGGGTACATCACGGTGGACGCTCGCAAGGTGGTCGGCACCCGCTTCGCGGGGATCTTCGGCTTCGGGGACCAAAGCGCGTTCTCGAGCACAAGCGTTGCCTATGGGTTCCCTTCGGGTGTTACCGGTCTTCGGCCGATGGGGATCTGCATCCTGAACGATCACGTCAAGGAGTGGGTCAACCTCCAGAACGGAGTGATCACCCAGGCGCAGTACGACGCTCTTCGCGGTTCGAACGCCGATCACCCCGTGTACGCCGGGGCCGGGGTCGTTCACCGGATCCTCTACACGAAGCAGAACGCGCAGAGCTGCGGGTCGAGCGACGCGACGGGCAACTGGGGCTGGCAGGACTACAACAACGGGAACAACCAAACGAACGACATCCGTGATTGGATCCAGAACGGGTACTCGGGAGTCGTCGGCATCCACAAACCCGTTCCCGTGTGCCCGCAAGGGACCTACGACGAGCCCAACGGCTGCGTGAACGGAAACACGGGATCCCAAGGGACCAGCGTCGACAACCAGCTGCAGTACTTGGTCGACAATCACATCCACTTCGCGGTCCCGCTGTTCGACGCCGCGGTCACCGGAGGCGGTAACACTTCCACCTTCACCATCAGAGCGTTCCTGGGCCTAGTCCTGTGGGGATTCAACAGCAACGGGTCCGAAAGTCAGCGATACCTCGACGTCGAGTTCACCAGCCTCCAGGTCGAAGGTCTCTGCTGCAACTCCAACGGCACGAACACCGGCGTATTCTCATCTACCATCTGCAGCACCGACCACGATCCGGTCTCCACAGCGACGCGCTGCACGCCGGCTTCCTAGAGCCACAGCTCCCGGGTTAAGTTGGCCCCCTCATAGGGGGCCAACTCATGTCTGACTTGTTCTCGGTCAAGGGCAAGGCCGCCGTGGTGACCGGCGGCTCTCGCGGGATCGGCTTGATGATCGCGCGCGGCTTGGTCCACGCCGGCGCGCGCGTCTACATCTCGTCTCGCAAGGCAGGTGTGTGCGACGAAGTCGCCGCCGAGCTGAGCAAGAACGGCGAGTGCTACTCGATCCCCGCCGACCTCGGGACCCTCGAAGGCGTGGATCACCTGGCCGGCAGGCTTTCCGAGCGCGAGCAAGCGCTGCACATCCTCGTGAACAACGCCGGCGCGACGTGGGGCGCGCCGATCGAGACCTATCCCGACGAAGCGTTCGACAAGATCTGGGCGGTGAACGTGAAAGCGATGTTCCACCTCACAGTGAAATGCCTGCCGATGCTCCGCAAAGCCGCAGCGGACGGCGATCCCGCGCGCGTCATCAACATCGGCTCGATCGATGGGATCCGCGTGCCGTACTTCGAGAACTACGCGTACTCCGCGAGCAAGGCCGCGGTGCACATGCTGACCCGGCACATGGCACACACCCTGCACAAGGACAACATCACGGTGAATGCGATCGCACCCGGGCTGTTCCCCAGCAAGATGACGAACTTCATCTTCGAGCAGATGAATGTCGATCAGCTCGGTGGCGGCATCCCTCTCGGCCGCGTCGGGCAGCCGGACGACGTGGCCGGGGCGACGATCTTCCTCGCGTCGCGCGCAGGCGCGTATCTCACCGGTGCGGTGATCCCCGTCGACGGAGGCGTCTCGACGCGCTAGGCGGGGCGGTGGCGCTGCGACGTCTCTCGCATCGCATCGAGCGCTTTCGCGGCGGTGCCTGAGTCGAGCGATTCGCGCGCGCGCGCCAAGCCGTCTTTCAGGTCGGGTGCGGCGCCGGCGACCACCAGCGCGGCGCCGGCGTTCAACGCGACCGCATCGTGCAGCGGTCCGTCCCCGCCGGCCAGCACCTCCATGCAGAGGCGCGCGTTCTCTTCCGCCGAGCCGCCCGACAGGTCCGAGGCCTTCGCCGTCTTTAGCCCGAGCGAGGCCGGATCGAACGACGACTTCGTCACTCCCCCGTCTACGTCCCATACCGCCGATGTTGTCGTCGTGCTGAGCTCGTCGAGCCCGTCGTCCCCTCGGAACACCATCGCCCGCTCCGAACCGAGCCGGTGGACGGCCTCGGCCATCATCGGCGCGATGCGCGCGTCGGCGACACCGATCGTCTGGCGTTTCGCTCCGGCCGGGTTCGTCAGCGGGCCCAGCACGTTGAAGACAGTGGGTATGCCGAGCTCCTTTCGGACGGGCCCGGCGTGACGCATCGACGGGTGGAACACGGGCGCGAAGCAGAAACCGATGCCGGCTTCCTCGATGCAGGCGGCGACCCCTTCGGGCGCGAGGTCGATCGCCACGCCCAGCGCTTCGAGCAAGTCGGCCGAGCCGCATTTCGACGACGCCGCGCGGTTGCCATGCTTCGCAACTTTGACGCCGGCGCCGGCGACGGCGAGCGCGGCCATCGTCGAGATGTTCGCCGTCCCCGCACGGTCGCCGCCCGTGCCGCACGTGTCGATCACCGGCTCCGGTGCATTCACGGGGGTGGGCCCCGGAGGCGTGCTCGTCCAGATCTTCCCCCCGCACGAGGGCGGCAAGTGTGTCGGCCCAGCTGAAGTCGCTCATCGCGCCGAAGTATAGGGCGTGCTATCGGCGCCTCGTTTGGAGTATCGTCCCGCACATGCGGGAGGGCACGGTCCGGGCGAACGGCATCGAATTCGCCTACATCGAGGAGGGCGACGGCCCCGTCGTCCTGCTGATGCACGGCTACCCAGACATCGCACCGACGTGGGCGGCGCAGATGCGCGCGCTGGCCGACGCGGGCTATCGGGCTGTGGCGCCGTACTCGCGCGGATACCCGCCGACCGAAGTTCCGGCGAACGGCTTCTACGACGCGTGCACGCTCGTAACCGACATCAAAGAATTGGTCGGGCAGCTTGCCGGTGAGCCGGTTCACTACGTCGGGCACGACTGGGGCGCAGCGACCGGGTATCGGGTGACGGCAGCGTTCCCGGACCTGTTCAAGCGGAGCGTGCTGCTCGCGATCCCACATCCGATCACGTTCGCAGCGATGTTCATGGATCCGGCGCAGATCCGAGGCCGTTTCCACTTCTGGTTCTTCCAGATGAAAGGTCTGGCCGAGGCGGCGACGAGCGCGAACGACTACGCGATGATCGACTACCTCTTCAAGCTGTGGTCGCCGAAGCTCGACGAGCCCGAGCACCGCGCGCTCGTCAAGAAGTCAATGTCCCAGCCGGGCGCGCTCGAAGCGTCGCTCTCCTACTATCGAGCAGCCTTCGGGAACGCCCCGGCCGATCCGGCGCTGGCTCATCTGAATGACGCGATCAACAAGCCGATCTCGACGCCGACGTTGACGATCCTCGGCGACGAGGACCCGGGGAAGGTAGCGGGGAAGCTGCAAGCGCCGATGTTCACAGGTCCGATGGAAGTCTCATACGTCGACGGGACCGGACACTTCCTGCATCGCGAGAAGCCCGACGACGTCTCGAAGCTGATCGTCGACTGGCTGGCCGGCTAGACCCGGCGACAGAGCTCTTCCACGATCTCTTTGGCCGATTGGCGCTTCACGACACCGTCGACCGAAAAGCCGGCGTAGTGCGGCATCGCCGCCACGTTGCCGCGCGCGTCTTTCGTGGGCGGGAGCGTCGAGAACCGTTGGACCGGCCATTGCTGCTCGCCCACCGTCGCGCAAGGGTCATCGCTCTTTCTCGCGGCTTCGAGGCTTGAGCGGAGGACGCGCGCCGGCGCGTTCGGCCAGCCGACGTCGAACTCGGTAGTGATGACGGTGTCGCTTCTCTTCGCTGCGATGAGGGCGTCGACGTAGGTGGGGTGAACGTTCGCTTCGGTGGCGGCGAGGAATCGCGTACCGATGCGCACGGCTGACGCCGGCGAATCGATCGCGACTTCGACATCTTCGGGACCGGCGATCCCTCCGGCCGCAACGATAGGTGTTGCCAGATCGGTACAAGCGTTCAGAAGGGTCTCTAGATCATCTCGTCCGCGCACGTGACCGCCCGCCTCGATGCCTTGGGCGACGATGATGTCGCAACCAGCCCGGCGCGCGGCGTTGGCCTCCTCCGCTGATCCCACCTGCCACGAGACGAGCGCACCCTGGGCGTGTGCGATCTCCACGAGAGATCGATCCGGATCTCCGTAGAAGAGCTCGACCACTCTGGCTTGCCCTGCCGCAAACTTGAAAGTTTCCGGGTCTAAGAACGGCATCAAGAAGTTCACACCGAAGGGCTCGCCGGTCGCTTCGAGCGTCTCGAACATCCCACCGAGCATGTCGATCGGCACTCCGGCTGCGCCGATCATGCCGAGGCCGCCTGCTTCGCTCACCGCGGCCGCGAGTTCGGCGGTGGAGACCCCGCCCATGCCGGCGAGCTGCAACGGCAGCGCGCAGCCGACGAGGTCGGTGAACGATGGCGTGGTCATGTCGCTACCCTAGTGGGCGATGCGTATCGCAGCAGGGGCCGACGACCGAACCGATCTGACCGACTTCGTCCTGGAAGAGCTGCGCGCGCGCGGCCACGAGCTGGTCACGGTGCTTGGGCCGGCCGGCGGCCGGGATGAGCAGTGGGCGGACGTCGGGCGCGGCGTCGCCGAGGCGGTCGCGCGCGGTGAGGCCGATCAGGGCGTCGTCTTCTGCTGGACGGGAACCGGCGTTTCGCTCGCTGCGAACAAGGTGCACGGCGCGCGGGCAGCGCTCTGCACCGATGCCGAGCAAGCGCGCGGCGCGCGCAAGTTCAACGACGCGAACATCTTGGCGCTGAGCCTGCGCCTCACCAACGAGCAGCTCGCGAAAGAGATCCTGGACGCCTGGTTCGATCAGACGGAGCTGGATCCGACGGAAGTGCCGAACATCGAGAAGGTCAAACAAGCCGACCGCTAGATCAGGTCGTCGAGCAGGCTCGCCATGTCCGCAGCGTTGCGCACGCCTTTGTCTTGGTAGCAGTTGTTGAACAGCACGTGGGTGCGCTTGACCTCACCGGCAAGCTCGAACAATCGGGGCGCCCACTCCTTCAGCTCCTTCTTGGAGTAGAGGTAGTCGAACCGCTCCGCAACGGTGATCCCTTTCTTCTTCCAGTTCTCGTCATTGTGTCCGTGGAAGCGCACGACCGCGAGCTCTTTGCTCGTCGCGGCGACGACCGGAGGGATGCTCGACGGGAATCCTTGCGGCATGTCGACGCCGACGTACGTGAGATCGTTGTCCGACAGCCAGTCGAGCGTCCACTTGATGTGCTCGTCGGTGTCCATCCACGTACGCTGCCGGAACTCGACGGCGATGTGGTAGTCGGGCAGCTTCGCCGCGGCCTGCAAGATGTAGTCCTTGTTCTGAGGCGCCGGCGTGAACCACTCGGGGAACTGGAACAAGATGGTGCCGAGCTTCCCCGCGGAGTGAATCGGCATGAGCGCCGCTCGGAACATCTCGAAGACCTGATCGATCACGGCCGGGTCGAGGTCGCGCGGGTAGACGCTCCGCTTGTCATCTGCGGCATCTCGCAGGTCCTTCGGCAGCGCGCGCACCTGCGCCGGGTGCTGCGTCATGAGCGAGAACGCTTTCGCGCTTCTGCGGTCTTCGCGTCCTTCGGGTACCAGCCCGACGCAAGCAACGTCTTGTCGGTCCAGGACGAGGTGCCGACGAGGATCTCTCGCTTCTTCTTCGCCATCACTCCGTCATCATTGGGCGAAGTAGCGATCGACGATGCGTTCCGAGATCATCGTGGCGACGGCCTGAGCCGTCAGCGTCGGGTTCGGTCCCCCGATCCCGTTCGGGAAGATGCTCGTGTCGCAGATGAAGAGCCGTTCGACGCCGTGCGCTTCCCCGGTCGGAGCGACGACCGATGTCGCGGGGTCGGAGCCCATGCGCATCGTGCCGTGCTCGTGGACGGTGGACGGCGGCGCGTCGGCGCGGTGGATCGAGTCTGGATCGGCGCCGGCGCCGATGAGACATTCGGCCGCGCGCCGCGAGAGCCAGTCACGGCGGCGAACGGTCTGGTCGCTCGCGCGGTACCGGACCAGCGGCGCGGGGTTGTTCTCGTCGGCGACGCCCGGTGCCAGCGAAACACTGCTCTCCGCGAGCCCGTCGTCGTCGACGCACACGACGAGCATCAGCGTGCGCCGGTACGCCTCCATACGCCGCTTCAGCGCGCTCCCCCACGTCCGGCCCGACAGCGCCCACGGGCCTTCGCCGGTCACGGCTTTCGGCCCCATCGACGTGGCCAGGGCGAACGTCAACGGGCCGGCTCCCTGCGACTCGAAGAAGCCGTACCCGGGGAACTCCGCGCGCACCATCGAGGTCTGCCCCTCGAACATGTTGACCTCGTGCGGGAAGACGCCGGAGATGTAGTCGAACCAGTGCGTCGTGAAGTACTTGCCGACGTGATCGTCGTTGGGAAGGCCGCTCGACAGCCACAGCCGCGGCGTTTCGACCGGGCCGCACGCCATGACGATCACGCGCGCCTCTTGCTCCTTGAGCGAGCCATCCGCTTCGCGGTACTGCACCGCGCGCGCGCGCAGCGTGCCCTCGTTCTCCTCGGTCACGATCTGCGTGACGAATACGCCAGTACGGAACTCGCAGCGCTTCGTCTTCAGGGCGAGCGGCGCGTAGCTGACGTTGGTGCTCCGCTTCGCCGTCCGTTCGAGCGGCGCGCCTTCGGTGTTGCGGCAGCCGACGATGCACTCGCCGCATTGCACGCACCCGTCCGTGTTCGGATACACCAGAGGATCGGCGTCCTCCGCGATCGGCAGGATCGCGTTCGGCTGCATCCGCCAGCCGCTCGTCCTGATGTCCGGGCCCGCGACGTGGCCGATGCCGATCGCCTCGCAGCCTTTGATGAACAGCTCGTCCTTGGTGGCCGCGATCTCCGGCACCTGCACCGGGAGCGTCTCTTCAACCTTGTAGTAGTAGGGCACAAGGTCGCGGTATCGGAACGGCCAGTCGGTTTCGATCGAATCCATGTACGCGCGCGGATGGTTCGCGCCGTAGTGCAAGGTGTTACCGCCGACGCCGGGCGTCTGGAAGAGCAGTCCGATCCCGTCGCGCACGCGGGGCCACGGCGTTTTCGTGCGGTCGAGCGGCCCCCAACGGAACAGCGAGTCGAAGGGGTTGAACATGTCCCACTCGAGGCCGTTGAACTCGCGTTGAGGGTCGTGCCACGGACCGGCTTCGAGCACGACGACGCCGAGGCCCGCCTCGGCGAGCTCCTTCGCCATCACCGCGCCTGTGCCGCCGGCGCCGACGATCAGCACGTCCGGCATGTTGGTCTTGGTCTTGGTCGCCATCAGCGCTCCGGCCGCCGCAGCAGCTTGCGCCGCCCGCGTGACGGTCCGTCGAATCCTGTGAGCTGCCAGCCGAGCGGCCGTCGCGTCAGCGTGCCTTCCGCATCTTGGCCGGTCCACTCGCCGTACACAGACGCGATCGAAAGCAGTCCCAGGACCAACGGCAGCTCGCGCAGCTGCTCGACCTCATGGGTCGAAAGCTGGTCGAGGATGGTGAGGCGCTCGTCCAACGACAGATCGACGAACGTGCGCCCGTCGAACGTCGTAGCGGAGAGCTCGTTGAGCAGGTCGGGCAGTCCGGTTGCGAGGCCGGGGATGAGGAAGTCGAGGTAGTGCGAGATGAAGAGCTCGGCGTGAACGTCGGCGGCGCCGGGCGTCGGGTCGTGTGGTGACCCGGGAACGAAGACCTCAGCGGCCGCGCGGATCGTAAGTGCGTTTTCCTCGGGCGTGCTCATCCCGCGTCGGCGCTAGCGCGGGTAGCGCTCTACCCCGGCGGTCTGCGCTTCGGCAGTCTCGGCGATCGCGACGTCCTCACGGCCCAGTCCTGCGTCCGTCGGCCCACGCGTTTGCCGCTCCGCCAGCAGCTCGCGCGCGGTGCGGACCAGCTCGAACGGGTCGATCGGTTGCGTGAGCCAGCGGTCGGTGCCCGACCACTTCGCGAGCCAGTTGTCCTGCGTCCGCTCGAGGAGAACGATCACCGCCGGCGGCTCGGGCAAGATCTTCAACTCGCGCGCGAGCCCGAACGCACCGAACGGCTCCGTCGTCTCGTCCGCTATGACGAGGTCGTAGTCCCCCTCGTCGCGCGCGCGCTTCAGCGCCTCGAGGCCGTTGGACGCCTCGTCGATCTCCCACGCCGGGTCGAGCGCGCGCCGCATCCACGCACGCGCGCGCTCGCTCCGCGAAACGATCAGGAGGATCATGCGCGCCAATCCTATCCAGTGAGCCGGGCGAAGCGTCGCCCCGGGTGATGGCCTGGTGATCGGCTCGGCGAACCGGTCACCAGGCCGTACGTCGATCAGGCGAGGTCGAACCGATCGAGGTTCATGACCTTGTCCCACGCGGCCACGAAGTCACGAACGAACTTTTCTTTGGAGTCGTCCTGTGCGTAGACCTCCGCGATGGCTCGAAGCTGCGAGTTCGAACCGAACACAAGGTCGACGGCGGTGGCCGAGTACTTCGCTTTGCCCGTCGCCCGATCGCGACCCTCGTACACGTTCTCGGTCTCCGTGGAGACCTTCCACTCCGTGCTCATGTCGAGCAGGTTCACGAAGAAATCGTTCGTCAGGGCCTCGGGCCGGTCGGTGAAGATGCCGTGCTGGGATTGCCCGACGTTCGCATTCAGAGCACGCATGCCGCCGATGAGGACGGTCATCTCCGGAGCGGTCAGATCCAACATGTATGCGCGCTCCACGAGCAGTTCCTCCGGAGCCAACTTCTCTCCCGCTCGGACATAATTGCGGAACCCGTCGTAGGTCGGTTCGAGCACGGCGAACGACTCCACGTCGGTCTGCTCCTGTGAGGCATCGCTGCGCCCAGGCTTGAACGGAACCGTGACGTTGTGGCCGGCGTTCTTCGCGGCTTGCTCGACGGCCGCGCAGCCACCCAAGACGATCAGATCGGCGAGCGAGACTTTCTTGCCCGACTGTGAGCTGTTGAAGTCCTGCTGGATCTGCTCGAGCGCCTGCAGCGCCTTGGCGAGTTCGGCGGGATCGTTGACTTCCCAGTCCTTCTGCGGAGCAAGCCGGATGCGCGCGCCGTTCGCACCGCCCCGCTTGTCGGTGCCACGGAAGCTAGCGGCGGCCGCCCACGCCGTGGAGATAAGCCGAGCGATTGACAGTCCGGAAGCGAGGATCCTTTCCTTGAGAGCAGCGATGTCCTGCTCGCCGATCAACGCCTGATCGACCGGAGGAACGGGGTCCTGCCACAGCTGCGCCCCCGGAACCCAAGGGCCGAGGAGACGCGTGACGGGTCCCATGTCACGGTGGATCAGCTTGTACCACGCCTTGGCGAAGGCATCCGCGAGCTGGTCCGGATTCTCGTAGAAGCGCTTCGAGATCGGCCCGTAGATCGGATCGAGCTTCAGCGCAAGATCCGTCGTCAGCATCATCGGCGCGTGCCGCTTCGACGGATCGTGAGGATCCGGCACCGTGTCTTGTGCCGCCGGATCCTTCGGGGTCCACTGCTTCGCGCCGGCGGGGCTGGTCGTCAGCTCCCACTCGTACTTGAACAGGTTCTCCAAGAATCCGTTGTCCCACTTGACCGGGTTGGTCGTCCACGCCCCTTCCAGGCCGCTGGTGATCGAGTCGTCGGCCTTGCCGGTGCCGAACGTGTTCCTCCACCCGAGGCCTTGCTCCTCGATGGAGGCACCCTCGGGTTCTGGACCGACGAGATCCGCCGAGCCCGCGCCGTGAGTCTTGCCGAACGTGTGACCGCCGATGATGAGTGCAGCGGTCTCCTCGTCGTTCATCGCCATACGGCCGAACGTCTGTCGGATGAACTTCGCAGCGGCGAGCGGATCCGGATTGCCGTTCGGTCCCTCCGGATTCACGTAGATCAGGCCCATGTGGTCCGCGCCGAATGGGCCCTCGATTTCGCCTTCGCCGCTGTGGCGCTCGTCTCCAAGCCACGTATCTTCGGGGCCCCAGAAGATCTGGTCGGGCTCCCAGATGTCCTCTCGACCAAAGCCGAAGCCGAACGTCTTGAAGCCCATCGACTCCATGGCAACGTTGCCGGTGAAGATCAACAGGTCGGCCCAAGAGATCTTTCGACCGTACTTCTGTTTGATCGGCCAAAGCAGCCGGCGTGCCTTGTCAAGATTCGCGTTGTCGGGCCAGCTGTTGAGGGGGGCAAATCGCTGAGCACCGGTACCGCCGCCGCCTCGGCCGTCGGCGATGCGATACGTGCCGGCGGCATGCCACGTCATCCGGATGAAGAGCGGCCCGTAGTGGCCATAGTCGGCAGGCCACCAGTCCTGCGACGTTGTCATCATGGCGATGACGTCCTTCTTCAGCGCGTCGAGGTCGAGGGTCTCGGTTCGTCCTCGGCCGATGCGATTCAGGAGTCGGTGATGGGATTACTGGGTTCTCGCTTTCGCTGCCTCTCTCAGACACGTCGGACCCTCCCTTCAGGCATTTCCTTCGATGTCTCGCTATTCGCAGATTCTAGTCATCGGACGAAATCGAGGTCTCGCGACCGCCAACAGAACAGTCCGCGCGCGATCAGTCCGCTACCCCCCCGCGTCCGAGCATCCTTGACAGCCCGGGCGGGTCCTACTATCGAGAACCCGGTATCCCGGAGAAAACCGGCGAACGGGGGGCTCGATGGAACGGCCCATGAACCAGAAGCTCCTTGCGGAGTTCGTCGGCGCCTTCGCATTGATCTTCCTCGGCGCCGGAGCCGTCATCCACACGGCTGGTAGCAACCTCATCGCGATGGCGTTCGCGAGCGGTCTTGCCATCGCAGTCATGGTGTCTGCCGTCGGGCACGTATCCGGAGCCCATTTCAACCCGGCGGTCACGATCGGCGCGTGGGTAACACAGAAGATCGATTCGAAGAATGCGCTCGCATACATCGTGTCGCAGCTGGCGGGAGCGGTGGCGGCAGCCGGCCTTCTTCGAGTTTCCATCCCGGAGCTCATCTGGAAAGGTCAGAGCGTATCCGGTGGCCCCAGTGTGGTGAATCTGGGTACTCCGGCCGTCGCAACGCAGATATCGACTGGACAAGGCGTTCTGATCGAAGCCATCCTGACGTTCTTCCTCGTGTGGGTGATATTCGCAACGGCAATCGATCCCGAAGGATCGTTCGGCAAGATCGCCGGTCTCGCGATCGGCTTCACCGTCACCGCCGGCATGTTCATGGGCACCGCGTTCACCGGTGCAGCGATGAACCCCGCACGCTGGTTCGGCCCTGCCATCGTCGGCGGCTTCTACAAGAACTGGTGGGTGTGGATCGTCGGGCCGATCGCAGGAGGGATCATCGCGGCGTCGTTGTACGACACGGTGATCATGCGACCGCGTGGCGGCGGGCCTGCGAAGGAGGCGCCGCACGGCTGGGGCGCGCACGGCGAAGACGCAGACTCGGTGACTGGAGCGGACGAAGGCATCGGCCACGCGGGCCACGGCGAGTAAGGCTCAACAATGACGAAGGGCCGGTCCTATGGACCGGCCCTTCATGCTTCATTGCAGTGGTGAGGTAGGAGGAGGTTCAGCGCTGGGAACAGCGCTCTTTACGCTACTTCCCAGGTGTCGCCGCTGGTCAGCAGCTTCTCCACGCTGCCCACGCCCAGCTTCTCGCGCGCGACCGACAACTGCCGTTCCATCTCTTCGCCGTACACCGGCCGATCGACGTCTCTGAAGATCCCGATCGGCGTCGGCATCGTCGGGCCGGTCGCGATGTGCGCGAGCATGAACGCGAGCGCCGGGTCCTCTCGATGCACGTCGTGCACGATGAGGTTCTCTTCGCCGGCCTGCTCGACGTCGACGATCTCAACCGAGGCGCGCCCGCTAAGCCGGATCCCCTTCTCGTTGTTTGCGCCGAAGCGGATCGGCTTCTCGTGCTCCAGGCGGATCTGGTTCTCGGTTTTGTGCTCCTTGCCGGCGACGAGGTCGAACGCACCGTCGTTGAAGATGTTGCAGTTCTGGTAGATCTCGACGAACGACGTGCCGCGGTGCGCGGCGGCCGCTTTCAGGACGCTCGTCAGATGCTGCCGGTCGACGTCCAGCGAGCGCGCGACAAAGGTGGCCTCGGCTCCGAGCGCCAGTGCGACGGGGTTGAACGGCCGGTCGAGCGAGCCGAACGGCGTCGACTTCGTGACCTTGCCGATCTCCGACGTCGGCGAGTACTGCCCCTTCGTCAGCCCGTAGATCTGGTTGTTGAACAGCAGGATCACGAGGTTCACGTTGCGACGCATCGCGTGGATCAGATGGTTGCCGCCGATCGACAGTCCGTCGCCGTCGCCGGTGATGACCCAGACGGTGAGGTCGGGGCGCGCGGTGGCCAAACCGGTCGCGATCGCCGGCGCGCGCCCGTGGATCGAGTGCATGCCGTACGTGTTCATGTAGTAGGGGAAGCGGCTCGAGCAGCCGATGCCGGAGATGAAGACCATGTTCTCGCGCTTGTCGACGACGTCGGGCATCATGCCCTGCACTGCCGACAGGATCGCGTAGTCACCGCATCCCGGGCACCACCGTACTTCTTGGTCGCTGACGAACTCCTTCTTCGTCAGGACGCTGCCGCCACCGTTCTGCTCTGCCATATCGTTCACAGCCTCTTCAGGATCTCGGTTTCGATCTCGGACGCCCGGAACGGGTGCCCTTGGATCTTGTTGTAAGACTTCGCGTCGACGAGGTACTCCGCGCGCAAGATCTTCACGAGCTGCCCGAGGTTGATCTCGGGAACCAGCACGCGGCCGTACGCACGCAGGACGTCGCCGGTGTTCTTCGGGAGTGGGTTCAAGTGGTACAGCTGCGCGTGCGCGACCTTCTTGCCTTGCGCGCGCACCTTCTCGCACCCGGCGCGGATCGCGCCGAACGTCGAGCCCCAGCTGATCACGAGCAGATCGGCCTCGCCGGACGGATCGTCGACCTCAAGCGCCGGGATGTCGTCGGCGATCTTGGCGACCTTCGCCGCACGGATGCGGCTCATGTACTCGTGGTTCTGCGGGTCGTAGCTGACGTTGCCGGTGCCGTCCTGCTTCTCAAGGCCGCCCACACGGTGCTCGAGCCCCGGCGTTCCCGGGACTGCCCATGGGCGCGCGAGGTTCTCATCGCGGATGTACGGCCAGAACTCGCCTTCGTGGTTCGGGCCGGTCGCGAACGAAACGCTGATGTCGGGGAGGTCTTTCACGTCCGGAACCTTCCACGGCTCCGATGAGTTCGCGAGGAACGTGTCCGACAGGATGAACACCGGTGTGCGGTACTTCAATGCGATACGAGCAGCCTCGATCGCCGCGTGGAAGCACTCCGCGGGGGTCCGCGGCGCGATGATCGGCATCGGCGATTCGCCGTGGCGCCCGTACATCGCGAGCAGCAGGTCGGCGGCCTCTTGCTTCGTCGGCATGCCGGTCGACGGCCCCGCGCGCTGCACGTCCACGATGATCATCGGCAGCTCGAGCACGATGCCGAGGCTGATCGTCTCGGCCTTGAGGTCGACCCCCGGGCCGCTCGTCGCGGTCACGCCGAGGTGGCCGCCGAAGGCTGCTCCCAGGATGGCGCCGGCGGCCGCGATCTCGTCCTCGGCCTGCACGGTGCGCACCCCGAAGTTCTTGTGCTTCGACAGCTCGTGGAGGATGTCCGACGCCGGCGTGATCGGATAGCTGGCGTAGAAGAGCGGGAGCTTCGCGCACTCGGCCGCCGCGATGAGACCCCACGCGACTGATGTGTTGCCGGTGACGTTGCGGTAGCGGCCCGGCGTGAGGTGCGCGCGTTCGACCTTGTACTGGTGCGCAAACAGCTCGGCCGTCTCGCCGAAATTGTAGCCCGCACGAAACGCGCGCATGTTGGCCTGGAGGATCCCCGGCTTCCCGGCGAAGCGCTTCTCGACCCAATTCAAGATGACGTCGGTCGGGCGGCTATACATCCACGCCACCAAGCCCAGCGCGAACATGTTCTTCGCGCGCTCCGCGTCCTTCTTGGTGATGCCTTCGACGTCCTTGGCGGCTTCGAGGGTCATCGTGGTCATCGGGACTTCGAAGACTTGATAGTTGCTCAGGCTGTCATCTTCGAGCGGGTCCTTGGCATAGCCGGCACGCTCGATGTTCTTCTCGACGAAGGCGTCCTTGTTGACGATGAGCGTGCCACCC
>VAWS01000071.1:0-1872 GCA_005884515.1 Actinomycetota bacterium
ATCGTCGTCACGCACGTGAGAGGTCTTCAGGGAGAACCGGGCGGGCGCGCAGAGGTTGCCGTCGCGATCGCCGGACGCCCCAACGTGGGGAAGTCGTCCCTCTTCAATCGCCTCGTGGGAGACGAACGGTCGATCGTTCACGACGTCCCCGGCACCACGCGGGACACGGTGGACACCATCGCCGAGATCGGCGGAACGCGGTATCGATTCGTCGACACCGCCGGCATGCGGCGGCGCGCGCGCGACGCGAAAGGTCCCGAGTACTACGGGCTGGTGCGGAGCTTGCGCGCGATCGATGAGGCGGATGTGGTACTCATCGTGATCGACGCGAACGAAGGAGCCGCCGAGCAGGACCAGAAGATCGCTGCGCGCGTCGCTGAATCGGGGCGCGCAGCGGTGGTCGTGCTGAACAAATGGGATCTCGTCGACGCGGACCGTGCAGACGCGATCGCGGACGACACGCGTGAGATGCTCCGGTTCATCCCGTGGGCGCCCATCGTTCGGACGTCGGCGCTGACGAAGAGGGGAGTGGCGAAGATCGCTCCTGCGCTCGACAAGGCGTTGGCGTCGTGGCGGAAACGGGTTCCCACCGCGGCGCTCAACGCGTGGCTGCGCGACGCGACCGAGCTGGTGCCGCTCGGCTCGACCGTGCGCGCGCGTCCGACACGCATCCGGTACCTGACGCAAGCAGGGACACGGCCACCGACGTTCGTCCTATTCGCGAGCGGCTCGATCACGGCACCCTCGCTGCGCGCGCTCGAGCGACGGCTGCGCGAGCGCTTCGGCTTCGAAGGCACGCCGCTGCGGCTGAACGTCCGGAAGTCGGGAAGGCGCGCGGTCTGAGAAAAGGCCGTTCCCGGCCGGCGCATATACTTTGCGCGCACGGGCTGTAGCGCAGCTTGGTTAGCGCGCTTGACTGGGGGTCAAGAGGTCGCCGGTTCAAATCCGGCCAGCCCGACCGAACGCTAGACGTTGGAAATCGCGTGCGCGCGGGTACGCGTCTTGCTGGCCGCGACTGGGCTGCTCGGACAGAAGACGACGACCGCGAAGGCTACCGGCGGGGGCTACACGCTTTCGGTTACCTATCCCTCGGTCGTACACCCAGGCGTCGACGTGCGGTTCGAGGTCGTGGTGAGCAACCCGAACGGCTTCGGCAAGTCGTTGTCGATCGCGCTCGATCACCACTACTTCGATCTGTTCGATCTCAACAGCCTGCGCCCCGACCCCGACTCCTCGTCCTCGAACGGAACGGCGCTGGTCTACACCTGGAACTCTCCGCCGGGCGCGACGTTCCGCCTGTCCCTCGATATGTACGCGGAGTACGGCGAGCACTTCGGGGTCGACGGGGCGACGTCGGTTCTGGCCAGCGGCTCGCCCACGGTCACGGTTCGCTATCACACGAGGTGGGTTCCCTGATGCAGATCGTCGCGCGCGCGTCGGTGATGTTCGTGTTCCTGTTCATCGTGATGCGAACGATGGGCCGGAAAGAGCTCGCGGAGCTCTCCGCCTTCGAGCTCATTCTCATCATCGTGATGGGAGACCTGATCCAGCAAGGCGTGACGCAACAGGACAACTCGTTGACGGGCGCGATCACCGCGATCTCAACGTTCGTCGTGTGGATGCTCGCGCTTTCGTATCTCAGCTTCAAAAGCAAGCGCGCGCGCACAATCATCGAAGGCCGGCCGGTGATCGTCATCCGCGACGGCGAACCGCAGGAGAAGATCATCCGATACGAGCGGCTCTCGCTCGACGAGATCACCGACGCAGCGCGAGAGCAGGGGATCGGTGACCTCCGGGACGTCCAGGTCGGCGTGCTCGAAAGCGACGGCAGCTTCTCGTTCATCCGTTACAACGGCAGATCACCGACGAAGA
>VAWS01000071.1:1923-14848 GCA_005884515.1 Actinomycetota bacterium
TTCGTGCGCGTCCTCGGACAGGCGATCGGCGCGCTGGAGCGCGCGAAGATCCCGTACGGCATGCTTGGTGGGGTCGCGTCGGCGATCTTGGGACGTCCGCGGTGGACGCACGACGCCGACGTGTTCGTGCGACCCGTCGACGCGCCCGCCGCCCTCGAGGCGCTGGAGCGCGCGGGGTTCGAAACGCAACGAACGAACCCGCACTGGTTGTTCAAAGGGATAAAGGAGGGCGTGCTCGTCGACGTCCTGTTCCGTGCGCGCGGCGACATCTACCTCGACGATGAGATGATCGAGCGGCTGGTCGAGAGCGACTTCCAAGGCGTCCCGCTGAAGACCATCCCGGCGGAAGATCTTCTCGTGATCAAAGCGATCATCCACGACGAGGAGACGCCGCGACACTGGAGCGACGCGATCGCGATCCTTGCCTCGCGCGACCTGGATTGGGAGTACCTGCTTCGCCGTGCGCGCTCCGGACCACGACGCGTCTTCAGCTTGCTTCTGTACGCGCAATCGAGCGACGTCGCGGTGCCGGATGAGCCGATCAAACGGCTGTTCCAGATGATCTTTGAGAACGGAGGAAGCTGATGGCGGCGACCGGTGAAGCCCCCGCGGAGTCGAGGCACTACATCGTCCAGCGCGTGCGGCAGGCCCTCGCACACGATGAGCGAACGAACGAACTCGACCTGACCGTTTCGGTCAACGGCGACAAGGTCTTCATCACGGGAACCGTGCCGACGACGGAGCGACGCGATGCGATAGCAGTGGTCGCGCGCGAAGTGCTTCCGGATCACGAGGTGCACAACCACGTGACGTTGTACGAGACGGCCGAACCGACGGACGGAGAGGATCTGTCGTGATCCGGATCGCAGCCGTCGCCGATATCCACTTCGGCGCCGACTCCTCCGGCATGCTGCGCGCGCAGTTCGAAGACCTCACCCATCACGCGGACATGCTGCTCGTCGCCGGCGACCTGACGAAGTGCGGCGGGCCGGACGAGGGAGCAGTCGTCGCGCGCGAGCTGACGGGCCTGCCGGTCCCGGTCGTCGCCGTCCTCGGCAATCACGACTACCACTCCGACGAACAGGCCACGGTGCGCAGCCATCTCGAGGATGCAGGTGTGACGGTCCTCGAAGGTGAGACCACCACCGTCGACGTCGACGGCGCGCGCGTAGGGATCGCCGGCACGAAGGGCTTCGGCGGAGGGTTCGCCGGCGCGTGCGGCACCGACTTCGGCGAGCCGGAGATGAAAGCCTTCGTGCGTCACACGATGGCGCTCGCCGAGGGGCTCGAGCACGGGCTGCGATCGCTCGAGGGATGCGACGTGCGCGTCGCTCTCCTCCACTACAGCCCGGTGCGCGACACGCTCGCCGGTGAGCGCGCGGAGATCTTTCCGTTCTTGGGAAGCTACCTACTCGCCGAGGCGGTCGACCACGCAGGGGCAGATCTTGCGCTCCACGGGCACGCGCACGCGGGCGTCGAGAAAGGCGTCACTCCGGGCGGTGTGCTCGTGCGGAACGTGGCGCAGCCGGTGATAAAGCACGCGTACAACGTCTACACGTTCGAGCCGTCGCGCGCGCTCCACGCCGACGCACATGCCTAACGTTTTTCACCGCGAAACTCTGGGTACCGCCCAAACAGAGGAGCTTCATGTAGCGATCCTCGACAGGAGGGAACGCCTTGACGCTGAGGCCGATGCCCGGGCTCGTGGTGAAGACGCGGCTCGTGGGAGAAGAAACGACGGTTGTCGCTGTAACGGGCGAGCTCGACTTCGCCACGAGGGACGAGCTCGTCGAGGCCCTTACGGCGATCGAAGAGCTCGGCACGAGAGGCCTCGTCCTCGATCTCCGGCATCTCTCTTTCATCGATTCCGCCGGGCTCCATGTCTTGATCGCTGCGCACAAGCGCGCGATCGCCGGAGGATGGACGTTCGAAATCGTCAGCGGCCCCGGCCGCGTGTGGCGCGCGCTCTCGCTGTCCGGCCTGACCAGCGAGCTGCGGTTCGTCTCGCGGGTTCCCGGCGAAGACTGAGGTCCGAGGCCGGCAGATCCGTTCCTCTATATCCTGTTGCCACCCATGCCGGATCAGGCCTCCGCGCCGCCCTCAGACGCCATCCTCACCGTTCCGAACCTCCTGACGTTCTTCCGCCTCGGGCTGATCCCGGTCTTCCTGTACGCCGCCATCGGCGCCGGCAACATGGGGTGGGCGGTCGTCATCGCCGCACTTGGGTTCGTGACTGATCTGGTCGACGGGAAGATCGCACGCCGGTACGGACAGGTCTCGAAGCTCGGCATCGCGCTGGACCCGCTATCGGACCGTCTGGGGCTCGCGTCCGGCGCCGCCGTGCTGATCGTGAAACACCTGTCACCGCTGTGGGTCGTCCTCGTCGTGGTTGCGCGCGACGCTGTGTTGGTTCTCGTCGGCGCGCCGGTCTTGAAGGCGCGCAGGCTTCCGATCCCGCCGGTGACGAAGGTCGGGAAATACGGCTCGTTCGCCGTCACCGTCATGTTCGGGCTCTTCCTCGCGTCGGGGATCCACAACATCTCGCACCCGACGCACTCGATCCGCCTCGCTGCGTGGGTCTTCGTCGTGATCTCGCTTCCGCTGTATTACGCATCCGGCGCCGGCTACGTCCGAGCAGCCTTCGCGTCGCTGAAGGAACAGAACGACGCCGAGCGCGGGAACGCGGATGGGTAAACTGACGTCGTCTTCTGTGTGGGTCTTTATGGTGGACAGATGAAAGCCGTCATCATGGCCGGCGGGGCCGGGAGTCGTCTGCGACCCCTCACCAGCAACCAACCGAAGCCGATGGTTTCCCTTGCCAACCGGCCGCTGATGGAGCACATCGTGCGGCTGCTCAAGCGGCACGGCTTCACCGACATCGTCGTCACCGTCCAGTTCTTGGCAAGCCTCGTTCGGAACTACTTCGGGACCGGAGAAGACCTCGGCGTGTCGATGTCGTACGCGACGGAAGAGTCCCCGCTTGGAACTGCCGGCAGCGTCAAGAACGCGCAGGGCGCGCTCGACGAGACGTTCGTCGTCATCAGCGGCGACGCGCTGACCGACATCGATCTCGAGAAGGTCGTCACTTTCCACCAAGAGCGGGGCGCGTTGGCGACCGTCGTCTTGTCGCATCAGCCGAACCCGCTCGAGTATGGGATCGTCGTGACCGACGAGGAGGGGCGCGTCGATCGCTTCCTCGAGAAGCCGGGCTGGGGCCAGGTCTTCACCGACACCGTCAACACCGGGATCTACGTGCTCGAGCCCGAGATCTTCGATGCCATCCCCGACGGAGAGCCGTACGACTTCTCGAAAGACGTCTTCCCCAAGCTGCTCGAAAAAGGGGCACCCATCTTCGGGTACATCGCCGACGGGTACTGGACCGACGTCGGGAACGTGGATGCCTACCGGAAGGCGCAGCAGGACGCGCTGGACGGGCTCGTGAACATCGAGATGCCCGGCTTCGAGATCGCCGACCGCGTGTGGGTGGGGGAGGGGGCGATCCTCGATCCGGAGGCGCGCATCGAAGGGCCCGCCCTGATCGGCGAGCACGTCAAGGTCGAGGCCGGCGCGACGGTGCGCGAGTACTGCGTCATCGGGAACAACTCGGCGATCAAGTCCGGCGCATTCCTTCACCGCGCGACCGTCCACGACAACGCATACATCGGCGCCGGCACGACGCTCCGCGGCTGCGTGATCGGACGGAACGCGGACATCCGCTCGAACGCGCGCATCGAGGAAGGCGTGGTCCTGGGTGACGAGTGCTTCGTCGGCAAGGACACGTTGATCCAGCCGAACGTGAAGATCTATCCCTACAAGCGCGTCGACGCCGGCGCAGTGATCACGCACAGCATCATCTGGGAGTCCTCGGGCGCGCGCACGCTGTTCGGCAACCGCGGCGTGAGCGGGCTGATCAACGTCGATATCACACCGGACTTCGCCGTCCGTCTCGGCATGGCGTACGCGACGACGCTGAAGCGAGGAGCGGCCGTCGTGATGAGCCGCGACGCGTCGCGCGCATCACGCACGATCAAGCGCGCGCTGATCGCCGGGGTGAACGGGTCGGGCGTCCACGTGCAAGACCTCGAGGTGACGCCGGTTCCCGTCACGCGCTTCCACGTGCGCACGACCCGTTCGCGCGGAGGCATCGCCGTGGGGACGGTTCCCGGCGACCGTCAGTCGCTCGAGATCCGCTTCTTCGACTCCGACGGGTGATCCGCAGTGCCGACTTGAAGTCGGTCGTCGACTGTGCGTTTGGGCCGGCGTCGTTGGTGTTGCCTGCCATCATCGGCAAGATCGGCTCCGAGACCCTGACCGTGAACGGCTACGTCGACGAGGCTCGCCCGACGATGACGCACGCCGAACGGGACGCGATCCGCGCGCACCTGTGCGAGCTCGTGCGGACGTCGCGCGCCGACCTCGGCGCACTGCTCGAGACCACCGGGGAAACGATCGACATCGTTGCCGGCGGCGGCTCATTGATCCCGCGAGATACCGCGCTCTTGCTCATGGTCGACATGGTCGCCGAGGTGTGGCCGGGGCGAACGATCGTCGTTCCCGTCTCGGCGCCGTCGGCCGTCGAGAAGATCTGCGAGGCGCGCGGCGGGCGCGCGGTCCGAGCCATGCGGTCGCTCGCCGCGATCCTCGCGATCGCGCTCCAGGAGAACGCGGTATTCGCCGGAACCGAAGACGGCACGTACGCCTTCCCCGATGGCTTGCCGGCTTTCGACGGCATCGCGGCGTTCTGCACGTTGCACGAGCTGCTCGCGAAGTCGGAAACGAGTCTGGGCGAACGGCTTTCCGGGCTGCCGGACGCGAACGTCGTTCACCGCACCGTTCCGACGGCATGGGACCGCAAGGGCGCCGTCATGCGCCTCGTCGCCGGCGACCGCTCCGCGGATCGCACGGAGGAGACCGAAGGCTTGAAGCTGTTCCACGGGTCGGACTGGGCGCTCGTCATCCCCGACCCAGAGGATCCCGTCACGCACGTGTGGGCGGAAGGACCGACGGAAGGCGAGTCGCGCGCCGTCGCCGAGCGATACGTGTCGCTCATCGAAGAAGCACTGGATTGATCAAGCGCAACTCACCGACTGCCCGCGCGATCGCCCCTGCGCTCGTGGTCGGGCTGCTCGCGTTCTTGCTCACCGTCGACCTCAACACGCAGAACTCCGCGTCGAAGATCAACGCGACGAGACGCAGTGAGCTCGCCGCGATCGTCGCCGAGCGACAGAAGAGCACCGCAGCACTGGAGAGCCGCCTCGCGCAGCTGCGCGCGCAGGTCGCTGCGATCGCAGCCTCCGCGGGGAGCGCCACCCTGCGGAACCTCCAGGGGACGATGGCCGGGATCGAGGCCGCCTCGGGTTCGACGGCCGTGAGCGGGCCCGGGATCGTCGTGCGGCTCGCCGACGCCGCATCGACCGACCAATCGGTCAACCAACAGGACAGCCGGATCCAAGACGTCGACCTACAAGAGGTCGTGAACGCGCTCTGGGATGCCGGCGCGGAAGCGGTCGCGATCAACGGGCAACGCTTGGTCTCGACATCGGCGATCCGGAACGCGGGAAGCGCGGTGCTCGTCAACTTCCGGGTCCTCACATCGCCGTACCTCGTGGACGCGATCGGCGATCCATCGGCGATGCGCGCGTCGTTCGAGGCGTCCACGATCGCCCGCCACTTCAAGACGTGGGAGCAGGTTTACGGTCTGGGTTTTTCGATCGAGCAGCCCTCGACCGTCCAGGTCCCCGCGTACACCGGCAGCGTCCGGTTCCGCTACGCGCAGATCCAGAACGCACGATAAGGAGGGGAGCAGCATGTTGGTGGTCCTGTCACTGCTGGTTGGGATCGGTCTGGGGGTCGGACTCCATCCCGTCGTTCCGCCGTCGTGGGCGCCGTACCTCCCGATGGCGGTGATGGCCGCGCTCGACAGTGTCTTCGGCGGGTTGCGCGCGCGCTTCGAGGGCACGTTCAACGACCGGGTCTTCGTGATCTCGTTCTTGAGCAACGCCATCCTCGCGGCACTGCTCGTCTGGGCGGGAACCAGGCTCGGCGTTCAAGAGATGGAGATCGCAGTCGTCGTCGTCTTCGGTGTCCGCATCTTCCAGAACCTCGCTGCGATCCGGCGGATCCTGTTCCACGCGTGACGGCATGACGGACACGAGCGGGGGAGCGAGCGGAGGCGGAACGACACCTCGTTCGCGCACGCGCGGGCAGATCGCGATCGCATTGACGCTCGCATTGCTCGGCTTCCTCCTCGCTACTCAGCTGCGCTCCCAACAAGGACTGGCACAGCGGCTGTCGATCGAGCGAGAGTCCGACCTGGGTCAGATCCTCACCGAGCTGACCGCGCGATCAGATCAGCTCTCGAGCGAGATCGTGGACCTCCGCGTGAAGCTCGCGCAGGCAACGGGCTCGGAAGCGCAGCAACGCACGCTGATCACCGACGCGCGGCAACAGCTCGAGGCGCTCCAGATCCTCCTCGGCCTCGTCCCGGTGAAGGGCCCGGGCATCCAGATGACGTTCGAGGACCCGAAGAGCACCCTCGGGCCCGACGTTCTGACGGCGATCGGGCCGGCGTCGACGCTGGCCGAGGCGATGAGGATCCCTGGGGGAGTGGTCGACTCCCTGGCGGCCGAAGCGGGGACGTCGGTTCGCATCACAGAGGTGAGTTCGGCAAGTATCCTGCACGTCAGCGCGTTGCCGGAGTTCGTCCACGCGCGGCCGAAGACTCGGAGGTGACGATGTACCCGGAAGACCTGCGCTACACATCGGAGCACGAGTGGGCGCGACGAGAAGGCGATTCCGTACGTGTCGGCATCACGCACTTCGCGCAGGACTCCCTGGGGGACATCGTCTACGTCGACATCCCGGGTCCGGGAACGGCGGTCAACGCGGGCCAGCCCTTCGGTGAAGTCGAATCCACAAAGTCGGTCTCGGATCTGTTCTCTCCGGTCAGCGGAGAAATCGCCGAGCGCAACGGCGCGCTCGAAGAGGCGCCGGAGCTCGTTAACCAGGACCCGTACGGAGAGGGCTGGATGGTCGTCATCAAGCCGTCGAACATCGGCGACGTCGACGCTCTCCTCTCGCCGAGCGACTATAAAGCGTTAGTCGAGGCTCAACCCGGCAACTGACGGAAACGCGCGGCCAGCACCACGTTCTTGTTCACCGTGCCGGCCTCGTTCCCATCCCTCACGCTGTGGTATAACTCCAGCCTGCCTCACTGACCGGAGAGCTCGACCATGTATTGCACCCGCTGCGGGCACAAGAACCCGGACGGAGCCAGCTTCTGCGCATCGTGTGGCAACTCGCTGCAGCCGCTGGAAGAGCAAACGATGGCGATCACGGTTGCACCCGAGGACGAAGAAGGCCCATCCCTCGAAGAGCTCGGCCCGGACCAGGCGCTGCTCGTCATCAAAGGCGGTCCCACGGCCGGAAGCACCGTGCTGGTCGACAAGGACATCACGCGCCTCGGCCGGAGCCCGGACAGCGACGTGTTCTTGAACGACATCACCGTCTCCCGGCGCCATGCCGAGATCTCCCGCGAGGGACACGGGTTCGTCGTGAAGGACGCCGGCAGCTTGAACGGGACCTACGTGAACCGTGAGCGGGTGGATGTCGCCGAGCTCGCCAGCGGCGACGAGCTCCAGATCGGCAAGTTCAAGATCGTCTTCTATACGGCACCGGGACCGCAGTGATGGCCGGCCGTCCGTTCCTCAGCATCGGCGAAGTCCTGGCGGCATTGAAGCCGGAGTTCCCCGACATCACGGTCTCGAAGATCCGGTTCCTGGAAGCGGAGGGACTCATCACGCCGACCCGCACGACGTCCGGTTACCGGACCTTCTACCCGAATGATCTCGAGCGGCTGCGCACGATCTTGAAGATGCAGCGGGAGTCGTTCCTGCCCCTGAAGGTCATCCGCGAGCGGCTGGCGTCGCTCGACGCCGGAACCATCACGTCCGAGCAGGCGATCGCGCCGGCGCCGATCACCATCGTCCCGGCTGCACAGCCGGAGCCGGCTGCGGTGTCGAGCGCAGACGTGATTCGGGAGGAGCCCGACATCGATCTCGCGGAGCCTGCGCAATCGGCTCACTTCACCGAGAGCGACCTGGCCGGCGCGACGGGCTTGGACCTTGCGCAAGTACAAGCGTTGAAAGACTTCGGTGTGATCTGCGAGCACCGTCAGAACGGCGCGCCGTACTTCGACGGAGAGGACGTCGCCGTCGGGGAGCTCGCGCGCGATTTCCTGAAGCTCGGGATCGAGCCGCGACACCTGAAGCAGCTGCGCCGCTTCGCAGAGCAAGAAGCAGAGATGTACACGACGCTCGTCGGGCCCGGCATCCGGAACAGACGTGCCGACGCGCGCGGGCAAGCGGTCGACACGCTGAGCGAGCTCGCGAAGCTTTCGCGCAGGCTCCGTCAGGCGTACGTTCGTCAGCGCATGCGCGCTGCGATCTCCGGAGAGCGGTAAATGCCGGACGAGACCGTCGGCCTGCTCCTCACGGCCGAGCAGATCGCCACGCGCGTCGCCGAGCTGGGCGCCGAGATCAGCAGGGACTACGCAGGGAAGACACCCATCCTGATCGGCGTGCTCAAAGGATCACTCGTCTTCATGGCCGATCTCGCGCGCGCGATCACCACGCCGATCAACGTCGACTTCATGTCGATCAGCTCCTACGGCGATGGGACGAATTCTGGCGTCGTGCGGATCCTCAAGGACCTCGACGAGTCGATAACCGGCCACGATGTCATCCTTGTCGAAGACATCATCGACACGGGGCTGACACTGACGTACCTGCTCGCGACGCTGAGCGCGCGCCGCCCGGCATCGCTGGAGGTCTGCGGGCTGCTCGACAAGTCGGTGCGACGCATCGTGGAGGTTCCGATCCGCTACAAGGGCTTCGACATCCCGGACGAGTTCGTGATCGGGTACGGCCTCGACCACGAAGGCCGGTACCGCAACCTCCGCGCTGTCCTGGGCGTGCGCGACATGGCTGCGCTGCGGGACCCCGATCTCGTCGCGCGCGCGCTGGAATCTGCCGGCGCGTGATCGTCCCCCCGGCCAAGGGGGTAAAGCGAACATCAAGGCCCGGCGGTATCGTTGTGGGCCTAGTGCGGGCGGTAGTAGTCTGCCCTCGAGGAGGCTCGTAGCGTGGTCGATGCCGTCGAGATGCAGCTGGTCGGAGTCCGCGTCGAGCTGCCGACGAACCAGCCGATCGTGCTGCTGCGCGAGCGGGAGGGTGAGCGTTTCCTCCCGATCTGGATCGGTCCGGTCGAAGCGACGGCCATCGCGTTCGCGCTCCAAGGAATCGTCACCCAGCGCCCCATGACGCACGACCTCTTGAAGAGCGTCCTCGAGGAAGTCGGGGTCACGATCGAGCGCATCGTCATCACGGAACTGCGTGAAACGACGTTCTACGCGACGCTTGAGATGGCGCGCGACGGGGCCCAGTACTCCGTTTCAAGCCGGCCGAGCGACGCCATCGCACTGGCCGTTCGCTCCGGCGTCCCGATCTTCGCGGCGCCCGACGTGCTCTCGGACGCCGGCATCGTCATCCACGACGAGGACGAGGAGACCGAGGTCCAGAAGTTCCGGGAGTTCATCGAGTCGGTGAGCCCCGAAGACTTCGGCGCCAACCCCTTCTGAGCAGCCCGAACGGCTGCCCCGCTCCTTCTTTTTCCGAGCACCATTGACAGTCCTCGGGCCACGGGCTTAGCGTGACATCCACGTAATTACCGCGGTGTGAGGCGGAGGAGCCGCCCCGGTTGCGGTCCCTCCTGGGGGAGGCTCGATGGCACGCACGTCTAGCATCGATGCAGACGTCGAAACCGGGTTCCGGGGACCCACGGTCTGCCGCACCGTCGGTATCAGCTACCGGCAGCTCGACTACTGGGCGCGCACAGAGCTCGTCACCCCGAGTGTCCGCGATGCCGACGGGTCGGGCAGCCAGCGCATGTACAGCTTCAACGACGTCGTCCAGTTGCGTGTGATCAAGAAGCTGCTCGACGCCGGCGTGAGCCTTCCGAAGATCCGCCGCGCCGTCGACTACCTCCGCGACGAGCTGAAGATGCCGATCGAAGACGTCACGCTCGTGTCGGACGGCAAGACGATCCACGCATGCTTGTCCGCGAACGAGGTCGTCGATCTTCTGGCCGGCGGCCAAGGCGTCTTCGCGATCGCGGTAGGGAAGGTATACGAAGAGCTGCAAGGTCGTGTGCGCGCGTTCCCCGCGGCCGAGCAAGGGAAGAGAGCACCCAACGACACCACCGAAGCGCACAGCGGCTGAGACGAGCCGGCGCCAGAGCGGGCCCCGCGTCGCGACCCTCAACGGCCTGAAGAGCGACCGCATCGACTTCGCGCACGAGAGCGAACGCCAGTACGCGCGCCTGCTCGACTTCTACCAGATCGAATGGGAGTACGAGCCGCGGTCGTTCGACATCGAGTGGGACGAGCAAGGCGAGGTCGTCAAGCAGTTCACGCCGGACTTCTTCCTGCCGCAGTTCGACACCTACATCGAAGTGACGACGATGAACCAGAAGCTCGTCACGAAGAAGAACAAGAAGGTCCGGCGACTGCGCGAGCTGTACCCGGACTGCAAGATCAAGATCTTCTACCAGCGCGACTACCTCGCGCTGTTGCAGAAGTACGGCCTCGACCGCGACGGCGACGACCGGTGAAGGCCGCTCGAACGACACGGTAGGATACGCGCATCGCGCAGCCTTCCCCTGCGCGGCCACACGGGGGAGGACCGTTGGATTTCGCTCCGCACACCGAGCGCGACGTCGAAACGATGCTCGCGACGATCGGCGCTGCCTCCGTCGACGACCTCTTCGCCGTCATCCCGCCGTCCCTTCGGCTCGGCGGCTTGCCGATCCCGGATGGGCACGCGGAGGCGGAGGTGCTGCGCGAGATGGCGGCGCTGGCGGCCCAGAACCGGTCGGCCGACGACCTCGTGTGCTTCATGGGGGCCGGGGCCTACGACCACCACGTCCCGTCGATGGTGTGGGCCGTCCTGTCGCGCGGCGAGCTCGCGACCTCATACACGCCGTACCAGCCCGAGCTCTCGCAAGGCGTCCTTCAGACGCTGTTCGAGTACCAGACGATGATCTGCGAGCTGACCGGGCTCGATATCTCGAACGCCGGGCTCTACGACGGGGGGAGCGCGCTCGCCGAGGCGGTGAACCTCGCCACCAGCGCAACGAAACGTAATGAGATCCTGCTCGCGGGTCCGATCAATCCAAACTACGAAAGGGTCCTCGTCACGCAGTCTCGAGGCCTCGGTGTGGTGCCGATCATCACGGGGTGGGATAAGGATGGGCGCGCGAAGACTGATCTCCTGGGGTTCAGCCCGAACACGGATGCGGCTGCGATAGTTGTGCAGCAGCCGAACCTCTTTGGATACGTCGAGGACATACCGAAACTCGCAGAGATCGCTCATAGAGACGGCGTGAAGCTCATCGTTCATTTCGACCTAACCTCGGCAGGGGTGATCGAGGCACCTGGACTTCAGGGGGCGGACATCGTCGTTGCAGAGGGCCAACCTTTTGGCAACCACTTAAATTTCGGCGGCCCCTACGCCGGCGTCATGGCCTGTCGCGCGGCCGACGTGCGCCGACTGCCCGGGCGACTCGTTGGTGAGACCGTCGACCGTAACGGCAAGCGCGCATTCGTCCTCACTCTGCAAGCCCGGGAGCAGCACATCCGGCGTGAGAAAGCGACGAGCAACATCTGCACAAACCAGACGCTGAATACACTCGCGGTCGCCGTCGCCCTCTCGTGGTACGGCCCTCAGGGATTGCGCGAGCTGGGGGAGCAGTGCCTCGCGCGCGCGCACTATGCACATGACCGCCTCTGCGAGATCCCTGGAGTGACTCCCGTCTTCAATGGGCCCTTCTTCAAGGAGTTCACGGTCCGGTTACCGGCCGATCCGATAAGAGTTTGCGAGCGCGTCGCCGCAGATGGCTACCTCGCTGGAGTTCCGATGAGTCAGTTCGGCCGCTTCAAGGATCTCGACGACGTGCTCCTCATCGCCGTAACTGAGAAGCGCTCACGCGAGGAGATCGATGGGCTCGTCGACGCGATCGCGCGCGCATGCAAGGAGGTGGCGTGATGCTGAACACCGACGACGAGAAGCTCGTGTTCGAGCTCTCACGCCCCGGCCGGCGCGCGTTCTCCATGCCAACGCTCGACGTTCCGGCAGCGCCTACGAACGCAATCCCCGAACAGCTCTCGCGCAAGAAGCCGCCGACGCTGCCCGAAGTCGCAGAGCGCGATCTCGTCCGGCATTACACACGCCTGTCGCAGCGCAACTACGGCATCGACCTCGGCTTCTACCCGCTCGGGTCCTGCTCGATGAAGTACAACCCCAAGCTCGCCGAAGACGTCGCGGCGATGCCGGGGTTCCGGCGCTTGCACCCGTGGCAACCGGAGTCGCAGATCCAAGGCGCGCTCCAGCTGCTCGTCGAATTGGAGCAAGCGCTGTGCGCCGTCACCGGCATGGAAGCCGTCACGTTCCAGCCGGCGGCCGGCGCGCACGGCGAGCTGACCGGGCTGCTCATCATGCGGGCGTTCCACGAGCACAACAAGGACCAGCGCAAGCGCGTGATCATCCCCGACTCGGCGCACGGGACGAACCCGGCCAGCGTGCGTCTCGCGGGCTACGAGGTTTCGGAGGTTGCGAGCGACGCGCGCGGGCTCGTCGATCTCGATGCGTTGGAGAAGCTGATCGGCCCCGACGTGGCCGGGTTGATGATCACGAACCCGAACACGCTCGGATTGTTCGAGGAGAACATCGAGCGCGTCGCAAAGATGATCCATTCGGTCGGCGGGCTGCTGTACTACGACGGAGCGAACCTGAACGCGATCGTCGGACGTTGCCGTCCTGGTGATATGGGCTTCGACATCGTGCACATGAACCTGCACAAGACGTTCGCC
>VAWS01000238.1 GCA_005884515.1 Actinomycetota bacterium
CGCGGATCTTCCCGTGGTAGCGGCCGGCCTGCTCGAAATGGCCTGCCGACGTGACGTTCACGTACTTGAGCTCATCGACCGACGTTTGCCGCTCGACCGACCCGGACGGCGGCATCCACGTCTCGAAGGTGAGCTCGAGATCGATCTGTGCCGCGGCGCCGTGCCGCTCGCCGGTCTTGGGCAAGCCCGACGCCGACGCGTTCGGGAACACCAGCGCGACGTCCTTGCACCGGATGCGCCACTTCGCGAGCGCCTCGTGCGGATCGAGGTGGATGCCGGCCGGTGGTCGACGCGCGCGATGCCGCCGAAGCCGCTCGTCGCGTCGAAGAAGTTGAAGGACAGGCGCTCGCTCCACCCTGCGCGCCCGCCGTGCTCGTGTGGGCGCTCGTCGCGTGGTTCGATCACGCGCCGGATGCTTTCCGGCCGCGCGCGACGGCATCGACGACGCGGTCGACCATCGCTGCGGTTGCGGTGCGGCCCATCAGGCCGACGCGGATCGTTTTGCCGGCGAGCGGCGCGAGACCGCCCGAGATCTGGATGCCTTCCTTCAGCACGAACGGGACGATGTCGCTCGCGTCGTCGGCGTACGCGGCAACGATCATGTTCGCTTGGACCTCTGCCCCCGCGACGGGCTCGAGCCCGATCGACGCCAGACCCTCGCGGCAGCGCTGCGCAAGGGCTGCTCGATGTGCAACCCAATTCTCCAATCCGACGCCCAAGATCCGGTTGAGCGAGGACAGCAGCGACAGCACCAACGGCGACGGCATCGTCACCGGATGCGGGTGCCACGGCCAGTTCTCGCGGTACCAATCCCAGCGCTTCAGGTCGAGGTACCACGACGGCGGCGGCTGCGACCGCA
>VAWS01000072.1 GCA_005884515.1 Actinomycetota bacterium
CCACGCGTCGCGCTGCTCGTCGGTTCCGTACTCGGCGAGGATCTCCATGTTCCCCGTGTCGGGTGCGGCACAGTTCAGGGCCTCGGGCGCGATGTGCGGACTTCGACCGGTGATCTCGGCAAGCGGCGCGTACTCGAGGTTCGTTAAGCCGGCGCCGTACTGCTCATCCGGCATGAACAGGTTCCACAGGCCGCGGGAGCGCGCCTCTTTCTTGAGGTCGTCCATCACCGGCGGGTAGAAATGCGGATCCCCCGACGCGCGAACCTGCTCCGCGTACACGGACTCCGCGGCGTACACGTGCCCATCCATGAAGTCGAGCAGGTTGCGGCGGAGCTCCTCAACCTTGGGGCTGTATGCGAAGTCCATCGGTTCTCCTCGCCGTTCGCCGAACCAGACAGTCGAGCGGGAGTAAGCATAGGCGCGGCGCGGCGCGGCGCACCACGCGCGTCGGGCTCGCTTGAAAAGCAGAACGCGCGCCTCGTGGGCGCGCGCTTCTGTGAGGTGAGTTGGAGCTAGTCCTGCGCCGGCTCCACGACGGGGAGGTGCGCGCAGATCCACTGAACCGCCTCCGGATCGGAGTTCAGGCGGTATTCAACGATCTCGATCGCGCGAGCTACTTCGAATGTCGGTTCTTCAACGAGCACCCAGGTAACCATCGTGTCTCCTTCCTTCGGGGACACAATTCGCCGAGGCGGCTGGCGGTCCCTCCCCCGCCCCAGCCTTTTCTCCCGATGATCCTCGGAATCTTGGTCCGAAAAAGCACCGAATCGGACATCGTGCGCAGGCCTGTTAGAACAATCCGGACGCAACGGACACCGGTAGCATGACCGCATGCCCGAGCTCCCGGAGATGCAGGCGTTGTCCGAGCGCCTCGGCGACACGTTCGGGGGCGCGCGCATCGAGCGGATCATGCCGCTGCAGTTCTCGGCGTTGAAGACCGTCACTCCCATGTACGACACGCTCAACGGGCAGAAGTTGATGGCCGTCGGCCGCCGCGGGAAGTTCCTCGTCGTGGAGCTCGAGCGCGCGCGCGTGCTCGTGCACCTGTCGCAAGGCGGCCGCGTCGACGTCGAGAAGCAACCGAAAACGACGCGCGCGAAAGGTTCGGTCGTCCGCTTCGTCTTCGGCAAGAGCGGGCTGCTCGTCAAAGAATTCGGAACCGAACGGAAAGCCGCGTGGTGGGTGCTTGCGCCCGGCGAAGAAGGTCCGCTCGCGACGCTCGGACCCGAGCCGGATTCGAAAGAGTTCGGCGATCTGATCCGAACGGGCACCGACGGCAGGCGCGTGCACACGATGCTGCGCGATCAGCACACCGTGGCCGGCATCGGCCGTGGCTACTCGGACGACATCCTGCATCGCGCGCGCCTGTCTCCGTACGCATCGCTCGCGTCGTTGACGGAGGAGCAACGCGAAACCTTGCTCACGTCGGTGCACGACGTGCTTGCGGAAGGGCTGCTCGAAGAACGGAGGCGGACCGGCGGGCTGCCGCCCAAGATCGGCGACCACTGGATCGTGCACGGGCGCTACGGGACACCCTGCCCTCGGTGCAGTGCCGACCTGCGGCGCGTCTCGTACGAGTCGCACGAAGTCACGTACTGCCCGGTGTGTCAGACCGGCGGCAAGATCCTCGCCGACCGGCGGATGTCGCGGCTGATCAAGTAGCCGCTACGGCAGGAAGTAGATGGGGTTGTAGAACGACCCGAGGTGCCGTATCTCGAAGTGAAGGTGCACGCCGTTGGCGCGTCCCGTCGAGCCGCACAGACCGATGAGCGCGCCCGCCGACACGCGCTTCCCTGCGTTGACGAGCCGCTTGTTGAGGTGTCCGTACAACGTCGACCAACCACCGGCATGCTGGATCACGATGACGTTGCCGTAGTCTGGATTGACACCCGAGAGGATCACTCGGCCGCCCTTCGATGCCCTGACCGGCTGGTTCAGTGCGCACGCGATATCCATGCCGTGGTGGAACTCTCTGGCGGGGTGCGGTCCCGTTTCGCCGGGGGTGACGACGAACGGACGCCAGCCGAACGGCGACGTGATCTCAGCTTTCGTTACCGGCCACGAGAAGCCGATACGGAGCGCCGGCGTCGAGCGCGCGCGCTCTGCTTTCGCCGCGGCTCGGTGTCTCCGCACGAGGACGCGCTTGACCTTCGGCTTGGGACGGGCCACGACGTCGACGTGCTCCATCGGGATCGGCACGAAGCCGGACGAAGGCGTCGCGCGGTGCGCGTTCCCTTCGAGCGCGATCGCAGGCAGCATCGCCACGCTAGGAGCGGCAAGGAACGCGATAACGAACAACGTGAACGGGTGGGCGCGACGAGATCTACGTGTTTGCATTTTCTGGAATGGGCTCGAGGACGGGCGGTTGAGCGGATGCTAGGAAGGACCCCGTGACGTTTCGTCCGCCAACGGTGCCAACTTGAGTAGGGCAAACGCGCTACGTGCGCGCGCATCACACCAAGTGTTGGAAGATTCTGCGCTACGCCACGGCGGGGCTATGGCAAGAACAGCAACGGATCCCACACGTAGCCGTCATATCGGATCTCGAAGTGCACGTGAGGGCCGGTCGCGTTCCCGGTCATGCCGCACGTGCCGATCTCCCACCCGGTCTTGACGACCTGTCCCGCTTGCGCGATGACGCGGGTCATGTGCGCGTACACCGTCATGTAGCTGTTGCCGTGATCGATCGCGACCGTGTTGCCGTACACGTCGCCGGCGTTCCCGGCGAAGATGACTCGGCCGGTTCGCGACGCGTACAGGGGCTGGCCCATGCCGCACGCAATGTCGGCGCCATGGTGGAACTGTCCGTGGTCACGCGGCCCGAACGGCGATGTGATGCCGTGGTAGCCGTGAACCGGCCACTGGAAGCCCAATCGCTTCGGAGATATGCCGCCCAGGTTCGGGAGCGCCGGGATGTAGATGGTCTTCGCCGGCTTCTGCGCCTTCGTCCGGGTTTGGGTCGTGGCGGTCGTCGTGAACGTCTCGGTTGGGACCCAGTCGACCGGCGCGCGCACCACGCTGCCCTGCGAGATGAGCGTCGCGTGCTCGCCGCCGTAGTAGGCGTGGGCGATGCCGACCGTGACCGCGCCGACGACGAACACGCCGGCGACCATGGCCGCGACGGTCCGGAAGCGCTGCTCTCGGGCGTAGCTCACTAGCCTCCCCTATTCGCCACGGACGGAAGGTGTCCTTCGCCGCTCACGCTTGGGATCCTGTTCCACCGTGCTGTTCTCGCAGCTCAGCAGCTACAACCCGCCCGACGTGGCAGTTCTGATCACTCCCCGCTTGTTCAACGACCGCGAGCGCCTCATCGACGCGCCCCAGCCGATCGAGCGCCTCGGCCCGAAGCACCGCGATCCCGCACGGATCGGGCACGATCGTGACCACCACGTCGTCGCCGGCCTCGACGTGGACGGCGGGGCCGCGCCCGGGCCTCACCCGGTCCAGGATCGTGAGACATCCCGCGGCGTCGCCGCCCAGGAGGGCCTTGACCGCGAGCATCCAATCGGAGTCGATGTCTCGTTTCGCCGGCGCGCGCGTGTGCACGGGGCGCTGGCCCAGGGATTTCCGGTAGTAGATGCCGGTTCCCGGCAGGCCCGCTCGGACGTATGAGCCCCGCGGACCCTTGCCGATGTGCAACCCGGGGACGCCGAGCGAGAGGCCGAGGCCCGACTTCGAGAAGTTCAGCCGAAGCGGCCCTGCGATGCGCAGCGAGCGTCTGAAGCCCCAGGGCATAACCGACGCACCATACCGAGCGGCCCACCGGTATGTGAATCGGCCGCGAACAGGTGCTCGGATTGAAGGAAACCACGCGGAGATGGGAGAACGTTCCGGGAGCAAGCATAAGGAGGGAACCGTGCCCCGTCGGACGCACATCGTCGCTTCATTCATCGTTCTCGCGATCTTCGCTTCGGTCATAGGCGCATCGTCTGCCGCACCGCCCGGCCTCGCGGAGATCAAGCACGTCATCGTCTTCATGCAGGAGAACCGATCGTTCGACAACTATTTCGGCCACTTGAAGGCGTACGACCCGAGCCTCGACGTCGAAGCCGAGCCGGCCGACGCGTCCAACCCGAATCCATTGAATCCGAGCGCGCCGCCGATCGCGGCGTTCCATCAAACGAACGCGTGCGAGGTCTCCGATCTCAACCATTCGGTCTCGGGTTCACACGCCGAGTTCGACAACGGGAAGATGGACGGCTTCACCAAGGCCAACGAGGACGCGTCGTACGACCCCACCGGAAGCCGCACGATGGGCTACCACACACAGGTGGAGATCCCGTACTACTACGCGCTCGCCGACAAGTTCGCGACCGGCGACCGCTACTTCGCTTCGGAGCTCGGTCCGACGTTCCCGAACCGTTTCTTCCTCCTCGCGGCGACGCCCTTCGGGCATACGACGAACGACTTCCCGTCCGGCGATCCGGTGAACGGGTTCAGTCAGAAGACGATCTTCGAGGAGCTTGACGCAGCGCACATCTCGTGGCGCGTGTACTTCGCGGAGGTTCCGTTCGCAGCGATCTTCGGCTACGTGCGCCAGCACGCTGTTGGGCACCTCTTCCCGATCGCGCAGTACTTCATCGACGCCGCGACGGGGACGCTCCCCCAGGTGTCCTTCGTCGATCCCGTCTTCCTCGGAACGAATAACACGGAGACCGACGAGCACCCGACGACCAACATCCAGCTCGGCGAGAAGTTCTCGTCGACCGTCATCAACGCGTTGATGACCAGTGCGAGCTGGCCGTCGAGCGCGCTGTTCTTCACGTACGACGAGCACGGCGGCTTCTACGACCACGTTCCCCCGCCGGCCGCGACTCCGCCCGACACCGTCGGCACGGACGGATCGCTCGACCGCTACGGGTTCCGCGTGCCCGTGGTCGTCGTCTCGCCGTTCGCGAAACGACATTTCGTTTCTCACGTTGTCCACGACCATACGTCGATCTTGCGATTCATCGAGACCCGCTTCGGATTGCCGGCGCTTACCGCGCGCGACGCGGCCGCCGATCCGATGTACGAGTTCTTCACCTTCCAGCACCCGAACCTGTCGGTACCGTCCCTTCCGGATGCGCCGCTCGATCTGAATCAGATCATCACGTGCCAGAAGCTCGACCTGAACCGGCGCAGCGTCGGTTTCTGACGAGCGTCAAACGAAAGACGGGGCCCCATCAAGGCCCCGTCTTTCTTTCGTGAACGCCCTAGGGAAGCAATCCGGTGATCGAGCCGGCGCCCGGCAGCGACGGCACCGATGGAAGCACGTTCGTCACGCCGTTCAAGAGGCTGGTCGGGTCGCCGAGGTTGGGAAGGCTCGGAACACTCGGCACTGCAGGCGCGCTCGGCAACGGCAGGCTGCCCGCGCCCGGCAGGTCGCCGACGCTCGGAAGGTTCGGCATCGAAGGAACGCCGACGTTGGGAAGCGATGGGACCCTCGGAAGACCGGGAACCGACGGTGCGTTCGGCACCGAGACTTTCGGGATCGACGGCAGCGCAGGCGCGGAGACCGGGTTTTGCATCGAGGAAGAATCGAAGCTCGCGTTCGCCTGCATCGGGTCGAAGCCACCGCCCGCGGACACCGCGCCCTTCACGGGACCGGCCGGCGTGTTGACAGCGTTCCGCGCCGTCGACGCGGACGTCGCGCTCACGGCGACGGTGACGATCGCGGCGGCGAACAGCACCGAGTATGCGATGACGCGGGGCTTCTTCATGACCTGCTCCCTTGCGGGTTGTGTTCCGGGGTTGTTGCGACCGGATAACGAAGCCCGTCGCACGGCGGAAACGGCAGGTCAGGGGCGCAAAACGGTATCGCGCAAAGTCACTACCTAGTGACTACGCGTGCGTAGTCACTAGTGACCAGCGCGCGAGCAAGGTTCGTCTTGTTACTGCGGTTCGAACGGTTTGCTTCCTAGGACGAGCCGCGGCCTTCATCGCCCTCGCGGCGCAGGAACCGTTCGATCTCCGCCCCGAGCTCGTCCGCGCTCGGGATCGCCCACCCCGGTTGGAACGCCGCTTCGAGCCGCTCGACGTATTCCTTGATCTCCGGCCGCTCGTCGACGATCCGATCTAGTTGTTCGCGCTGCGACGCAGCATCGTCGGCGAGCGAGCCGACGGGCAGCGCGACACCGAGGTGGCGGCCGAGCCGTTCGATAAGCGCGAGCACCGCCGGCGCGTACGTCGCCGTGACGTAGTGCGGCGTTTGCGCGAAGAACCCGACCGTCGGGATCCCGTGATCGCGCAGGTTCATCTCGACGACGGAAACGGCGGCAGCCGGCACGCGCAGCAGCCCTTCGGTTCGCTGATCGTCCGGTCCCAATACTTCCGGGCGAGAGGCCGTCGCCGTGATCTGCGTCGGTCGCGTGTGCGGCACGGCGAGGCCGAGCGAGCCGAGCGTTACCGACTCGACGATGCCGAGACGCACGCACAGCTCGTACACAGCGTCGGAAAGCTCGCGCCAGCGGAAGTCGGGCTCGGGACCCGTCAAGACGAGCAGGTCGCGCTCGCCTGCGCGCGCTGCGCGCACCGTAATATCCGCCCATGCCAACGACTTGAGCTCACCGTCGACGATGTCGAGCACCGGCCTGCGCGCGCGATAGTCGATGAGGAGATCGCTGTTGAAGGTCGCGATCTGCTCCCCTTCCTCGGCGATCTGGTTCGCCGCAGTCGTCGCCGCCGCGGCCGCGTCGACCCACCCGTCGAACGCCGTGACGAGCACCGGCGCGCGCAGCGCCGGCTCGGACGTCACCGTGTAGAGGTCCATCGCCCACAGGATACGGTCCCAGCACAGACAGACGCCCGGCCGATCCGGCCGGGCGTCTGGACGTCGCTCTTAGGAGCTAGTTTCCGTCGATGCAACCGCGGTTGTAGTAGTAGCCCTGGCGGTCGTACCACGCGTTGAGGTGCGGGTCGGTCTCCGCCTCGCTCAGCTCGTGGCCGCTCACGTTCGCAAGCGCCGCAAGGCCTTCGCTGCGACCCGGCGTCGTGTCGCCCGGGTTGCAACCGGAGTCGTTGTCGAGGTTGAAGAAGAACGCGACCTGAACCTGAACGCCGCTGACTGTGCCGGTATCGTGCCACGCGCAGTAGCCGGCATTGCCCCGCTTCAGGTCGACGTAGACCGGGTAGTAGCCGTTCGCGACCACGTTCGTTATCACGTGATTGTTGACCAGCTTTTGAACCTCGCCGACGATCTGAGCGGTCGACGGCGGGCTAGTCGGTCCCGCAGCGGTATCGACGACCTTTCCGTTATACGTCACGTTGCCCGACACCTTGCCGTTCGAGCTGGTGTACTCGGTCGTGGTCTTGCTGTAGTTGGAA
>VAWS01000073.1 GCA_005884515.1 Actinomycetota bacterium
CTGGGGCCTCAACCTCGACATCGTCGAGCACTTGCTCGAGGATCCGGTTGCGAACCTCCGCGTCGGCTTGCACTACTTTGATCTTCTCGATGCGCTGCGCAAGATCCGCGCGCAGCTCGTCGAGCGTCTCGAACTCCGACGACGTCTTCGCGAACTCGTCGTCCAGCGGAGGAAGCTTCTTCTCACGGACTTCCTTGACGAGGACCTGGAACGTGACTTCCTTCCCAGCGTGCTCGCCGCCGAGCCCCTCGGGGATCGTCGCGTTGAACTTCACGATGTCGCCGGTCCGCTTCGCGGCCAACTCGTCGTCGAGCTCCTTGACCGGCCACGCCGAGCCCAGCTCGTACAGCTGGTCGTTGCCGGAGAGCTCGGCGATCTCGTTGCCGTGGAGCGTCGTGTGGATGTCCACGAGCATGTAGTCGCCGGCGCGCGCGGGACGCTGTACGGGCTCGAGTGTGGAGAACCGATCCTGCATGCGCTTCAGCTGATCGTCGATCTCCTCCGGCGTCGCTTTCGACGACGGACGCGTGGTCGACAGCATGGCGAAGTCGGGCAGCTCGATCTCCGGACGAACCTCGACCGTCGCCTCGAACGAGAGGTCTGCGCCGACGTCGTAGCTCGTCACTTCGACTTGCGGTGGCGCAACCGGCGCGAGCGTCTCCTCGTCGGTGGCCTTCTGCAGCAGCTCGGGGATCGCTTCGCGCAAGACGGCGTCGCGCATCGCTTCGGCTCCCAATCTCGTCTCCAGGACCTTGCGCGGCACGTGGCCTTTGCGGAAGCCGGGGACCTTGACTTGGTTCGACAGCGAACGGACGGCGCGCTGAACGGCCGGCTCGACCTCTTCCGAGGTCGCTTCAACCTGAACGCGCACTTTGGAAGCGCTGTGGCGAGTGAGGGAGGTCTTCATGGTGAGAACCGCGGATTATAGCCGCGCGGGTGGGGCATCGCCGGGGGCTATGCTTGTCGCTCGCGGGGCGTAGCGCAGCTTGGTTAGCGCGCCTGCTTTGGGAGCAGGAGGTCGCCGGTTCGAATCCGGCCGCCCCGACCGGCTGCTCGTCGTGAGGAAGGACGTTCGTTGTGAGCTCGAGCATGCCTGCGGGCAGCGTCCAAGGTGAGCTCCGCCGACGGTACCGGCGCATGCGGCCGGGCTGGCAGCCGGCCGCCACCCTGTTTCGCGAGATGGCGCGCTCGGCGGCGCCGGCGTCCGGCCGCGTCTTGGACGTCGGGGCCGGCCGGAAGGACTACCCGCTGGACGACGTACCCGGCCTTCAGTTGTTCGGGGTCGATCCGGACGCGACGGCGATCGCCCACCACGACACACTTTCCTTGCGAGCAGCCGCGCGCGGCGAGCGGCTGCCGTTCAAGGACGGCGCGTTCGATCTGATCTGCAGCGCGTGGGTGCTCGAGCACGTCGATGCCCCGCGCGCGTTCGTGCGCGAGATCGCGAGGGTCTTGCGGCCGGGCGGCCGTTTCGCGTTCGTGACGCCCAACGGACGGAACCCCGTGACGTGGGTGATCCGCGCGATCCCGAACCGGCTCCATCCGTCGATCATGCGACGGGTGCAGCATCGAGACGTCCGAGACACCTATCCCGTCCGCTACCGCATCAACACCCCCCGGACCGTCGATCGGATCATGGGTGAGGCCGGTCTCGTGCGCGAGCAGCTTGTGCTCAACGGCGATCCGACCTACCTGGCGCTCGGCGCGCGCTCGTTCCGTGCGTGGGCGGCGCTGGAGCGGGTCTTCGACCTGCCCGGGTTGTCTGGCGCGCGCGTCCATCTCATCGGGCTCTACCGCAGGGCCTGAAGCCAGGGCCACCGTTAGAATGGCTCGGCGCACCGCGCGGGTGTAGCTCAATGGTAGAGCTCGAGCCTTCCAAGCTCGTGGTGCGGGTTCGATTCCCGTCACCCGCTCAGAGTTGAGGTCCCTTCCCCGAAGGTTGAGTAGAATTACACCATTGTTATTCGAGGGGGCGGATTTGAACGGCTTCCACAAGCTCCTGGCGACGATGATCGTTGTGGTAATGGGCGCGGGCGTCGTCGCGATCATCGTCAAGAACGACCGGACGACGTCGACGGCGTCGCCACCTCCCCGTACGTCGGTCGTCGAGACGCCGACGCCGAACACCACCGTCCAAGCGCCGCAGCAAACAGGGACGCCGAAGAGCTCCGTTCGGTTGAAGCATCTCGATGAGGTGTCGAACGTGCCTCCGTTGCCGATCACAGGCGTGGCCGCCCGGTATCCGATCGGGTTCGTCTTGGTCTTCGCCGCGGGTGCTGTTGCTTTGTGGCTTCGAAGAGTCGCCGGCGCGTAAAGCTGCCGGGCCGGAAAAGCCTCACTGATAAACTTGGGCGTTGCGCGCGCCCGTAGCTCAGGTGGATAGAGCAGCTGCCTTCTAAGCAGCGGGTCGGGGGTTCGAGTCCCTCCGGGCGCTCTAACAGGCCAAATGCATTTCCGGCGATCCGTCATCCAGTGTGCGCGGATAACTTCAGGACTAACGGTGCTACCGACATCTCATCGTCAGCGCGACGGCGATGAGCCAGTGCTCGTGCTTTAGCTGGTGGGTGTCAGCGTGAGCGACCAGGCGTCTCCGTCGGCAACCGGACCGACGTTGAACGTCACCATCGGGCCTCTCGACGTACCGACGATCGCGACCGGCGCCAGAGCGCGTGTGGAGGGTCGCGATATCGCGGCGATCGATGTTCCCGGGATCCGCATCACGCTCACGGAAACGTGTCCGGTTCTCCATGGGACGCGGACGGTTACCTGCGTCGTCAGCGAGCCGCCCAGCGTCGCCAATGGGAAACTCGACGCGCATCGGGGGTCCTGGATGCAGCCGAGTCCATAGCCGAACAGCAATCGCACGTGTGATCGATCGGCGTCCATGGAGGCAAGCACTCCAACATTGTCCGAGTTTGCTGCCGAAGCCACCATGCTCCCGGTCATCTCGGCGTACGCCACCCGTGCCCAGAAGTCCGGGAGTGTCGAACGGTCGGGGGCGAGCAGCCCGTCGAAGACCGGCGTGAAGCAATCGCCTTCCCAACACGAGCGGCCCGCGGAGTCGATGCGTGCCGCGGTGAGCGCCGCAAGGTATTGAACGTCCCAGCCGGGGATCCGTTGCGTCTGCTCGATACCGAACTCGTTGATGAAGATCTTCGGATTCCCGAGCGCCGGGCGCGCGGCGATCAAGCGTCTGGCCTCCGACACTTGATCCTCGATCGCTTGCGGACTAACCCGATCGTTGAAATGCCAGCTGAGCGCAGCCAGGGAGAGGTTGTTCGCCGCGGCGAAGTCGAGGAACTGCGGCATCGAGAACGCCCACGGGCGCGAATCCTCGATCCAAAAGGAAGTCGAAGGGCCGATGATCTGCGCGTTGGGCAACACCGACTTGATCGCTTGATAGGTCACAAGGAACTGCGTGAGCAGCAGGTCGGCGGTGACGGTCTGACCCTGAGCCGGCGGGTAGTAGTTGTAATTCATGTTATCCGGCTCGTTATAGACCTCCCAATAATCGACGCGGATACCGAACGCTTGGGTCTGACGTGCGACCCAGACGACCCAATCTCGGTAGCCAGCCCAGTCCGACCAGGGCGTGATCTGGCCGCCGTTCGTCTTCGCTCGCCATACGTCGGACAGCAGGAACGTCGTCGGGATGTTCAATGCGGTTGCCGTTGCCCATGGATTGCCCGGCTGATCTCCGTTGGAGCCTCGCCACATCCCCGGCTTCAGCTGCGCCAGCGTCGCGGCGTCCGCCGGCGTGCCGTCCATCGAGTACAGAAGACCTCCGGCTTGTCGGACCGCAGGCGCGCGAAGCTTGCCCGAATCCGCCGTGATGCATAAGCCGACGGGACATGTATTGCGGAGCGTAACGACGTTCGAGGCGGACGCAGGCCCGGTGCCGCCCGCGTTGATCAGAAAAACAGCCGCAGAGTATGCGGTCCCGAATCGCAGGTAACGGAAAGCGACGGAAGCACAACCCGCGTAGCACGTTGTCGACGTCTGCTTCTCCCACGACCCAGAGGCCGTCTTTGACCAGAGCTCCACGGCCGCTCCGGTGGGGGCGGGCCCGGCACCTGGGTCCCACGAGACGGTCACTTCGGGGGCCGGACCTGGTTGAGAGGCCACGACGAGGGACGGAGCCGAGGGGGTACCGGTCGCTGCGGGGCTCGGCATCCCCTGAGCGATGCACGCAACGGCGACGACGACGGACACGAAAACAGCGCGACGCAGTCGTCCGGTGCGTTGAACGATGCCCCTCGCGGGATTCAGCTCGGCACCCCGTTGGGAATCATTCATCGTTGATACCCATTTACCGTTTGTATTTCCGGAAAACGACAAGGTCTGCGCCCTAATGGGCTATCGGGCGATGGCCCGCTCGTCTTGAGCAACACCACCCTCATTGATGTCGAGGAAGACCGATCCGCCGATCGGCGAAGGTCGCCGGATTAGCCAAGTCGATTGTGTTCCGACGCGAACCGAGCGGATAATTTTCCCCTAAACGTCGCACGGTTACTGTTAAAATGATCTTCGGCACAGCGTTACGCGGGAGAGGCCTTCTAAGCAGCGGGTCGGGGGTTCGAGTCCTTCCGGGCGCTCCCTGACGGAAGCGGAAAAAGTCGTCGCTGATAAACTCCGTCGCTGCGCCTGGTGGCGTTAGCTCAGCCTGGTTAGAGCGTCGGGTTGTGGTCCCGAAGGCCGGGGGTTCAAGTCCCCTACGCCACCCAACGATCGTGTCACACCCGTCTTGTAGCGTCAGAGCATGGTCGTCCTCGACGGCCTTCCCCAGATTCCGGCAGAGTTACTGGCACGCGCAGCACGATGGGATGAGCTGAAGCGGTGGGAGCGGCGCGAGCTCGGCCAAGCGCTCCGGCGTCTCGGGCTTTCGTACAACGAGATCGCGAGGGTGATCCCGGTTCACGACGGCACCTTGTCCGCGTGGTGTCGTGACGTTGAGCTGAGCGACGAGCAGCGCGCGCGGCTCGCTGCGAAGCGACCGCGCCTCGCCGTGCGGCAAGCGGTGGGCGAGCATCTCAGAAAGGTTGCGCGGGACAGACACGAGGCGACGCGTACGGCGGCTCGCTCACAGGTGACGGTGTTGGCAACCGAACCACTATTTGTCGCCGGGGTTCGTCGCCTACTGGTCAGAGGGTGCAAAGACCAAGGAGATCTGCTTCTCGAATTCGGACCCGAGGCTGGTGGGTCTCTTTCTCGTATGGGCGCAGAGATACCTTCAAGCCGACGTGTCTCGATTCACCGTTCGGATGCATCTCCACTCAGGTCAACAGGAGTTGGAACGCTTGCGTTACTGGTCAGAAGCGACACAGATTCCGCCCGATAGATTCGGCAAAACGTTCGTCAAATCTGAAGGAACGGGGCAGAGGAAGAACATCCTGTACAACGGAACCGTCCAGATACGAATGACAAGGAGTCGTCTCGACCTCGAGCGTGTACTGGCTTGGATCGAGGGAATCGGCAACCTGTATTCGACCCGGCTGGTATAGTCCGCGTCTTCGGGCCGCTAGCTCAATTGGCAGAGCACCGGTCTCTTAAACCGGGGGTTCGGGGATCGAAACCCTGGCGGCCCACACCAAGCAGAGGGAGCGCGATGCGCTCCCTCTCCTCTTCTGGGGGTGTTACCGTTGTCGCGCGCGAGAGTGGCGGAACAGGCAGACGCGCAGGATTTAGGATCCTGTGGGGCAACCCGTGGGAGTTCAAGTCTCCCCTCTCGCACAACGATCCACCGGATGGAGCCCGGCCCAACACAGATAGACAGCCGGATTTCGAACCAATCAACCCGTTTTCGCGACGGGGACTAGATACATCTATCGGTGTTCGCGCGCCTATACCCACCGTACCCTCAACGACAAGGGGGGAAGCGGCGGCGCAGACGACCGCGGCATCCACACACAAATGGGCCCTGTTGATCGGGATCAACAACTATGCCGCGCCGACCGTCGACAACATCGGCGCGCGCCAAGACGCCGAAGGCTTGCGTACCACGCTGGTTAATCTCGGGTGGCGGACGGACCACATCATCCTGATCAGGGACGGCGACGCAACGGCGCAGCACATCATCGACGGGATCCGATGGTTGTCCTACAAGACCAAGTCGAACTCGATCGTCGTGTTCCACTACTCGGGCCACGAGAATCACACCCGCACGCTCGCGGACGGTGACAACGAGACGATGGACGTCGAGCTCTGGGCGGCGGACAACCGCTACATCATCGACGGCACGCTCGGACGCGAGATGAATCGCGTGGCCGCGTACCACATGTGGATCGACATCTCGACATGCCGCGCCGCGGGCTTCAGCGACTACGGCATGGTGAAGGCGGGGCGCATCCTGACCTTCTCGTCACCCCAGAGCGAACTTTCCTACGAGGATCCTTATGCTCATCACTCGGTGTTCACCTGGTGGGAAGTGAACCTCGGCATCTACGGAAAGAGGGCGGACGCGAATCACGACGGCAAGGTTACGGTCGAAGAAGCATTCTGGTGGTCCAGGCCCTACGTGAGCGCCTATACGCGCGGACTCCAGCATCCGTACGTGATCGACCGCGTGACCGGGAGCATGTATCTGAACTGATTCAGCCGGCGAGCGTGCGTAACGCGGGGATGAGCGCGCGGAACGCCTTGCCACGATGGCTGATCGCATCCTTCTCTGCCGGCGAGAGCTCTGCCATCGTTCGCTGCTCACCGGCGGGCACGAAGATCGGGTCGTAGCCGAACCCTCCGGAGCCTCGCGGCTGTGTGATCAACGTGCCCTGCACGATCGCTTCGACGACGTGCTCTTCTCCCGAGGGGACAACAATCACGGCGACGCACCTGTAGCGCGCGCCGCGCGCGCGTTCGGGCGTGCGCCGTACCACCTCGATGAGCTTGTGCAGGTTCTCTTCGTCGCTCGCGCCCTCGCCCGCATACCGAGCGGAGCGTGGCCCCGGTCCGCCGTCCAACGCGTCAACCTCGATACCGGAGTCGTCGGCCAGGCACGGGCCGCTCGACAGAGAGAGCAGCGACCGCGCCTTGGTCAGCGCGTTGCCGCGGTAGGTCGGCTCGTCCTCCGGCGGGGGCACCCACGCCGCGTCGGGACCGGTCAGTTCGATCGGCGCCTCCGCAAGGATCGACGCGATCTCGCGCACCTTGCCGGGGTTCTTCGTCGCCAAAGCGACGCGAAGCAGGCTCACTCCGCCAGAACGGCTCGTTGCATCGCGACGAGCTGCTCGATGCCCGACGCGGCCAAGTCGAGCATGCCGTCGAGCAGCGCACGATCGAACGGCTCGCCTTCGGCCGTGCCTTGCACCTCGACGAGCCCGCCTTTCCCCGTCATGACGACGTTCATGTCGACCTCGACGGCGACGTCTTCGGCGTAGTCCAAATCGAGCACGGGCGTGTCCTCGAGAACGCCGACGCTGATCGCGGCCACCTCGCTGATGAGCGGCGACACGGGCAGCTCACCCAGCGACATCAACGACGCGATCGCATCGGCAAGCGCGACGTACGCACCGGTGATCGACGCGGTACGCGTCCCGCCGTCTGCGACCAGCACGTCGCAGTCGATCGTGATGCTCCGTTCACCGAGCAGCGTGAGGTCGGTCACCGCGCGCAACGAGCGTCCGATCAGGCGCTGGATCTCTTGCGTGCGCCCGGACGGCCGTCCGGACTTCACCTCGCGTGGCGTCCGCTCGACGGTCGCGCGCGGGAGCATGCTGTACTCGGCGGTGACCCACCCGCGGCCGGATCCGCGCACGAACTGCGGCACGCCGGGCTCCACGGTTGCGGCGCACACCACGCGCGTCTGTCCGACGTCGATCAAGCAGGAGCCTTCCGGGTTCGGCTGGAACGCGCGCGACAGCTTCACCGGGCGCAGGTCTGAGGGTCCTCTCCCGTCGGCGCGCTTCATACGGTCGTCTTCTTCGTCTCGCGAGCGAACTCGATCGTGCCGTCGAACGTCGTCGATGTCTCCTCGCGGACTTGATCGAGCGGGTTCGGCGGCCAGACATGGGTGAGCATCAACCGCTCGACGCCGGCGTCGCGCGCGGCCGCTCCTGCTTGTGTAGCGCGCATATGGATCGGTTCAATCAATCCCTCGTCCTTCTCCAGCCACGACGCCTCGCACAGGAACAGGTCGGCACCGCGCGCAGCCCTCGCGAGATCCGGGTTCGGCCCCGTGTCGCCCGAGTAGCAGAGCGTCCGTTCATCGGCCCTGATGCGCACGGTCGCATTCTCGATCGAGTGCGCTGCGTTGAAGACCTCGAACCGAAACGGTCCCGTCTCGGCGACGTCGCCCGACCCCATCGGGTGCCACTGGAACAGCTCGGCGAACTCGCGCTTCGAGTCGTCGCCGATCAACGGCGCCATGTTCTCGTGCACGTACGTTGCCGCGAAGACGGGAACGACTTTCCCCGTGTTCAGCGACCGATAGAAGAACGGATAGACGTCGGCGCAGTGGTCGACGTGCGCGTGCGACAGGAATATCGCGTCAACGTCCTCCATCTCGACGTGCTCTTGGAGGAAGCTGAGCGTGCCGTTCCCGGCGTCCATCCAGAGCGTGAAGCCGTCGTGTTGCAGCAGGAAGCCACTGCACGCGCTGCGCGCGCGCGGATACGTCCCGTCGGCGCCGAGGACGGTCAGCTCCACGGCTGCTCCTCGACCTTGGTGATCTCCGGTCCGAGGAATCGATGGCCCAGCTCTTCGAACTGTTTCGGGTCGCCGCTCGAAAGGAACCGGTGCTGCGGGGGCAGGTCGCGTGGACGGAACATCTCGCGCCGCGTGAGCTCGCTGAAGACGTCGATCGCCGCCTCCTTATCGCTCTCGATCAGCACGACGTCCCGTCCCATCACGTACTGGATCACGCCGCGGAGCAGCGGGTAGTGCGTGCAGCCGAGGATCAGCGTGTCGACGTCGCTCTCGATCAGCGAGGAAAGGTATTCCCCGGCGATGCGCTGCACCTCGGGGCCGGCCGTCTCTCCGCGCTCGACCAGCTCGACGAAACGAGGACACGCCTGCTGGAACAGCTCGACGTTCTCGCGGGTCATCGCGATCGCGCGCACATACGACCCCGACGCCACGGTGAGCGCGGTGCCGATCACCCCGATACGGCGGTTACGCGTCGCCTTCACGGCTGCTCGAACGGCCGGTTCGATCACTTCGACCAACGCGATGTCCGGATACGCGTCGCGGACGTGGTCCAGGCCGGCGCTCGACGCCGAGTTGCAGGCGACGACGAGCATCTTCACGCCTTCGTTGACGAGCAGCCCTGCGACGTCGTCCACGTAACCGCGGACTTCGTCGCGCTCGAGCGGTCCATACGGACCGCGCGCGGTATCGCCGTAATAGATGATCGACTCCCCCGGGAGGTAGTCGAGCAGCGCGCGCGCAACGGTCAATCCGCCGACGCCCGAGTCGAAAACGCCGATTGGCCTATCGTCCATCGCTCGAAGTATACGGGCGCGATGCTACGCCCAAAGCATGCCTTCCAGGCGCTTCACCGCCGCAGCGAAGTCGCCGCCGTACGCGCCCGTCGAGAGGTACTTCCATCCTCCGTCGGGTAAAAGGACGACGATCGTTCCCTTCGACAGCTTCTCGGCGACGCGGACGGCAACGTGCAAGGCGGCTCCGCTCGAGATCCCGGCGAAGATCCCCTCTTGCTCGACGAGCTGCCTCGTCCGCCGAAGCGCGTCCTCGGTGCCGACCTTGATCCGCCTCGTCATCACCGTCATGTCGATGATCTCCGGGATGAAGCCTTCATCGAGGTTCCGCAGGCCGTAGACGAGCTCGCCGTACTCCGGCTCGGCGGCGACGATCTGCGCGTTGGGGTTGTGTTCGCGGATGCGGCGTCCGCACCCCATCAGCGTGCCGCCGGTTCCGAGGCCGGCGACGAACACGTCGACCTCCGGGCAGTCGCGCACGATCTCCGCAGCGGTGCCGTCGTAGTGCGCGCGCGGGTTTGCTTCGTTCCCGTACTGGTACGGCATGAAGTATTTCGTGTCGGCCGCCATCTCTTTCGCCAACGCGACGGCACCGTTCGAGCCCCGCGCGGCCGGTGAATGCACGATCTCTGTGCCGAACATCTCGAGCAGCTGGATCCGCTCGGTGCTCACGTTGTCCGGCATGACGCACACGAGCCGGTATCCCTTGCGACGGCAGATCATCGACAGCGAGATGCCGGTGTTGCCGGACGTCGGCTCGAGCACGATCTTGTTCGGCGTCAGCGCGCCCGACGCCTCCGCTTCTTGGATCATCCGCAGCGCGATGCGGTCTTTCATCGAGCCGGTGGGGTTGTGCCCTTCGAGCTTCGCGAGGATCTTCACGTCGCTTCCGGGTCCGAACGTCGGCAAACCGACCAAGGGCGTGTTGCCGATCGCCCCCAGGATGTCGTCCGCGCGCACGCGATTACCCGCCGGCGACCGCGGGGAGGATCGAGATCACGTCGCCGTCTGATACAGGCGTCTCCAGCGAGCCCAAGAACCGGATGTCTTCGTCGTTCAGGTACATGTTGATGAACCGATGCAGCTCGCCACCGTCGGTAACGACGGCGCCGCGCACACCCGGATGCCGTTGATCCAGATCCTCGATCACTTCGCGGACCGTGGAGCCCGAGCCTTCGACCGCTTTCGCGCCGGAGGTGTACTTCCGCAAGATGGTCGGCATCCTGACTTCGACTGCCATCGCTCTCCTCAACTCGCTTTCTCCTCCGAAACGACGCCGAGCTCCTCGATCCTTCCCTCGAGGATCCGGAACGCGCGCAGATCCGGAAGCGACCGGTCCTGGAGCGACACCAGGACGTACGCCGCGTTCGGATCGCGCGCCAGCTTCACGTCGGTCGGCGACGGATAGGCGGGCGTGTGCGTGTGCGAGTGGTAGATCGCGACGACCTCCCAATCGCGGTCGAAGAGGTCGTCGTACGCGCGCTTCATCTCTTTCGGATCGGCCTCGTAGCGCATCACCGGATCCGGGTCGACGTTCGTCAGCTTGACCTGCTCGCGCACCTCTCCCGGCGGACCGACCAGGAACCCGCAGCACTCCTTCGGATACTCGGCCTGAGCGTGTTCGGTCATCGCGCGCGCGACCGGTTCCGGGATGCGAAACTCCAGCATTCGTGCCTCCGAGATGGGGACGCGGGCAGGATAGCAAGGGCTTCCGAGGACCCGCTCAGGGCTCGATCGCGATCTCCCCTGCGGGGCCATCCGTGACGACGCCGACCTCGTGGAACGGGACCGATCGCGCCTCAAGCTCCACGCGCAACGCGCCGAGCTGCTCGGGCGGACACGCGATCAGCATTCCGCCGGAAGTCTGCGCGTCGGCCAGCAGCGCGCGCGTCACCTCGTCCACGCCCTCCGCGAAGCGCACCGAGGGCTCGACGTAGCGACGATTGCGCTTGCTGCCGCCTGGGATCTGTCCGGCCTCGGCCAGTTCACGCGCGCCCTCCAAGACGGGAACCGCTGACGCGCGAACCGCCGCGCCAACGCCCGAGGCCTCAAGCATCCGATGCAGATGCCCGAGAAAGCCGAAGCCGGTGACGTCGGTCGCCGCTCGTACGCCGACCGCAAGCATCGCCTGGGACGCCGCGGCATTGAGCGTGGTCATTGTTTCGATCGCGCGCGCAACTACGTCTGCCGGCGCCATCTGGTTCTTGATCGCGGTGGAGATCACGCCCAGGCCGAGCGGTTTTGTCAGCACCAGCACGTCGCGCGCGCGCGCAGCCGCATTCGTCACGATGCGCTTCGGGTCGGCCAGGCCGACGACGGCCATGCCGTACTTGGGCTCGGGATCGTCGATCGTGTGCCCGCCGGCCACGATCGCTCCCGCGTCGCTCGCGACGGCAAGCCCGCCCTCCAGCACGCGCCCGAGCAGCTCGAGCGGCAACGCCTCGCGCGGCCATCCGACAAGGTTCAAGCAAAGGATCGGGCGGCCGCCCATCGCGTACACGTCGCTCAGCGCGTTCGCCGCTGCGATCCGTCCCCAGTCGTAGGCGTCGTCGACGATCGGCGTGAAGAAGTCGGTCGTGAACACGAGCGCCGTGTCGTCGTCCAGCTTGTAGACGGCGGCGTCGTCGCCGGTTTCCGATCCGACGAGCAGCCGGTGGTCGACCGGAAGCTGCGGGCCCAGCGCCTGAAGCACGTCGGTCAGATCGGTGGGACCCAGCTTGCATCCACATCCGGCGCCGTGGCTGAACGAGACGAGCCGGATGTCGCCCGCCGTCGTGCTCACGTTTGCTCCGCGAGCTGCATGACGATCTGCCACTCTTCCTCAGCGACGGGCTGGACCGACAGACGAGATCGGTTCAGCAGAACCATCGGCTCCAAGCCGTGGACCGTGCGCAGCTCTGCCAGCGTGATGACGCGTGGGAACTTCCGAACGAAGCCGACATCCGGCATCCACCAGCGCGGATCTTCTGGCGTGGACTTCGGATCGAAGTACTTGCTGTTGGGGTCGAAC
>VAWS01000074.1 GCA_005884515.1 Actinomycetota bacterium
CGGCTTCCCAACCACCTTCGCCTTGATGCGCGCGAGTTTGTCCGAATGAACGGGGCGCTCGGGGATGCCTTCCCATACCCCCGTGCGCATGTCGCTCGTTTTCGGCGGTTTCGGTGCTCGTTGCGCCATACCCGCAGTGTCGGGCGCGCGACGTTAAGAGGTCGTCGGTATCCGTGTCGGAGCCGTCAAAAAGCCGTTAAGATTCGCGCGCAAAGGCGATGGAGCTCGCCTGAACCGCGGCCACGGTCGCTGATGGCTCCTACCGGTGACGGTAGGAGCTTTTTTCGTAGACGGAGGGCACGTGCGAACGATATGGGTCGGCATCGCAGGTTTCTTCGGCGCGATCGCGCGCTACTCGCTCGGCGGCTTCATCAGCGAACACACGGCGGGCGCATTCCCGTGGGAGACGCTCGTGATCAACGTGTCGGGCTGCTTCGCGCTCGGGTTCATCTTCACGCTGCTGACCGAACGGTTCCTTCCCCATCCGGCGCTGCGCATCGCGCTCACCGTCGGTTTCATCGGCGCGTACACGACGTTCTCGACGTTCGCGTTCGAAACCATGCGTCTCGCGGAAGACGGTGCGGTGTTGCTTGCGACGGTGAACGTGCTTGCGAGCATCGGAGCAGGGCTGCTCGCGGTGTACGCTGGCACGTGGGCAGGGAGGGCGCTGTGAATCTCAGAGGTCGCGGCAAGCTGCTCAGGATCTACGTCGGCGAGTCCGACACGTGGCACGGCAAGCCCTTGTACCAAGCGATCGTCGAGCGCGTTCGTCAGGAAGGGATGGCCGGCGCGACGGTGCTCCGCGGCATCGAGGGATTCGGGCATGCCTCGCGCTTACACACCGCGCGCATCCTGCGGTTGTCCGAGGACCTTCCGGTCTTGATCGAGATCGTCGACACCGAGGAGCGGATCACGAGCGTCCTTCCACTGCTCGACGAGATGATCGGGGAAGGGTTGGTCACGCTCGAAGCGGTCGAGATCCTTGCGTATCGATCGGGCTCACCGAAGGACGGCCGGGAGAAGAGCTAGACGTCGAAGCTCGGTCTCGTTCTCCGTGACGCGGTGACCCGCTGACGAACCAGCACCCCCATCGTCGTGATGGCGATGCCGAGGAAAGCTGTCGCGGCACCCGCGACGACGATCAGAACAGAGATCAACCGATGTGCGCTCATTGAGTCCTCCCGACGTATCTGATGTATCGGTGCCGCGGTGCGTTTTGCGCACTCGTCAAATAGCTCAACCTTCATAGGTCGGGCGGCCTACCGAAACTTCGTGCACGACGCGAGCGCGACATCACGACCCCACGACCTGCTCCGAATGACTATGGATTCCCCCGCGAATGCGGCGCCACCATGCAAACAGACGCAGTCGAGGAGAGGACGGTCGTTATGCAACGTCGCATCGGAACCGTAACGCTCGTAATCGTCGGAGTCGCGCTCATCGCCGGAACCCTTGCGTTCCAGATGTTTTCGCGCGCGCCCGCCTTCGAGCGGATGACGAACGACTTCGCGAAGAACGTCACCCCGGCGACCGTGGCGGCCCTCCGCGCCGACGTCGCCAAGCTCCAGGCGGCCGGAACAGAGCTGCAAACGACGGGGATCCCGGCGCTGGCGCGCCTGCTCAAGATGACCCCGGCGCAGTTCGCTGCGTTCGCGCAGCAGCAGTTCCCGACGCTTGCCGCGTCTGTCCAGCAGATCCCTCAAACTGCCGCAGGCTTCGACAAGCAGCTCGGCGTGATCGCCGCACAGGACGCGCACCTTCGCTCGGCCGTTGCGATCCCGGCGAAGAGCATCAGCACCACCGCGGTTCCCTGGCTCATCCTCGCTGCCGGTGTCGTGATCGCCGGCCTCGGCATGGCGCGCGCGCGCATCACGTCGATGGTCGCCGTCGCGGTCGGCGCGCTCGTGATCATCGGCGTCTTCGCGTTCTCACTTCCCTCGAAGACGTCCGACGCCGACGCCCTCAACAAGGCGATGAAGCCCTACTTCAACCAGCAACAGATCGACGCATCGAGCCGGTCGATCACATCGCTCAACGCGCTGTCGGACGAGCTGGGCGGCAAGGTGTTGAACGCTATCTCGGCGGCGCAGCACGTTCCGGTATCGCAGCTCATCGGGCCCTTCGCTTCGCAATTCCCGGCCCTCGCAAGCGCGCTGACGAGCTTGCCCCAGGCGACCGATAGGGCCAACGCGCTCGCCGCGACCTTCGAGCGGAACCTCGCGAACTACAACAAGGTCGCGCCGTTCCACTTCGAATCGGCCACGTGGGTTCTCCTTGCGGCCGGCCTGCTCGTCATGATCGGCGGCGCGTTGCCGCTGCTCGTTTCGGACGAAAAGGATTCGTCGGAACACGGACAGCGTTGGTTCCGCCGCGCGGCGGCCGCTTGATAGCACGCCGACACCACCTCGATTAGTACGAGCGCCCCTCCCGGAAGAGGCGCGCTCGTGGCTCAATGTGGGAGCGGCGCCGAAGCCGCTTACAGGAGGCGTGCGCCGTTGAGCACCGTCGAAGAGCGGATAACCATCGACCGTCCGGTGGACGACGTCTACCGCCTCCTGTCGCATGAGGAGACCGACTGGCTGCAGACCTTCCTCCGCCTCGCCGCGCACAAGGGAGAGAAAGCCGGCGCCGATCTGCGCGCACGGTTGAAGCCCGGCCTGAGGGTGACGCACGCCGAGGGCCCGCGGACGATCGAGGTGACGCTCGGCCGTCCAACGGTGCTCGTCGAGGGCAACGCGATCGAGATCCCGATCCGGCTTCAGACGAATGGGTACCGGTGCGTGTTCCCCGAGCTCGAAGGTCGCCTGCTGTTGTCGAGATCCAACGGCGAGAATTCCTCTTTGTCACTTCTGGGCGCGTACCGCGAACCGGAACCGGTCACCGGCGGCATCGACGACTCCCTCGTGTCGCAGCACGCGGCTCAAACCACGGTGCGCGATCTGCTCGCGAATCTCTGCGTCGCGATGGAGAGCGAATCGTCCAGGAATACACTGGTTGACGGCTCCGGCTAGCGCAACCTGCCTAGCGTGAGCCCAACACCTGCTCCTATCTGCGAGCGCGCGCCGTCACGACACTGAACGCGTAGAGCGTCGGAGGCGGCATGAAGATCAAAGACGTGATGAAGCGCGACTTCGTCTCGGTTTCGTGTGACGCCAGGCTGCACGACGTTGCGCGCGCGATGTGCCGCTCAGGCGGAGCCGCAGCCGTGATCGATGACGACGGCGGGCTTTCCGGCCTCATCGCCGAGAGCGACCTCCTCCCGCCCGACGCCGCGGTCCGTGGTCCCGGCCGCGCAGCCCGTCTCTTGCGAGCAGCCCTCACCGGACCCGACCCCGACTGGTTGAGGTGGTCGGCCGACCTTCGCGCCGCCGATGTGATGCAACCTCCGGCGTCGCCCGCCCAAGAGGACGGCGATCCCACCGAGGTTGGGCGACGGATGCTCGAATCGAACCTGCGTCACGTCCCCGTGCTGCGGGGAAGGATCCTTGTCGGGATCCTGTTCCGCCCCGAGCTGCTGCGCCTGCTTCGAAGCAGCGACCTCACGCTGCAGCGCGCGGTGGAGCGGCTGCTTTGGCGGTGCCGGTTCGCGCCCCCCGAGTACAACATCGACATCGACATTGACGACAGCGTCGTGCTCGTCGAAGGGGAGGTCGCGCGCGCGAGCGACGTCCGTGTCGTCGGCTCCCTGATCGCCGCCCTCGACGGCGTTTCGGCCGTGAAGAACCTGCTCAGCGTCCGTTCCGAGCGCAGCCGCGCCCTGGCATGAGCACCCGGGACCGGGGTCCCGTTCGCCCGAAAGCCCTGTGATACCCTCCGCCGAAAAGCGGGAGGCTATGCGAGGCGAAGGCAAGATCACCGTCCTGGTAACCGACGACCACGCGATGTTCGCGCAGGGCGTCGTGCGCTCCCTCCAGGAGGAAGACGACATCGTCGTCGTCGGCACGGCCGGATCCGTCGAGGAGTCGGTCGCGGCTGCTCGGATGCATGCCCCGGATGTCGTGTTGATGGACTACGAGCTGCCCGACGGGACGGGCGTAGACGCCGCCGAACGCATCAAGGCGGAGCTGCCCGACACGAAGGTCGTGATGGTGACCTCCTATACGGACGAGGGCGTCCTCGTTCGGGCGATCGAAGCAGGCTGCTCGGGCTACGTCACCAAGCACAAGGTGATCGAAGAGGTCGTGAGCGCCGTGCGCGCGGCGGCCGCGGGGGAAGCGCTGATCTCGCCGGCGATGCTGGCACGGCTCTTGCCGAAGCTCCGCCCGACGAAGCGCGGCGTCGGGGCCGACCTCACCTCACGCGAGATCGAGGTCTTGTCGCTGCTCGCCGAAGGGCTTGCGAACCAGGCCATCGCCGACAAGCTCGTGATCAGCGTGCACACTGTGCGTCACCACGTGCAGAACATCATCACGAAGCTGCAGGCGCACTCGAAGCTCGAGGCGGTCGCCACGGCAGCGCGCGAGGGGATCATCCGCTACCCGTAATCCCTGCTCGAACCGGGCATTTCGGGCAATCGCTTTCGTCGCTTCAGTCCCGGCGCGTCCGCGCCGATGAAAACTTCAGAGATGGGCGGCTTTGCCGTCCCGTCCGCAGACTTGAGAACCGGACTTAAAGCCCCCCCTAGGGAAGCGATCCCCCAGCCCCGCCTGGGGGATTTGCTTTTTCTACTTGTGGCCGTACGCCAGGATGACGAGCACGCCCATCGCGATCGACGCCGCGATCATGAACGCCATGCTCGGCCAGAACCAGTCGATGCGCGCGGCGAACGGGGCGTGGAACTCGACGCCCTCGGGCTTGTACCCACAGAGCGGGCAGACGCCGTTGGTGAACTTCGGCGCGAACGACCAGTTGTCGACCGGGCACACAACGCGCGCGGTCTCCTGGCGGCGCCCCGTCGGGACGAAGCGGCGAACCCGCTGTGCGATCACGGTCATGCCGGCTTCCCTCCCATCCTGAGCCACCACAGGCTCGCTCCGGTGCCGATGATGATCGACTGCCACAGGAAGTAGAGCAGCAGCAGATACAGCGGCTTGGTCTTGAGCAGGTGCTGAAGCCCGCCGACGTTGGACGATCCCTGACCGACCGTGCCCGGAGAGCCGGGCGTCCCGTTCGTGCCGGGGATGAACTGTGCCGATCCCGGTGTCCCGTTCGTTCCCCCGCCGCCGAGGTTGCCGTTGCCGCCGCTGCCGAGGGGAACTCCGACGGTGCCGAGCTGGTCGGCGAACACTTGGCCGATCCAGTAGTACGTGAAGATCGTCGGGACGCCGGGAGCCGGCGAAGCCGGAGCGAACTTCACGAGAACCGCCGAGGCGTCGATCGTCTTCTGCCCGACCGACTGCACGATGCTCGGCTTCGCGGCGGTGATCGACCAGCCGGTTTGCGCGAGCGCGGTGTTGAGCCCAGCACTCGCCTGCTGGATCGCGTCGCCGACGCCGGGGACCTCGGTGCCGTTCACAGAGACGCCGTCGAGGCCGATCGAAACCGGCACGCCGCCGACCTCCGCACTCGCGACGCTCATCGACATCGTCGACTTCGGGCCGGTGCCGTCGTCGATCATCGTGATGATCGTGTGGACGCCGTGCAGGACGATCGCGCCGCTGCCGAGGCTGACGCGCGCGACGCGCGAGTCGCCACGCAACTTGAGGATGCCGGTCGCGGGATCGAATGTCGTCTCGCTGATCGCCGACAACCCGTCGGCGCCATCGGGGGTGCTCGTCGCGGCCATGTGAGCCGGGAAGCGCGCGGCGTCGTCTGCCGTGAGCCAGCGCGCGCGCCACGCGGTGAGCGCGGTGTTGAGCGCGACCAGCTGCGGGCTGAGCGGCTTGAACGTGAAAGCGACCGGCAGCATCTTGATCATGGGCTTGGTCGCCGGGGTGCTGCTGGTCCCACCCGTCGACGGCGCGCCGGGCACGCCGGGGATCGACGGGCCGGGCGTCGGCGACGAGCTAACTTGCGGCTGCTCGCCGGTGTCGCCGACCTCTGTGGCTTGCGCGAACGCGTAGTTCTCGCGCGCGAAAGCCTGCGCGTAGCCGACCGCGCGTTGGCACGGTCCGACCGCCTGCTGGGGCGCGCCGGCCAGGTTCGCCAGGAACGGGATCAGCTGCGTGAAGCAGAACTCCTGCGGCGCGGTCGCGGTCGGCGGGAACCGCACGTCCGCGTACTGCGGCTGCGCGAACGGCTTGATCGGGTTCGTCGCCGCTTGCAGCTGCACGAACGGGCCGGTGTCGAGCGGGCTCGAGCGGCCTTGCGAGAACGGCGACCCGTCGACGTGCGAGTGCGCGTACGCGTACGAGTTGTCGATCGCGCCGGTGCGGAAGTTCGGGAACGCGTTTGAGTTGCCGATCACATGGATCGACGATGCGTTCACCGTCATGTTCACCACGTCGTACTGCGTCGCAGCGCGCGCGCCCGTGGCGAAGATCATCATCCCAACCCCTAGGGTCGACAGCGCGATCCACGCGCTGAACAACCGGCGGAACATGTTGCGCCGCTGCTTAGGATGACGCACGACGCCTCCCTCCAACGATCCTCTTTCTCTTCGGCTTCGGGGTGCCGTTCGACGACGAGCCGTTCGTCACCACGAGCTCTTCGAGGTTCCCTTCGACGACTTTGCGAACGAGCTCTGCCGGATCCAGGCCCTCGCGCGCGGCCCGCTCTTCCAATCCGCGGACGAGCGCCGGAGGCAGGGAAACGCTGACCTTCTCGTAGATCGGCGGGCTTGCCGCGACCGCCGGACGAGCAGCCTCTTCTCCGGCCGGCTCCTCGGGCGCCGGTGCTTCACCGGTCTCACCCAAGTAGGACGCGCGCACGAAGTCTTCGTCCTTCGCGAGCTTCGCAGCCGAC
>VAWS01000075.1 GCA_005884515.1 Actinomycetota bacterium
CCAGGAACAACGGTGCCTCACCGGCCTCGCGCGCGCGCTGCAGACCCTCGCGCCACGACCGCGACGCCGCGGCCGCAGCCTCGGCGATAACGCCTTGATGCGCCTTCGTCGTGGCTCGCGCGTCGAGCGCGGCCCGTGGGACGCGGTCGACGCGCACCCCCGCCGAGCGCGCAAGCGAAACGATCTCCGCGAGCGTCCCGCGGCTTTCCGCTCCGTCGGCGATCAGGATCCGGTGGAGCGGCCGGCCCGCTCGCAGTGCTTCACGAACGGGCTGCCGGCCCTCGATTACCTCCACGGGTCTGCCGGGTACCAGCGCACGCCCTTCGGCCCGTCCTCGACGACCACGCCGGCGCCCGTCAGCACGTCGCGGATCACATCCGCGCGCTTGAAGTCCCTTTGCGAGCGCGCTTCCTCACGTAGCTGCAGCAAGTAGTCGACCAGCGGCGCCACCCGTGCGCGCGCCGGGCCTTCGGGCCAGTCGCCGATCGGATCGAGCCCGAGCACGGCGGTCAGCTCGCGGAACGTCGCGAACAACGCGCTCAACGCCTCGCCACCCTTCGCGACGAGCTGGTTGGCCTCGCCGAGAAGCTCGTGAAGCACCGCGAACGCTTCCGGCGTATTGAAGTCATCCTCCATCGCAGCCGTGAATCGTTGACGCCACGCTTCGTCGACCCGGCCCGGCTCCGATGTGCCAAGAGCATCGTTCGCGTTGCGCGCGAAGGCTGCGAACCGCTCCCACACGGCGCGCGCATCCGAAAGCACCTCCGGCGAAAGGTCTACTTGGCTGCGGTAGTGGGGCATCACGAGTGCCGTCCGGACGACGGGGGGTGAGTGATCGGCCAGAACGTCCGCGACCGACACGTAGTTCTTCAACGACTTCGACATCTTCTCGTCGTTGATCGTGACGAAGCCGTTGTGCAGCCAGTAGCGGGCGAGCGGCTTCCCGGTTACCGCCGAGGACTGCGCGCACTCGTTCTCGTGGTGCGGGAAGAGCAGATCTTGCCCGCCGCCGTGGATGTCGAACGTCTCGCCCAGGTACTTCATGCTCATCGCGGAGCACTCGATGTGCCACCCCGGACGCCCGGGACCCCACGGCGCCGGCCACGACACCTGCCACTCCTTCGCGCCCTTCCACAGCGCGAAGTCCATCGGGTGATGCTTGCGCGCGTCGGGCTCCACGCGTTCGCCGGCGCGCATGTCGTCCAACGAACGTCCCGACAACGATCCGTACGAGGCCAGCTTCTCGACGGCGAAGTACACATCCCCGCCCTCGACCGTGTAAGCGAACCCGGCGTCGAGCAACTGCGTGATGAGCTCGACCATGTCTGTGATGTGCCCCGTCGCTTTCGGTGTGATCGACGGCGCGCGCACCCCGAGCCGTCGCATCTCGTCCTCATATACGCGCGTGTATCGCTCCGCGATCTCCCACGGAGACACACCTTCTTCGGCAGCGCGGTTCAAGATCTTGTCGTCGACGTCGGTGATGTTCTGCACGTAGGTCACGCGATTGCCCAGGTACTCAAGCGTCCGCCGTATGACGTCGAACGCGAGGGCGGCGCGCGCATGCCCGAGGTGCGGCTCGTCGTACACCGTCGGCCCGCACACGTACATCCCGACGCGTCCGGGCGTGATCGGCTCGAAGAGCTCCTTGGTCCGCGTCCGGCTGTCATGCACGACGAGCGGCATCTCGCGAGGCTCCTACCGAGCGTCCAGCGTGGCAACCGCGAGCGCCGCTGCGCCTTCGCCACGTCCGACGAGCCCGAGGCCGTCGGCCGTCGTCGCCTTGACGGAAACGTCTGCCACATCGATCCTGCAGCACTCGGCCACGTGCTTGCGCATCTCGTCTCGGTAGGGGGCCAGGGGAGGCTGCTCGAGCACGATCGTCGCATCGATCGCCACGACGCGGAAGCCGGCGCCTGCGGCCATCTCGACGGTCCTTTCGAGGAGTCGGGTGCTCGCGGCATCCCTCCACCGTTCGTCGCTGCTGGGGAAGTGAGACCCGAGATCGCCCAACGCTGCCGCACCCAAGACCGCGTCGGCCACGGCGTGACACAGGATGTCCGCGTCGGAGTGTCCGTCGAGGCCGCGCGCGCCCGGGATCGTCACGCCGCCGAGCACGAGCGGCCGGCCATCGGCGAACGCGTGGACGTCGAACCCGATGCCGGCTCTCACGGGCGCACCCGTGTGCCGAGCATCAGCGCTTCGGCCAGCTCGAGCTCGGCCGGCGTCGTCACTTTGATGTTCCGCTCGTCGCCGGGGACGAGGACGACGCGCCCACCGGCCGCTTCCACCAGTGCGGCGTCGTCCGTTGCGTCGTCGCCGGCGGCGCGGTCGTGCGCGTCGCGCAGAACCTTCGCGATGAACGCTTGCGGCGTCTGCGCGCGCCACAGCTCTGCGCGCGCGACGGTCGCGTCGATGACCGACCCCTTCGCACGCTTCAGCGTGTCGGCGAGCGGGACGGCGCAGATCGCGCCGTCGGCGTCGTTCAGGGCCGCCAGCGATGCTTCGATCAGCTCGGGGGTCACCAGGGGACGGGCGGCGTCGTGCACGACGATGCGCTCGGTGCCGAGCGGAACACGCGCGAGCCCCGCGCGCACGGACCTCTGACGCGTCTCGCCGCCGGGCGTGATCTCGACCGTGGCGCGTGTCGCTTCGCCCATGCTGTGCTCCATCGCGTATTCGAGCCAGTTGTCGGGGACCACCAGCACGATCCCGGCGATGGAAGGAACGGCTTCGAACGCGCGCAGCGAATGCACGTACATCGGCAGCCCCGCAAGAGGCCGGAAGGTTTTCGGCACGCCGTCGTTGCCGAAGCGCGCGCCGCTGCCGGCGGACACGATGATCGCCCAGTCGCTCACGCGCGCCGTTCCTCGGCCTGCGCCGGGGCGGCGCCCGGGTCGGCAAGCTTCCCGAAGATCATCCGGCCGCCCGACGACGGGACGACGCGGTTCACCAGCACGTCGGCGATCGTTCCGACGCGCGCGCTCGCGTCGGCGACCACGACCATCGTGCCGTCGTCCAGGTAACCGACGGCCTGGCCGGCTTCCTTGCCGACGCGGCTCAGCTCGACGCGGATCGCTTCGCCGGGAAGCACCGCGGGGCGCAACGCGGCCGCGACGCGGCGTAAGTGGACGACTTCGACGCCTTGGAGCTCGGCCACGTGAGCCAACGCGGAGTCGTCGGTCACGATTGCCGCGCCGCGCTCGCGTGCAAGCGCGACGACCTTCGCATCGACCTCGTCGTACTCGGGGTAGAGCTTCTCGACCGATCGGACCTCCGCGAGACCTTCGCGCCGGATCGCCGCCAAGGCCTCGAGACCGCGGCGCGCGCGCTGCCGGCGGACCGGATCGGCCGCGTCGGCGATCCCCTGTGCTTCCTCCAACACGAACGTCGGCACAAGCACCGTGCCGCGGATCAACCCCGCGCGCACGTAGTCGAGCAGCTGCGTGTTCAGGATCGCACTGGTGTCGAGCACGCGCAGGTCGGCCGCGCGCGTGCGGTAGGTGAGCCCGACGAGCTGGAGCACGTCCTCACGCTTGGTCACACCGATGCGGTAGCCGAGATAGCCGAAGACCACTTCGACGAACGCAAGGATCGGAAGCCCCACCGCGCGCGACGGCAGCAAAAGGAGGAAGAGTCCCGGAACCGTAGCGACTATCACGCCGGCGACCAGACCGAGACCGCCGGACACGATGTCGGCGCCCGGGATGGAAGCGATGCGTTTCTCGGCGATGCCCACGAGCGTCCCCGTCCCGCGGCCGAGGACGCCTCCGATCACGTACCCGATCCCCGAGCCCAGGATCGTTCCGACGATGATTCGCGCCGACGTCTTATCGGCGACGAGCGCGCGAGATACCTGGTAGCCCAGCGCTGTGAACAGAACCACGATCACGAATCGGATGAGCTCGACCAGCACAACCGCGCTGCGGCGCGGTGGCTGCCGTTCCTCAGGAGAGCTCACGGCCTCAGTGTGACAGAGCCAGAAAAGAAAAACGCGACCGTGGGCACGGCCGCGGCGGAAGCTGCTCGATCAGTTGTTCGCCGGCGTTGTCCCAAGGATCTCATCCAGCATGGCCTCGGCTTTCTCCTCCTTGACGCCCGCCGCGAAGGTCAGCTCGGACACGAGGATCTGGCGCGCCTTCGTGAGCATCCGCTTCTCACCGGCGGAAAGGCCCTTGTCTTTGTCGCGATTGGACAAGTTCCGCACCACTTCCGCGACTTGGTAGATGTCGCCCGAGCGCAGCTTCTCGACGTGGCTCTTGAAACGCCTGCTCCAGTTCGACGGCGCGGGTGCCTGCTTCTTGGACTGGAGGACTTTGTAGACCTGCTCGAGCTCGTTCTTCGGAACGACGCCGCGCAAACCGACCTCGTCTGCACCGTCGGTCGGAACCATCAGCGTGAGGTCGCCGTATGAAAGCCGGAGCACCCAGTATTCCCTGGTCTCGCCCTCGATCATCCGCTGTTGGGTACCCTCGATGACGGCCGCCCCATGGTGGGGATAGACGACTTTGTCACCGACACGAAATGCGCGTTTGCTCATGAGGGAACCTAAAAGATACCAGAGAAACCGAGACCCGGCAACCGAAACTCCCTGGTAAACGGCCGTTAAACGTTACAGATAGCGATCCAGGATGCTGGATTCTGCAAGTCTGATCAAACCATCTTTCACCAGCGACGCGCGCGCAGCACCGACGCCTTCGACCGCGAGCAGATCGTCGATCGACGCTGACATCACTTTCGGCAACCGTCCGAACGCGGACACGATGCGTTCGACCACCGTCGTCGGCAAACGAGGGATCTTCGACAGGATCCGGTAGCCGCGCGGCGAGGAGGCGACGTCGAGCGATTCCGGTGAGGCCGGGTATCCGAGTGCGCGCGCGATCGCGATCGGATCGAGCAAGTCTTCCGGTGACAGCGCGGCAAGCTCGCTCAACACCGCGTCGAACGATCGCATTCGTTTCTGTGCGATGTGATCGCGCACGAGCATCCGTCGCTCGGTCTCAACGCCGCCCATCAGCTCTTCGAGCTGCAGCCGCATCAGGCGGCCTTCGGTCCCGAGCTCGACGACGAGCGCTTCGACCTCGGATGCGATCCGGCCAACCATCTCGATACGCTGAACGACGGTCACGGCGTCGCGCAAGGTCGCCTGATCTTCGACTTCCAGCGCCAAGAGGTTCGACGCGACCTCCGTGAGCCGCTGCTTGTATCGCTCGAGCGTCTGCAAGGCTTGGTTCGCGCGCGTGAGCAACGCGGTGACGTCCTCGAGCACCCATTTCTGCGAGTCCACGTAGACGGTGACGATGTGCATGCTCTGGCTGACGGCGACGACCGGGAAGCCGGTCTGGCGAGCGACCCGCTCCGCGGTGCGGTGACGCGTACCGCTCTCCATCGTCGGGATGCTCGGGTCGGGCACGAGATGCACGTTCGCGCGCACGATCTTCGCCGCGCCCGGCGAGACGACGATCGCGCCGTCCATTTTCGCCAGCTCGGACAGACGTTGCGGAGAGAAATCCTCACCGATCCCGAAGCCGCTCGACGAAACCTGCTGCACGACGGCATTGTCCCCGAGCACGACGAGCGCGCCGGTTTGCGCGCGCAATATGCGCTCGAGGCCGTCGCGCAGCCCCGTGCCGGGCGCGATCGCCACGAGGGTCGCGCGCATCACATCGACGGGCTTGTCGGGTGCCATGGCGCCGCGATTCTACGCCGCCGATCGAACGCCCGAGCGCGCTGTTTTGGGCCGGCGACTCGGCGTGAGGTTGAATGACGCCGTGCCCACCGTGCGCGAGCGAACCGTCGACGCCGCAGGAACGGCGATCTTCGTCCGAGAATCGGGAAGCGGCTCGCCGGTCGTGTTGCTTCACGGGTTCCCCGAGACGAGTCGCTGCTGGGACAAGGTCGCCGGCGCATTGTCGGCCGGGCACCATGTGCTGGCGCCCGACCTTCCCGGTTACGGCCGTAGCGCGCGTCCGACGTCCTACGATTCCGCGACGCTCGCGAGCACGGTTGCCGCGTTCATGGACGCCGCGGGGGTTCCTCGCGCAGGCGTTGTGGGGCACGACTGGGGCGGCGGCGTTGCCTTCCGTCTTGCCCTCGACCACCCCGACAAGGTCGAGCGGCTCGCGGTGATCAACTCGCCGTTCCGGAAGCTCGACCTCCGGCGCGGCTGGCACATGCTTTTCTTCAACGCGCCGCTGTTGCCCGAGGCCCTGACGACTGCCGCCGGGGATCGCTGGATCGACCTGGTCCTTCGAGCAGCCTCGGTCAACAAGGACGCGTTCGAGCCCGAGGCCCTTGCGGAGTACCACGACGCATACCGGTCGCTCGAACGGAAACGGTCGGCGTTCGCCTACTACCGAACGGTGACGCGTCGCATCATCGCTAGCAAGCTGCCGGGGCGCGCGCGGCCCGCCGGCCCGCGCGGCTCGATCGAGATGCCGACGCTCGTGATCTGGGGAGAGAAGGACCCAGCGCTCCCGCTCACGCTCGCGGAGGGGATCGTGCGCGACATCCCGCAAGCGAAGCTGGTTACGATTCCCGACGCCGGCCACTTCGTGCCCGAAGAGCGGCCCGAACGGGTCGCGGCGTTGTTGAAGGAGTTCCTCGGATGACGAAGCTCGACATCAAGCTTGGTTTGCAGATACCGCTGTTCGACTTCCCCGGCGTCGCGCCGGACAAGCTGTTCGAGCGTGTCTCCGACATCGCACGCACCGCGGAAGCCTCCGGCTTCGACTCGGTACGCTGGTCACCGGCGTCCTCTACCGCAACCCAGCTGTGCTCGCGAAGATGGTGACGTCGCTCGACGTCCTATCGAGCGGCCGCGCCGTGCTCGGCATCGGCGCATCGTGGAACGAGAGCGAGCAAGAGCACTACGGCATCGGCCGCGTTCCCGTCGGCGAGCGGATGGACCGCTTGGACGAAGCCCTCGAGATCTGCCGGTTGATGTTCACTGAGGGTGCGCCGTCGTTCAAGGGCCGCTACTACGAGATCAGCGAAGCACACAACATGCCAGGCCCGGTGCGTCCGGACGGCATACCGATCATGGTCGGCGGCGGCGGCGAGAAGCGCACGTTGCGCGCGGCTGCTCGCTCCGCGGACGCCGTCAACATCTTCGGGGACGCAGAGACCGTCCGGCACAAGATGAAAGTCCTCGACGAGCACTGCGCCGCGGTCGGCCGCGACCCGCGCGAGATCTGTCGTACTGCGCTGAAAACGCTGATCATCGACCGGAACGCGAACGACGCCGCCGAGAAAGCTAAGCCGGTTCGTGACCTGCGAGGCGGAGATCGCTTCAGGATCATCGGGATGGCGGGCACGCCCGACGAGGTGGGCGCGCAAGCGCGAGAGCTCCGCGAAGCAGGGCTCGACGGCCTTATCGTGAACCTGCCCGACGCGTACGACCTCGAGACCGTCGCCCTCGCCGGCGAAACGCTGAGCCGGCTTTAGCCGCGCGCGACCGCTTCCGCGGCGAGCTGCCCGCACGCAGCGTCGATGTCCCGTCCGCGCGTGTCGCGGATCGTGACGTTGACCCCGAGACCCCGAAGCTCGCGCGCGAACGCCTCGACACGCGGCGACGGCGGCACGCCGAAGCCCGGCGTCGGGTTCAGCGGGATGAGGTTCACGTGGATGTCCGACCCGCGCACCAGGTCGGCAAGGCGCTTCGCTTGCCACGGTGCGTCGTTCACCGCGTCGATCATCGCGTACTCGATCGTCACGCGCCTCCCGTGCGCCCGGCGGAACGACTTCGCGGCCTTCACGCACTCGGCGACCGGCCATCGCCGGTTGATCGGGACGAGCGCGCTGCGCGTCTCGTCGTCCGGCGCGTGTAACGACAGCGCGAGGGTAATTGGGAGCGGCTCGGCGGCAAGCCGCTCGATCTGAGGGACAAGTCCGACCGTCGACACGGTGATCTTGCGCGCGGAGATGCCGACGTCGTCGTTGATCGTCCGGATCGCGTCCACGATGTTGTCGTAGTTCGCGAGCGGCTCGCCCGTCCCCATCAGCACGACGTTCGTCGGCCGCTCGGCGAATATGCGAGCCGCCCACAGAACCTGCGAGACGATCTCCCACGCGGTGAGGTTGCGGACGAGCCCCATCTGCCCTGTGGCGCAGAACGTGCAGCCGAGACCACAGCCGGCCTGTGACGATACGCACACCGTGCGCCGGTCCGGATATCGCATCGCAACGGTCTCGTACGAGCCGTCGAAGGACCGCCGATCTCGAAGGGGAAGGTCACGATGCATCCAGGGTATCCGTCCGAACGCGATTTCGTTGGGTGACCTCTGGACGATACGCTCGCGTCCATGCACCCAGAAGCCGGCGATCCCGCGCCCGACGCCGAGGTCTTCGCCTTGGACGGAACGCCGACCCTTCTGTCTTCGCTCTGGACCGAAGGGCCGCTCGCGCTGGTCTTCCTTCGGCACTATGGCTGACCGTTCTGCCGCCGGCACATCGCGCAGTTGCGCGACCGTCATCCAGAATTCGTCGAGCGGAACATCAAGGTGGCCGTCGTCGGGCAAGGCACGCACGAGGACATGCGGGCGTTCCTCGAGACACGGCCGGTGCCGTACGAAACCTTCGCCGACCCCGAGCGCGCTGCCTACCGAGCGTACGGCCTCGCGCGCGGCACGTGGCGTCAGGTCGCCTACGACCCCTCGGTCTTGCGCGCCGGCGCCGCCGCAGCGATGGAGGGTCACATCGTGGGCACCCCGATGGGTGACACGATGCAGCTGCCGGGGAGCTTCGTGATCTCGGACGGGACCGTGGTCTACGCGCACCGCGGGAAGACATCGGCGGACACGGCGCCTATCGACGATCTGCTCCGCGCGCTGTAAGCGAGGCGGCGGCCGCGCTGCGCGCCCGCGCTTCCCTCATTCGTTGGGACGGATCAGCCGGGAAGCCGGACGATGCCGCGCGCGGAGCCCCGGCGCGCTCCTGGGGTCATCTCCACCAACCCCTCGCGCTCCAGACCTTCGAGCAGCTCGACGAGCCACGTGAGATCTTTGTGACCGTTCGGGTGGATCACTTTCGCAAGGACCGATAAGGAAACGCCTTCGCCGGCCGTGTCGCGGAGGTGGTCGATGATCCCGCCACGCTTCTGCCTGCTCGAACCTTCGAACGGCGACTGCTTGGGGCGGCGCTCCGGTCGCGGGCCTTTGTTCAAACCGCGCGCGCGATACTCGCACGTCGCCTTCAGCGGACACTGCGCGCAAAGCGGCTTGTCGATCCGGCAGATCATCGCTCCGACATCCATCAGCGCTTGGTTCCAGCGGTATGCCTCGCCGGGGGCGAGCCACTCCGCAGCCACGCGACGCGTCTCGTCTAAAGAAAGTTCGTCGGATGCGCGAGCCGCACGCGATAGCACCCGGCGAACGTTGACATCCACGACGGGGACCTGCCGGTCGTACGCGAAGCAGGCGACGGCGCTCGCGCTGTAGTCGCCGACGCCGGGCAGCGCGCGTAACGCTTTCAGGTCGGATGGCACCACACCACCGTACTCGTGCTCGATCGCTTGGGCGGAGCGCTGCAGGTCGACCGCGCGGCGGTTGTAGCCCAGGCCGCGCCACGCCTGGATGACCTCCATCGCCGGTGCGTGTGCGAGGGTTCGCACGTCCGGGAACTTCGCAAGGAATGTGCCGTAGGCAGGCGCGACGCGCCCCGTTTGCGTCTGCTGCAACATCATTTCGGCGACGAGCGTTTGATACGGGTCTCGGTGTTCGCGCCACGGGAAAGAACGGCCGTGCTCCTCGAACCATGCAAGGACGCGATCGTGAACCTTCGCGAGATCCGGCTTTGATCTGGCACGCGGCTTCGACGCTTTCGCTCTCACAGCTGTGCGCGCAATAGCCACGCGTGAATCTTAAGTCTCGCCTACCGGCCCACGGCAACTTGACTTTTCATCCGTCGCGTGTGCATCGAGACGCGGTTTCCGCGCCTCTTTGCACATGTCGACCACCGAAGAGAGAAAAGCAGAACGGCCGCCCGAAGGGCGGCCGTTCTTCAGCCTTGCGAACCGATCAGCTTTCGCTGCCGGCGAGCTCGAGCGGAGGCGTGTCGGGCGACGTCGGCGCCACCTCGAACACGACCTCCCCATCGCGCGCGTCGGCGATGATCGTCGACGCCGCGGAGAACTCCTTCCACAGCAGCTTCTCGGACAGCGGGTCTTCGACCATCCGCTGGATCGCGCGCTGCAACGGCCGCGCCCCCAGGGCTTGGTCGTAGCCCTTGTCCGCGATCAGGTCCTTCGCCGCGTCGGTGAGGACGATCTCGATGTCCTTCGCCTTCAGCTGGTCCTGGACCCTCTTCATCATCAGGTCGACGATCTGCTTCACGTCCGCCCGCGTCAGCGCCGCGAACACGATGACCTCGTCGATGCGGTTGAGGAACTCGGGACGGAAGTTGTGCTTCAGCTCTTCCATCACCTTCTCGCGCATCCGGTCGTAATCCATCATGTCCTGCGACGTGACGCTGAACCCGAGGTTCTTCTTCTCGAGGTCCCGCGTCCCCAGGTTCGAGGTCATGATGATCACGGTGTTCTTGAAGTCGACCGTGTGGCCTTGCGCGTCGGTGAGACGGCCGTCCTCGAGGATCTGCAGCAGCGTGTTGAAGACGTCGGGGTGCGCCTTCTCGATCTCATCGAAGAGCACGACCGAGAACGGGCGCCGGCGGACCTGCTCGGTCAGCTGGCCACCTTCTTCGTATCCGACGTACCCCGGCGGCGAACCGATCAGGCGGCTCACCGTGTGCTTCTCCATGTACTCGGACATGTCGAGCTGGATCAGCGCGGCCTCGTCGCCGAACAGGAATTCCGCGAGCGTCTTCGCGAGCTCGGTCTTCCCCACGCCGCTCGGACCGAGGAAGATGAACGAGCCGCTCGGACGCTTCGGATCCTTCAACCCCGCGCGCGTGCGGCGGATCGCCTGGCTCACCGAACGGATCGCGTCGTTCTGACTGATGATCCGCTTGTGCAGCTCGTCTTCCATGCGGAGCAGCTTCGCCGTCTCTTCTTCGGTCAGCTTGTAGACGGGTATGCCGGTCCAGAGCGCAAGGACCTCGGCGATCTCCTCTTCGCCGACTTCGGCGACGAGGTCCATCTCTTGGCCCTTCCACTCACGCTCACGCTGCTCGCGGTCGGTGCGGAGCTTGTTCTCCTTCTCGCGCGCGCGCGCAGCCGTCTCGTAGTCCTGGATCTCGATCGCGGATTCCTTCTCGCGTTGGACGAGCGCGATCGATTCGTCGAACTCGCGCAGGTCGGGCGGAACCGTCATGCGCATGATCCGCATGCGGCTTCCGGCCTCGCGGCGACCGACGGCTCGGCGACCTTGATCGGCTGGAACCGCCGCTCGAGCGCCGCGTCCTTCTCGAGGTGCTTGCGGTACTCATCCAGCGTTGTTGCGCCGATCGTCTGGAGCTCACCGCGCGCGAGCATCGGCTTCAGGATGCTCGCCGCGTCGATCGCGCCTTCCGCAGCGCCGGCACCGACGAGCGTGTGCAGCTCGTCGATGAACAGGATGATGTCGCCGCGGGTGCGGATCTCCTTCAGGACCTTCTTCAGGCGCTCCTCGAAGTCACCTCGGTAGCGGCTGCCGGCGACAAGGGCGCCGAGGTCGAGCGTGTAGATCTGTTTGTTCTTGATCGTCTCGGGGACCTCGGCATGCACGATCTTGGTCGCGAGGCCCTCGACGATCGCCGTCTTCCCGACGCCCGGCTCGCCGATGAGGACCGGGTTGTTCTTGGTCCGCCGGCTGAGCACCTGCATCACGCGCTCGATCTCCTTGACGCGGCCGACGACCGGGTCGAGCTTCCCTTCCCGAGCGAGCTGCGTCAGGTTGCGGCCGAACTGATCCAGGACGAGCGAGCCGGTCGGTGCCTGCTCACCCGCGCCGGCGCCCGACTCCTTCGGGCCACCCTGGTAGCCCTGGAGCAACGCGATGACTTGCGCGCGCACCTTGTTCAGGTCGGCGCCGAGCTTCACGAGCACCTGCGCAGCGACGCCTTCTCCCTCGCGGATGAGACCGAGCAAGATGTGCTCGGTCCCGATGTAGTTGTGACCGAGCTGCAGCGCTTCGCGCAAGGACAGCTCGAGAACCTTCTTCGCGCGCGGCGTGAACGGGATGTGACCGGTCGGCGGCACTTGGCCTTGACCGATGATCTCCTCGACCTGCTGACGCACCGACTCGAGCATGATGCCGAGCGACTCCAGCGCCTTCGCCGCGACGCCTTCACCTTCGTGGATCAATCCGAGCAGGATGTGCTCGGTTCCGATGTAGTTGTGGTTGAGCATCCGCGCTTCTTCTTGGGCGAGGACGACGACCCTGCGCGCGCGGTCTGTGAATCGTTCGAACACCGCCGTGCCTTTCTCTACGCGGCCCTTCCGGGATTATATCCGTCGGGCTCTGAGTCAACTCTATGGGCCATGACCTGTGTACAACTAGGACGGCTGCACCATCATTCCGGTTCGACCGTCCTCCTAACGCGACTCCTTCTCCTCGACGGCAAAGGCCGCCTTGGGAAGGCGGCCCGACGTACGGGAACCGATCCTACTCCGCCGAACAGCCTTCTACTTGTGTATTCGGCGTTTTCGGGGGTGGGGATTTACTCGCGAAGCCGAAAACTGCCCGGGCCGACTCTTTCGGGTGATCCTTCCAGGGATTTCGGCTATTTCTCTTGCCCCTCAGGCCGCATCAGCGGGAACAGGATGACCTCACGGATGCTCGGAACGTCGGCGAGGATCATGGCGAAGCGGTCGATCCCGAACCCAAGCCCGCCCGTCGGCGGCATGCCGTATTCCAGCGCTCTCAGGAAATCCTCATCCACCGTCATCGCTTCCTCATCGCCGGCAGCCTTGGCGCGCGCCTGCGCCTCGAAGCGCGCGCGCTGATCGATCGGATCATTCAGCTCGCTATAGGCGGGACCGATCTCCATCCCCGCGATGACGAGATCGAAGTGCTCGGTGAACCGCTGGTCGTCGCGGTGCTTCCCCACGCGGGGTCCGTCGGGACGTCGTGCGCCTCCGCGATCGCGCGCGCCTTGTCGGCTGCCATGTCGAGGTCGAGCGTTTCGCCGATGGCTTCGGAGGCCAGATCGATAAGGCGCGCGCGCCGGAACGGACCGTCGAGCGGCATCGCACGACCCTGGTACGTATGGTCCGTCGTCCCAAGCACCTCCCGCGCGGCGGTTGAAATCAGAGACTCCATGAGGTCCATCATCGTGAAGTAGTCGCCGTACGCCTCGTACGCCTCGAGCATCGTGAACTCGGGGTTGTACTTCGGGCTCAGCCCCTCGTTGCGGAAGTTGCGGTTGATCTCGAACACCTTCTCCAGGCCGCCGACGATCAGCCGCTTCAGATACAGCTCGGGGGCGATCCGCAAGTACAGGTCGAGATCAAGGGCGTGCATGTGTGTGACGAACGGCTTCGCGAGCGCGCCGCCGGGCTGCACCTGCAGCATCGGCGTCTCTACCTCGAGGAAGCCGCGCGCGATCATGAACTCGCGGATGGCCTGCACGGCGCGCGACCGCAGCACGGCGACGCGGCGCGCGTCCTCGTTCATCAGCAGGTCGAGGTAGCGCTGGCGGAAGCGCAGCTCGACGTCCTTCAGCCCGTGCCACTTCTCGGGCAGCGGCCGGATGTCTTTCGCGAGCAGCGTGAGGGACGACGCACGCACGCTCAGCTCGCCGCGCTTGGTCTTCGTGATCTCGCCCTCTGCGCCGATCCAGTCCCCCAGATCGAGGTCTGCAAAGGCCGACATGCCCTCCTCCCCCAGGACGTCGACCTGAAGCATGAGTTGGATGTCTGCGGTGCGATCCCGGAGCACGCCGAAGGCGAGCTTGCCGTGCCCGCGCTTGAGCATGAGCCGCCCGGCGACCGCCGCGCGCGCGCCGGCGTCGGTGTCCGGCTCGATGCCGCCGTACGTATCGTGGAGCTCGCGCGCGGTCGCCGTGCGGTCGAACGTCACCGGGTACGGGTCGACGCCGTTCGCGCGCGCGCGCTCGATCTTCTCGAGCCGCTGACGCTCGAGCTCGTCGAACGAGGTCAATCTTCGTCCCTGAGCGTGTTCCGCTCGTAGATCTGGAGCAACCCTTCGAGCGTGAGCCAGGGCTCGTGGTGATCTATTGCCTTCGTGAACGGCATGATCACCGGCGCGAGCCCGCCGGTCGCGATCGACGGCGTCCCGGGACCGAGTTCGTCGCGCATACGTCCGACGATACCGTCGATCTGTCCCGCGAACCCGTATATCACGCCGGACTGGATCGCCTCGACCGTCGTCTTGCCGATGACCGGGCGCGGCTCCACGAACTCGATGTTGCGTAGCTGCGCGCCGTGAGAAACGAGCGCGTTCGTCGAGACCTCGACACCCGGCGCGATCGCCCCTCCGAGGTACTCGCCCTTCGCGCTGACGGCGTCGAACGTCGTCGCCGTTCCGAAGTCGATCACGATGCACGGGCCGCCGTAACGCGTGAACGCTGCGATCGCGTTGACGACGCGGTCGGCACCGACCTCTTTCGGGTTATCGGTCGTGATTGCGAGCCCGGTCTTCACGCCGGGGCCGACGATTATCGGCGCGAAGTGGAAGTAACGTTCGGTCATCTCGCGCATCGCTTGCGTGACGCGCGGCACGACGCTGCTGATCACAACGCCACTGACGTTGCGGTCGAACGACAAGCCGACCTGATTGAGCAGCCCTTGGAACACCAGTGCCATCTCGTCGGCCGTCTGGTCGCTGCGGGTGGCCAGCCGCCAGTGCTGCAGGAGCTCGGTACGCTCGAACATGCCGATGACCGTCTGCGTGTTGCCGACATCCACCGCGAGCAGCATCTAGCCGGCCTCCACTTCGAGGCTCAAGTCGATCGCGCGCGCGGAGTGGGTGAGCGCGCCGACGCTGATCGAATCAACGCCGGTCTTGGCGATCGCACCGATCGTCTCGAGCGTGATGCCGCCGGATGCCTCCGTCGCGCGCCCCTTCTCCTTGGCCATCGAAACAGCCGTGGCGAGAGTGGTCAGGTCCATATTGTCGAGCAAGAGCTCGTCGGCTCCGGCATCAAGAGCGTCGGCGACCTGGTCGAGTGTCTCGCATTCGACCTCGACGCGCGCTCTCGTGGCTTTCGCCTTCTCGACGGCATCGGCGAGACTGCCTGCCGCCGCGATGTGGTTGTCCTTGATCAAGACTGCGCTACCGAGATCTCGCCTGTGATTGCTCCCGCCTCCGGCTTGCACCGCGGCCTTTTCGAGATCTCGAAGGCCGGGGGTCGTCTTTCGCGTGTCTCTGATCTCCGTCCCGCCCGCCGCATCAACGAACGTGCGGGCTAGGGTCGCGATGCCGGAGAGACGCTGGATGAAGTTCAGGGCGACCCGCTCGCCGGACAAGATGCCGCGGAGAGATCCGGAGACGCGAGCAACCTCGGCGCCGGCGCGCACCGCCTCGCCGTCCTTCGCGAAAGGCTCTATGGCGAGAGTCGGGTCGATCTCGTGGAACGCGGCCTCGAACACCTCCATGCCGGCGACCACGCATGCCTCGCGCGCAACGAGTCTCGCCGTTCCTTTGGCATCGGCCGGAACGGTGGCCAGCGTGGTTATGTCGTTCCAGGCGTCGTCTTCTTCGAGCGCGTGCCGAACGATATCGCGGAGTGCGGCCGGGTCGATCCCCACCGCGGGTGCTACACGCCCGTCTCGGCGTGTACCTCCGTGCCGATCTGCGTCACGCGGTTCATCGCGTTCACGAAGACGACGGTCGGCTTGTACGAGCGCGCTTCCTCGTCGGTCATCTGCGCGTAGCTGATGATGATGATGGTGTCGCCCTCGCGGACGAGGCGCGCGGCGGCTCCGTTGAGACAGACGACGCCGGAGCCTGCGGGCCCCTCGATCGCATACGTCTCCAGGCGCGCGCCGTTGGTGATGTCGGCGATCTGAACCTTCTCGTGCGGAAGGATGTCGGCCGCCTTCATCAGATCGGAGTCGATCGTGACGGAGCCGACGTAGTCGACGTTCGCTTCGGTCACGGTGGCGCGGTGGATCTTGGACTTCATCATGATGCGAAACATCTATGAGCTCCCTTCGCTCGATGCCCCCTCCGGGGTCACCGTCGTGTTGTCGATCAGCCGTGCCTTGCCTACCCATGCCGCGACCGCCAGAAGGGCCGGCCGATCGAGCCGGTCGAGGTCTTCCAGGGTCTCGGCGTCGACGACCGCTGCGTAGTCAAGCTTCGCGAGCGGCTCGGAGGATATCCGCGATCCCATCAGGTTTCCTATCCGCCGAGCATCCCTCTCTCGGCTCCCGATCGCGGCCGCCGCTTCGTCGAGCGCGCGCTTCAGGACCACGGCAGCTCGCCGCTCTTCACCGTTCAGGTAGATGTTCCTGCTGGACATCGCGAGGCCGTCGGGCTCGCGAACGATGTCGCATCCGACCACGGTGACGGGGAAGTTCAAGGCGCGCGCAAGCCGCTCGATGATGACAAGCTGCTGCGCGTCCTTGCGGCCGAAATACGCCCGGCAGGGTCCGGCGATGTTGAAGAGCTTGGCGACGACGGTGGCGACACCGTCGAAGTGACCGGGCCGTGCGCGGCCGCACAGCTTGCTGCCGATCTCGCCGACCGTGACCCTGAAAGGATTCGGGTCCGGATACATCTCGTCCACGTTTGGATGGAAGATGACGTCAACGCGTTCCGTTTCGCACAACGAGAGGTCGCTGTCGAGGTCGCGCGGGTACGCCGCGAGGTCCTCGTTCGCGCCGAACTGTAGCGGGTTCACGAAGATGCTGACGAAAACCACATCGTTCTCGGCGCGCGCGCGCCGCATCAAGCTCGCGTGCCCCTCGTGAAGGAATCCCATCGTCGGGACGAAGCCGACCCGGCGTCCGGCTTCGCGCTCCTTATCGAGCGCGCGCTGCACGTCGGAGATCCTCGTGAGCAGCCTCATCGGACCATCGCCTCTTCCAGCGCCTCCGCGACGCGAGCAGCCGCCGCTTCGTCGAGACGGCCCGACGCGACCGCGCGCGCAAGCGTCCGGCGCGCGTTCGCCACGTACGACTCCAGCAGGTGCGCCGGCAGCGCGCGTAGATGCGCAGATACGGTTCCGGCGTCGCCGCGCACGATCGGGCCGGTAAGCGCGGCGTCGGGACCCAACCGCGCGATGTTCTCGACCGTCGCGCGCAACAAGGGGATCAACGTCTCGTAGCCGCCGAGCAGATCCGCGGAGTCGCCCGCGAGCGTGACGGCGAAGTTCGACGCCGTCGAGAGCGCAGCGTGGTAGCGAACGCGTTCCCCTTCGGGAACGAACAGCGGTGTTCCGCCGAGGTCCGCTACGAACCGTGCGCTCCACTCCTTCATCACGTCGGGTGCGGTGACGCCGAAGATCACGCCGGTGAAGGTCTGCTCGGACGATGCAACGGGAACGGCCGGGTGGATCGCCGCAACGAAGGGCCCGCAGCCCTCGAGCGGCGCGAGGCCTTGGATCCCGCAGGTGTGGATCACGACCGCTCCGGCGCGCCCGAGGCGCGCGACGGCGGCCGTAGCTTCCGCGAGCGCGTCGTCGGGGACCGCGATCACAATCACGTCGGCGCGCGCGATCGGCGCCGGGTCATCGTCTCGCCGCAGCTCCGCCAGGACGTCGTGACCGGCTGCTCGAAGGGCCTTGGCGAAGGAGCCGCCGACCCGCCCCGCGCCGAGGACGGCGACGGTGAACGGCGAGCTGGGGGGAGACAGTTCGGCCGGAGATGGCCGGGATGGTGCGGTCAAGTCTTCCTCCGTTCCGGTCCGTGGTCGGTACCGTTCGGTTTCACCCAGTATAACGGCGTTCGACCCCGCCGGTTGCTCTGCCCTTCAATCCTCCACCGGACGAACCGAACCATCCGCACCGAGCCCGCCGGCAAGCTCGGCGGCGTTCCCGAGCGACCCGACCTGCAGCTGCGGCGCGATCTCGGCCAAGGGAACGAGGACGAAGGCGCGCTCGCCGATGCGTGGGTGCGGGATCTCGAGGTCCGGTTCCGCCACGACCTCGTCGCCGAACGTCAGCACGTCGATATCGATCGCGCGCGGGCCCCACCGCGTCTCGTGCTCGCGGGACCGGCCGAGTGACGCTTCGACCGCGGAGCAGCGCTCCCACAGCCCGCGCGCGTCGAGCGCCGTCTCCACGGCGATGACCTGGTTGAGGAAGTCGGGCTGACCTGCCGGACCGCCCACCGGCGTGGTCTCGTACACGCGCGAACGCGCGACGACGGAAACGTCACCCCAGTCGAGCGCTTCGACCGCCTGACGCAGCAGCGCGCGCCGGTCGCCGAGGTTGGAGCCCAGACCGAGGTATGCGCGCGTCAACGCGCAGGGCCGAGATCCTCGCGAGAGCGCGTGATCTCGACGGCGACTTCCTCGACTTCTTCGGCGAGCGGCGCCTCGGGCTTCGCCACACGCACCCACACGTCTTCCACGTAGGCGTGCTCGAGGATCGTGCGCGCGATGCGATCCGCGAGCGTTTCGATCAACGAGTACGCCTCCGATGACACGATCTTCGAGATCTGGCGAACGACCTCTTCGTAGTCCAGCGTCGCCGT